>NZ_JBFTLY010000009.1:0-150290 GCF_056396685.1 Pseudarthrobacter sp. 05T312
ACCCCCTACCCGGCCAACAGGCACCAAAAGCCCGGAACCACCCAAAATACTTCAACCCCAGAAACCCCAACCCACAAAAGGAAGGGCTGGCCCGACAGCGAACGCCACGGACCAGCCCTACAAAGCACTTAGTTCAGCAGTCTCCTAGGTGTGTGCTGCGATGAACTCAGCCGCCGGGGCCGCCAGGGACGCGCCCACTTCATCGGCGGCCCGTTTCCGCCCCGCCACCGCAAACGAGTGGTCCCCGCCCTCTACCCACTGCAGGACGGCGTTGCGGCCGATCCGGGCGACGACATCCTCGAGGATGCCGGGCGTGGCAAACGTGTCCCTGGTTCCCTGCAGGAACAGCATGGGCACCGTCAGGCCGTACAAGTGTTCGTCCCGGAGTTTTTCCGGTTTCCCGGGAGCATGCAGGGGATATCCCAGGTATACAAGCCCGGCGGCGTCCATGCCCCCGGCGACGGCCATGGAGGCCATCCGACCCCCGAACGACTTGCCCGCCGCCCACAACGGTCCGCCGTCACCATGGGCATCAGCCTGGGCGCGGGCGGCGGCCATGGCAGCCCGCCAGGCAGCGATCACCGCCGGCGGACGGTCAGGGAACTTCCGTCCCGCCTCCCGGTAGGGGAAATTGAAGCGGAGCGTGGCCAAGCCCAGGCTGTTGAGCGCATCGGTGAAGCCGCGAAGGAACGGGTGCTCCATGCCGGCGCCGGCCCCATGCGCCACCACCACGGTGGCGGTGGGATTCGCGGGGCGGGCATGGACGGCGGAGAAAGAGGCTTCGCCCACGGCCAGGGTGAGCGGCTTATCGGATGCTGGCATGGACCCATCATGCCGGAGGCCAGGACGGATATGCCCATCCCGGCCGGCGGCGGGGTGTACGTTGTCCCCATGGCGAGTGAACAGACCACCATCACCGTGCAAGGACCCAACGGACCACGCGAGATGCGCATTTCCAGCCCCAGCCGCGTTCTGTGGCCGGACCTGGGCCTCACCAAGCTGGACCTGGCGAACTACATCTGCGATGTGGGGGAGGCGTTCATCGCCGCCAACGGGGACCGGCCAGTCTCCCTCCAGCGGTACTCCGACAACATCGACGGCGACATGTTCTTCTCCAAGAATCCGCCCAAGGGCACGCCGGACTTCATCCGCTCCGTCAAGGTGGTCTACCCCAGTGCGAGGTCCCACCCCCAGTTGGTGTTCGATGAGCCTGCCGCAGCCGTCTGGGCCGTCCAGATGAACACGGTGGTGTTCCATCCCTGGCCGTCGCGTGCCGGAAACACCGACAATCCGGACCAGCTGCGGATCGACCTGGACCCGCAGCCCGGCACCGATTTCGACGACGCCATCCCCGCAGCCCTGGTGCTGAAGGACGTCCTGGCCGAAGCCGGGCTGGCCTGCTTCATCAAGACCTCCGGGAACCGGGGCCTCCACGTCTACGCCCCCATCGAAACCACCCGCGAGTTCCTCGACGTGCGCCACGCGGTCATCGCTGCAGCCCGGGAAGTGGAACGGCGCATCCCGGACAAGGTCACCACGGCCTGGTGGAAGGAAGAGCGTGGCCGTCGGGTGTTCCTGGACTTCAACCAGGCGAACCGCGACCGTACCATCGCCGGCGCTTACAGTCCGCGCGCCCTTCCACACGCCCCGGTGTCCTGTCCGCTGGGCTGGGATGAACTGGAAACCGCGGATCCGAAGAACTTCACCATCCTTACCGTGCCGGAGCGGCTGAAGACGGTGGGCGACCCGTGGGCGGACTTCAGTGCCGCGCCCGGCACCATCGACACCCTGCTGCAGTGGTGGGACCGCGACCTCAAAGCGGGCCTCGGGGAGTTGCCCTTCCCGCCCGATTACCCCAAGATGCCCGGAGAGCCCCCGCGGGTGCAGCCCAGCAGGGCACGCAAGCAGGACTGACCGGGCGCACCGGCAGAAGGTCCGGGGGAGTTACTCGAAGCGTGACGGATCGCCCATCCCGTGCCGCACTACCTCGGCCACGCCGCTGGAGAAGTCGACCACCGTGGTGGGCTCGGCGCCGCAGTCCCCGGCATCAATCACGGCATCGACCTGATGGTCCAGGCGTTCCTTGATCTCCCAGCCCACCGTCAGCGGCTCCTCCTCGTCCGGCAGGAGCAGCGTGCTGGAGAGCAGCGGCTCGCCCAGTTCGGCCAGCAGGGCCTGGACCACGCGGTTGTCCGGGATGCGTACGCCCACCGTCTTCTTCTTGGGGTGCAGCAGCCGCTTGGGAACCTCCTTCGTGGCGGGCAGGATGAACGTGTAGCTGCCGGGTGTCACCGCCTTGATGCTGCGGAAGACGTCGTTGCCGATGTTCACGAACTGGCCCAACTGCGCGAAATCCCGGCACACCAGCGTGAAGTGGTGTTTGTCGTCCAGGTGCCGGATGTTCCTGATCCGGTCCAGGGCTTCCCGGTTTCCCATCTGTGCCCCCAGGGCGTAGCAGGAGTCCGTGGGGTAGGCGATCAGGCCGCCGTCCCGGATGATTTTTACCGCCTGGGCAATCGCGCGGGGCTGAGGGTCGTGCGGATGAACATCGAAGAATCTGGCCATGCCCCGAGCCTACGTTCCCCGCGCCCCGCCGCACCATACAGAGGGCCCGACAGGGGCCTGTTTCCCCTACCGGTCTTCACCCGGATCGGGCAGGATGTTGCTGGGCCCGGGTTTCGGGCCCAGCAACTTCCGGCACTGTGAAGGAGATCCCGACATGCCCACGATCCTCAATCCCTACCTGAGCTTCCGCGACAATGCCCGCGATGCCATGAACTTCTACCAATCTGTTTTCGGCGGCGAACTGACGCTCAGCACTTTCGGCGACTTCCAGGCCAGCGAGGATCCCGCGGAAGCGGAGAAGATCATGCACGGCATGCTGACCACCACCCAGGGCTTGGTGCTCATGGGCGCCGACACCCCGAACAGCATGGAGTACCACGCAGGATCTGCCATTTCGGTATCCCTGAGCGGCGACAGCGAGGCGGAACTCCGTGGCTACTACGAAAAGCTCAGCGGCGACGGGGGAACGGTGACTGTCCCCATGGAGCAGGCGCCGTGGGGCGACGTCTTTGGCATGTGCACGGACCGTTTCGGTGTCTCCTGGCTGGTGAACGTCAACTCAGGGCAGGCAACCGCGGCGCCGTGACCACCCGGCGGCCGGACGCCCGGCGGGTCCCGGGCCTGCACCCACCAGGGGCCGGAGCTGCCCCGGGTGGGTGCACGCTCTACCTGGACGTCGACGGAGTCATCTGTCCGTTCAGCCCCGAAGGGACCACCGGGTGGGGTTCCCCCTGGCAGCGCGCCGACGCCGGCTTGCTGCCCGTCGCCTTCGCGGCCGAGCTCGTGGCCGGGCTGAACTCCCTGGCCCGGATGCCGGGACTGCGGTGCGTCTGGCTGACCAGCTGGGAAGAACTGGCCGCCCAGTACCTGTGTCCCGCCGTCGGCCTCAAGGGCGGCGGGTGGCCGTACCTGGCCGCAGACGGCGCAGCCGGCGGGACCGGCTGGTGGAAACTCCGTGCCATCCAGGACGACGTCGAAGAGACCGGGCCGAGGGCCGTCGCCTGGGTGGACGACCAGCTGGCGTTCGAGGCCGAAGCGCAACGATGGGCGGGTTTCCTGGGGCGGCGCATCCTCACCGTCTCACCCCATCCACGGCTCGGAATCACGCCTGCGGAACTCGACCGGATCCGCGCATTTCTGGCCCAACCCGTGTTTTGACCTCATGCCGTGGACGCGTACGATCGATAAGGTTTCCCACCGGTTGTGCCAACACCACAAGTCATTCCACGCAAACAGCCGGTGAACTATGCTGTCCACGGCAGCCTGGTACGAGAAACTGCTGAACGTCGACTCTGCAGATTGGGCAACAGGTGGATATCACCTTCATGGTGGCGCTGGTCATTGGACTGGCACTATTTTTCGACTTCACGAACGGCTTCCACGACACCGCGAACGCCATGGCAACGCCCATCGCAACGGGTGCCATCAAGCCCCGGACAGCAGTGGCCCTGGCCGCCGTCCTGAACCTGGTGGGTGCCTTCCTCTCTACGGAGGTGGCCAAGACCGTCTCCGGCGGCATCATCCGCGAGGGGTCCGAGGGGGTGCAGATCACCCCGGAAATCATCTTCGCCGGGCTGATGGGGGCCGTTCTATGGAACATGATCACGTGGTTGAAGGGCCTGCCCTCCAGTTCCTCCCACGCCCTCTTCGGCGGACTGATCGGTGCCGCCGTTATCGGCTCGGGCTTCAACTCGGTCAACTTTGAGAGCCTGCTGCAGAAGGTCATCCTGCCGGCTGTCTTCGCCCCCGTTATCGCCGGACTTGCCGCCTACGTGTGCACCCGCCTGGCCTACGCCCTTACCGCGCGCCAGGATCCCGAGACAGGGTCCAAGCTCACCCAGAAACGCGGCGGCTTCCGTACCGGCCAGGTCTTCACCTCCAGCCTGGTGGCGCTGGCCCACGGCACCAATGACGCACAAAAGACCATGGGCATCATCACGCTGGTGCTGATCGCTTCCCACAGCCAGGCACCTGGCTCCGGTCCCCAGCTCTGGGTGATCACCTCCTGCGCCCTTGCCATCGCGGTCGGAACGTATGCCGGCGGCTGGCGGATCATCCGCACCATGGGGTCGGGCCTGACCGAGGTCAAACCCGCACAGGGTTTCGCTGCCGAAACCAGCACCGCCTCTGCCATCCTTGCCTCCTCGCACCTCGGCTTCGCCCTCTCCACCACGCAGGTGGCCTCGGGGTCCGTCATCGGCTCCGGGATGGGACGCCGCGGCACCACCGTCCGCTGGAACATGGTGGGCAAGATCGCGCTGGGGTGGCTCTTCACCCTGCCGGCCGCCGGCGTCGTCGGTGCCCTAACCGCGCTGCTGGTGGGTACCGGCGCCGTGGGTGTCCTGATCGCTGCGATCGCCGGCACCGCGGCGGTCCTGTTCATGTTCTTCTATTCCCGCAAGTCGTCCGTGAGCCACCAGAACGCGGTCGAGGTCGAGGAAGCCGGCCAGGCCGTCCGGTTCGCCAAGAAGAAGGCCCTGGCCCGCGCCCGGGCCGAAGCAAAAGCCAAGGCGCAGGCTGACGCCAAGGCCAAAGAATCCAAGGAGAATCAGCGATGAAGTGGTTGGAACTCCTGACCGTTGCAGGCACCACGCTCGTATCGGCGGCCATTGTGGTGACCCTCTACTCGCTTGGGGTCCGGTTCACGGCCATCGCCGGCGATGCCCAGCAGGCGTCCCCCGGGGTCAAGCGCTCCATCGCCTACCTGTGCTTCGGCCTGTGCGGGTTGGCTGTGCTTTTCGGGCTTTACCTGATCATCCCGTACTTCACCAAGTAGCGGCCCGGGCCTGCCGGCGGACACCGTTGGCCGGCCTGTTGGCCAAGGGGAGCCAGCTGGCTACGCTGGGGCCATGCCGCGCATCCAATACTTTGTGGCCGCGTCCCTCGACGGCTTCATCGCCACACCCACTGACGATCTCGCCTGGCTGCTGCAGTTCGACGGTTTCGAGGGCGGGACCGACAGTTACAACGACTTCATGGCCGGTGTGGGCTGCATTGTCATGGGCGGGGAAACCTACGCCTGGCTGATGGAGCATGAGCCCGGTACCTGGCCGTACGACGGTACGCCCTGCTACGTCTTCACCCACCACGAACACCGGGCACCGGACGGGGCAGACATCACCTTTGTGCGCGGGGACGTGCAGGAATTCACTGCCGACTTCCGCCAGGCGGCCCGGGACCGGAACATCTGGGTGGTGGGCGGCGGCAAGCTGGCGGCCCAGTTCGCGGACGCCGGCCTGCTGGACGAGATCATCCTCTCCGTCATTCCCGTGGTGCTGGGGGAGGGGAAGCGGTTGCTGCCCATGAAGGGCCCGACGCCGCCACTGGAGTTGGCTGCCTCACGCACCCTGGGCAGGGGGATCGTGGAGTTGCGGTACCTTCTGCAGCCCGGGACCGGCCAGCAGTCCTGAGGCCGCCCGCGTCAGCCGGCGTTGTCCCGCAGCAGGTTGGTGATCCGCGCCGTTGACAGGCGCCGCCCCTGGGCATCGGTCATGACGATTTCGTGGGTGGCCAGGGTCCGGCCCAAATGGACCGCGGTGCACGTGCCCGTGACCAGGCCCGTAGCGATCGACCGGTGATGCGTGGCATTGACTTCGATTCCGACGGCGTGGCGGCCCGGGCCCGCGTGCATGCCCGAGGCGAAGGAGCCCAGGGTTTCGGCGAGCACCACGTGCGCGCCGCCGTGCAGGATTCCGGCCACCTGCGTGTTGCCCTCAACCGGCATGGTGGCAACGGTGCGCTCCGGGCTCATCTCCAGGAAATGGATCCCCATCTTGACGACCAGCGCACCGACCCCGAAGGCGCCCAGCCAGTCGTGCATATGGCCGGGAATCCCGGCGGCTGCCAGCTCGTCGGCGAAAGGGCCCGGCGTGAAATTGTCTGTCATGGCAACTAGGCTGGCACCTGTGAGTGAAACAACCAAACCGGCTCCCTTCCCGTCCCAGGCCATCGATGAGGCCGCTGCCGGCCAGCGCCCCGCCGACGCCCCAAAGCCTGCAGTGAAGAGCGCCGCCCCCGCCGCCGGCGGGTCCGTTTCAGCCACCGAAGCGCCGGTGGTTCCCATCACCAGCCAGCCGCGGCTGCTGGTCCTTGATGGCCACTCGATGGCCTTCCGTGCCTTCTTCGCGCTCCCGGCGGACAAGTTCTCCACCTCCAACGGCCAGCACACCAACGCCATCCACGGCTTCACCTCCATGCTGATCAACCTCATCAAGGAACAGCAGCCCACCCACATCGCGGTCGCGTTCGACGTCTCCGACGAATCCACCCACCGCAAGACCGAGTACAGCGAGTACAAGGGCGGCCGGAACGAAACCCCGCGCGAAATGAGCGGCCAAATCGACCTCATCGGCCAAGTCATGGAGGCCTGGGGCATTAAGACCATCAAGATGCCCGGTTACGAGGCCGACGACATCCTGGCCACCCTTGCTGCCATGGGTGAGAAAGCCGGGTTCGAGGTGTTGCTCGTCTCCGGAGACCGGGACGCGTTCCAGCTCATCACGGACAACGTCTTCGTGCTGTACCCGCGCAAGGGTGTCAGCGACATCCCGCGGATGGATGCTGCCGCCATCGAGGCGAAGTACTTTGTCAGTCCTGGCCGCTACTCCGACCTCGCCGCCCTGGTGGGGGAGACGGCGGACAACCTTCCCGGCGTGCCCGGCGTCGGACCCAAGACGGCAGCCAAGTGGATCAACCTCTACGGCGGCCTCGAAGGCGTCCTGGAGCACGTCGATTCGATCGGCGGCAAAGTGGGCGATGCCCTGCGGGAGAACGTTGACGCCGTCAAGCGCAACCGCCGACTGAACCAGCTCCACACCGACCTCGACCTCCCCGTAACCTTGGAGGACCTCTACCAGCCGCGCCCGGACCAGGCTGCCATCGAGGACCTCTTCGACCAGCTTGAGTTCAAGGCCATCCGCGGCCGGTTGTTCGCCCTGTACGGCGACGCCGACACCCCCGCTGCGGAGCGTGAAAGCATCGAAACCCCGAATTACAGCACCCCCGCCGGTGCCGCGGAGCTGGCCGCCTTCCTGGCCGCCGGCACCGGGCAGCGGTCAGCACTGGCCGTGGACCTCGTGCCGGGCCGGATTGGCGAGGACGCTGACGCAGTGGCCATTGTCCGCGGTGACGCCGCAGTCTATGTGGAGCTCTCCGGACAGGACGCTGAAACCGAAAACGTGCTGGCCGCCTGGCTGCGCGATCCCGGGGCGCCCAAGGTGATCCACGGTTTCAAGGCTGCGCTCAAGGCACTGACGGCCCGTGGACTGGAGCTGGAGGGCGTGGTGGACGACACCTCCATCTCCGGCTACCTGATCCAGCCTGACCGGCGCACCTACGAACTCGCTGAACTCGCCCAACACCACCTCAACGTGGGCATACCGGCCGCCACGGCCAAGGCTGGTCAACTGGAGCTGTCCTTCGACGGCGACGACACGGCGGCCGCCGACGCCCTGGTCCAGGCAGGCGCCGTAGTGCTGGCCCTGAGCCGCTTCTTCGAGGACGAACTCAAGGACCGCCGCGCCGAGGAACTCCTGTCCACCCTGGAGCTGCCGGTCAGCCGCGTCCTGGCGGACATGGAACTCGCCGGCATTGCCATCGACATGGACAAGATGGAGGACCAGCTTTCCGACCTTGCCAGGGTGATCGACCAAGCCCAGGAACAGGCGTTCGCCGCGATTGGCCACGAGGTCAACCTGGGCTCGCCCAAGCAGCTGCAGACCGTCCTGTTCGACGAACTCCAGCTCCCCAAAACCAAGAAGATCAAGTCCGGCTACACCACCGATGCCGCGTCCCTGAAGAACCTGCTGGAGAAGACCGGGCATGAGTTCCTGGTCCAGCTCATGGCGCACCGTGAGGCCGCCAAGCTGCGGCAGATGATCGAGTCGCTGAAGAAGTCCGTGGCGGAGGACGGGCGGATCCACACCACCTACGCCCAGAACGTGGCAGCTACCGGCCGCATCTCGTCCAACAACCCCAACCTGCAGAACATCCCCATCCGCAGTGAGGAAGGCCGCCGTGTGCGCGGTATCTTCGTGGTCAGCGACGGGTATGAGTGCCTGCTGTCCGCTGACTACTCGCAGATCGAGATGCGCATCATGGCCCACCTCTCCGGCGATGCAGGCCTGATCCAGGCCTACAAGGACGGCGAGGACCTGCACCGGTTCGTCGGCTCCAACATCTTCCACGTCCCCACGGACCAGGTCACCAGTGCCATGCGTTCCAAGGTCAAGGCCATGTCCTACGGCCTTGCCTACGGCCTGACGTCCTTCGGCCTGTCCAAGCAGCTCGAGATCTCCGTCGACGAGGCCCGTACCCTCATGAAGGACTACTTCGACCGATTCGGCGCAGTCCGCGACTACCTCCGGGGCGTGGTGGACCAGGCCAGGGTGGATGGCTACACCGCCACCATTGAGGGCCGCCGCCGCTACCTGCCGGACCTCACCAGCACGGACCGCCAGCTGCGCGAGAACGCCGAGCGGATCGCGCTCAACAGCCCCATCCAGGGTTCCGCCGCCGACATCATCAAACGTGCCATGCTGGGCGTCCACGCCGAACTGGAGTCGCAGGGGCTTAAATCGCGGATGCTGCTCCAGGTCCACGATGAACTGGTCCTTGAGGTGGCCGCCGGTGAACGCGCCGCCGTCGAGAAGCTCGTCACCGAACAGATGGCTGCCGCAGCGGACCTCAGCGTGCCGCTGGAAGTCCAGATCGGCGTCGGGCCCAGCTGGTACGACGCCGGACACTAGGCCCTGACGCGGCGGCACCCCGCCATAAAGGATGCGTTCATGCTGGTCAGGCGCCGGATGCATTGACTAGGCTCGGACAAATGGGTGATCTGAGTGGAAACTACAAAATCCGGCGCTTTGAACCGGCTGCCAAAGAAGATCCTGCCTACCCGCAGACCGTCGACTGGATGCGGGCCGTTGCCTTCGGGTTCCATGACGCACGCCGCAGCGACGAACGGGTGGACCGGGGCATCGGGATGCAGCGCGCGGACGGGCGGGTGATGACCGGGGCCTACCAGGTTGGGCCAGTGGCCGACCACGCCCTGGCAGCCAACGTCCCGGTGGCAACCTTCGGTACCTTCGACAAGACAATGAACATCGGCTTTGGCCGGATGCTCGACACCCGCCTCGTCACCGCCGTGACAGTCCGGACGTCGCACCGGCGGAGGGGACTGCTGCGCCGCATGATGGCGGAGGAGCTGGAACTGGCCCGCCGGGAGGGGCTGGCGATGGCGGCGTTGACCGCGTCGGAGGCCTCGATTTACACCAGGTTCGGATTCGGAGTGGCTACGCGGGAGCAATCAATCAAGGTGGACACCAGCCGCCGCTTCGTCCTCAACCACCACGCCAGGGGCCGCGTTGACGTGGCCGATCCCAAGGTTCTCCTTGACCTGGCGCCGAAGGTCTTCGAGCAGTTGCACCGCCTCACGCCCGGTTCGATCGGCCGGCACGAGTTCTACCGCCAGCTCGCGTCCGGATCCATCAGCCGGGCCGAGGACGAGGATCCCAAGGTCAAAGTGGCGCTGCACTACGGGCCCGAAGGCGTGGTTGACGGCTACGTCTCGTATAAGTTCGCCGGCTGGGACACCCGGCCGTTCACCATGGAGGTGGTGGACCTGGTGGCAGCCACCGACCATGCGTACCTGGAGCTCTGGCAGTACCTGGGCGCCATCGACCTGGTCGAAAGTGTCACGTGGGAAGAGGCAATGGTCGATGATCCACTGCCATGGGCGCTCGAGGACTCCCGCTGTGTTGAAGCCTCCGAACCCCGCGACATGCTTTGGCTCCGGATCCTCGATGTCCGGCAAGCCCTGGAGGCACGGCACTACCCGGCCGACGGCCGGCTGGTGTTCGAGGTCGCCGACCCCCTGGGCTTCGCGCGGGGAACGTTCGCCCTGGAGGTCAAAGCCGGCCAGGCCGCCGTCGAACCCCTGCCCGACGGTGCGCCCGCCGACCTCGCCCTGGACGTCTCTGCCCTGTCCTCCATCTATCTCGGCGGGGTTTGCCCCGTGACGCTCAAGGCGGCCGGCACCATCGTCGAAGCGTCGCCGGGGGCTGCGTTCCGGGCGCGGCAAATGTTCGCGGTGGAACGGGCCACGCACTGCCTCACCCACTTCTAGGCCGGGCGGTACGGCTGCCCACCCGCTTTGACCCCCATTGCCGGCAGCGACTAGAATAAACGGGCGTGTACCACGTGCACGCGCTTGCGGTCCCTTAAAGACTGCATTGAAAGCAATCCACAAATCAGGATGACCCGGGGAATCCATCGGATTCACCGAGAATCGCGCCTGCGTTCCATAACGCGGGCGCGCCGGTTTGCCTGACCGACTAACTATCCACAACGGAGCCCCTACTACATGACCATCACCTCCACCGAGAAGCCCGGTACCCCCGTAGTCGCGATCAACGACATCGGTACCGCTGAGGACTTCCTCGCAGCTGTCGACGCCACCATCAAGTACTTCAACGACGGAGACCTCGTCGAAGGTACCGTCGTCAAGGTCGACCGCGATGAAGTCCTGCTCGACATCGGTTACAAGACCGAAGGTGTCATCCCCTCCCGCGAGCTGTCCATCAAGCACGACGTTGATCCCGGGGACGTTGTCTCCGTTGGCGATCAGGTCGAAGCCCTGGTGCTCACCAAGGAAGACAAAGAAGGCCGTCTGATCCTCTCCAAGAAGCGTGCTCAGTACGAGCGCGCCTGGGGCGACATCGAGAAGGTCAAGGAAGAAGACGGTGTTGTCACCGGTACCGTCATCGAGGTTGTCAAGGGTGGTCTTATCCTCGACATCGGCCTGCGTGGCTTCCTGCCCGCATCCCTCGTCGAGATGCGCCGTGTGCGTGACCTTGCTCCGTACATCGGCCAGCAGATCGAAGCCAAGATCATCGAGCTCGACAAGAACCGCAACAACGTGGTCCTGTCCCGCCGTGCATGGCTCGAGCAGACCCAGTCCGAGGTCCGCTCCACGTTCCTCAACAAGCTGGAAAAGGGCCAGGTCCGTCCCGGCGTCGTTTCCTCCATCGTCAACTTCGGTGCATTCGTGGACCTGGGCGGCGTAGACGGCCTCGTCCACGTTTCCGAGCTCTCCTGGAAGCACATCGACCACCCGTCCGAGGTTGTCGAAGTTGGCCAGGAAGTCACCGTCGAGGTTCTCGAGGTCGACCTGGACCGCGAGCGCGTCTCCCTGTCGCTCAAGGCTACGCAGGAAGATCCGTGGCAGACCTTCGCCCGCACCCACGCCCTTGGCCAGGTTGTTCCGGGTAAGGTCACCAAGCTGGTTCCGTTCGGTGCGTTCGTCCGCGTCGAAGACGGCATCGAAGGCCTGGTCCACATCTCCGAGCTCGCCGTGCGCCACGTTGAGCTGGCCGAGCAGGTTGTCTCCGTTGGCGACGAACTGTTCGTCAAGGTCATCGACATCGACCTGGAACGCCGCCGCATCTCGCTGTCCCTCAAGCAGGCCAACGAGGGCGTCGACGCCGACAGCACCGAATTCGATCCGGCTCTGTACGGCATGGCCGCAGAGTACGACGAAGAGGGCAACTACAAGTACCCCGAGGGCTTCGACCCCGAGTCCAACGAATGGCTCGAGGGCTACGAGAACCAGCGTGCAGCCTGGGAGCAGCAGTACGCTGACGCCCAGACCCGTTGGGAAGCACACAAGAAGCAGGTTGCCCAGCACGCTGCCGACGACGCTGCGGCTGCAACGTCCGGTGACAGCGATTCCGGCACCACCAGCTACTCCTCCGAGCCTGCTGCCACCGATTCCGGTGCCGGCACCCTGGCTTCGGACGAGGCACTTGCTGCCCTGCGTGAGAAGCTGACCGGCAACTAATTGCCGCCGGCCCGGACTTCCCGGGCTAACGCAACGGGCCTCCGCGAAAGCGGGGGCCCGTCGTGGTTTAAGCGGCAAGCGCGACGCTGCAGCAGGCCCGCGCTGTGGGCGCGTTCTCTGCTTCCGGGGCTAAAGGTCGATGACGGCGTGGACGGTGCCGTCGTCGTCGTGCGTCAATGCCGCGCCGGCTGCGGTGAGCAGCCGCTGGGCGCCATGGTTCCCGGCCAGGGTTCGTGCTGTGACGCGCTGCAAACCTGCCCGGCGGGCTTCTGCCAGGACCAATTCCAGCGCGGCGCCGCCAATTCCCTGGGAACGGAAACTCCGGCCAAGCCAGATGCCGGTCTCCGCTGAAGGGATCTTTGCGCCGGGTTCGCGCTTGAGCCGCACGGAGCCGGCAAGGTTTGGGCCCCTCAACACGGCCCATGACTTTTCCGCCGCAGGTCCGTCCAGCCCGCCGGCTGCGGCCCGGTGATATCCGAAGAACCAGGCGGTGCGCTCAAGGTTCCAGCCGGGCCCGCCCAGCGGGGGCGCCACCTCGTCGGGGGAGGCGTCGCCCTTGGCCAATTGGAGCAGCCGGTCCGCCATTGCTTCGTCAACGTCCGCCAGGGCCACGTCAGTCGAAAGGCTCATCGATCCACTCCGTTCCTTCGCCAGTGAGCGCGGCGGACCCGGCTGTCAGCTGCTGCAGGAGCCCGGATGCGGCAGCGATGGCGCCGGCGTCGTCTGCGACGGCAATCCGCAGCACCGTGCACCGGTCCTGGTAGCTGGTGCCCGCCATCACCATGCCCGCGGCGCGCAGCTCGTTCTCCAACCGCCCGGCAACCGCGTGCGGCACGGCCGTGGAACAGATCCGGCGCCTGCTGCGACGGACCAGGGGCGCCAGGTCCAGTGCTGCCGAGACTGACTCGGAATACGCCCGGACCAGGCCGCCCGCCCCGAGCAGGACGCCGCCAAAGTAGCGGACGACGACGGCACTGACGTCGCTCAGGTCACTCACCCCGGGTGCGGTTTCCCTCTTCAACAGCGCTTCGAGCATGGGGATGCCGGCAGTCCCGGCAGGTTCACCGTCGTCACTCGAACGTTGCACGGTCCGGTCCGGTCCAATGATGAACGCCGAGCAGTGGTGGCGGGCATCGTGGAACTCGCGGCGGAGGCCTGCCACAAGGTCACGGGCAGCGTCTTCGCTGGCCGCCCGCCGGAGGAACGTGATGAACCTGGAGCGCTTGACCTCAAGTTCGTGCCGGAAGTCCCCGCCGGCTGACAGCGTGGTGTAGGCGGTGGCCCGGCCCTCTTGCTCCTGCATCCGGCCCAGTCTAGTGGGGCGCCGGTTGGCGGGGTGCGTCGCCGGAACGGCGATGGAAGGTGCTCATGATGGACAGCTTCCCGGTGTACTGGATGGAGCCGTAGCGGAACAAATGAATGGCCAGGCGCAGGACCAGGATTCCCACGATGAAGAGCTCGGCAATGATGATCACTGATTCAACCGGGCTGAGCGTGCCGAAGCCGTTACGGAGCATCGCGGTTACCGGGGCCGACAAGGGGAAATACGTGAACACCTGGACGATGGGGGAGTGCGGGTCGCTGAGGATGAGGCTGATGGCATAGAAGGGGACAAAAATGAGGGCCATCAGCGGACCGAAGATGACCCCGGCTTCCTTGGCGTTCGGCATCACCGCACCGATCGCACCCAGCACGGCGGTGAAGAGTGTAAAGCCGCCCAGCAGGAGCAGGGCGCCCACCAGCAGCGGTCCCGGCTCGAAGACGACATCCCTGAGGTCGATGGCCGGAAGCGAGAGCCTGTCGCGGAAGAAGGCATACCCAATCACGATTGGGGCCAGGAACACGGAAATCTGTACCAGGCCAACCAGCAGCAGTGAAATGATCTTGCCCACGATGAGGGTGGTGGGATTCAGGGTGGTGAGGATCATCTCGGTGACCCGGTTCTCCTTCTCTTCCAGGGTGCTGTTCAGCATTTGGTTGGAGAGCAGGATGATCGTGATGTAGAAAAGCACCAGGAACATCAGGGGTGGTATCGCGGCACCAAACCCTCCTGCCACTTGCCCGTCCCGGTAGGTTTCGGTCTCCACCTTGATGTTGCCTCCGGCGGCCGCCGCAACGTCCGCCGAACCGATCCGTGCGTGGGCTGACATCACCAGGAGTTGCCTGGCCACCGCCTCGTACTTGCCGTTCTCAAATACGCCCTTGTCAGCGCCGTAAACCTGCACTGCCTCCGTGGCAGGGTTGGCCGGGAAAGCGAAAAACGCATCGAGGCGTCCCTCCTTCACCTCGCGAGCCCCGTCGGTGGAGCTGACCGCCTTGGTGCCGCCCATCGCGGCGGCAACCTGGTCCGGAATGATTCCCGACCTGTCCGTATAGCTGAATTCCAGGGCAGCGTTTTTCTGCGCATTGGCAGAGGCGCTCGTGGAGCTGTTGCTGATGAAGATCAACCCGAAGATGATGGCCATAACCACGGGAATCGCGAGGGTTGCGATCCAGAACCGCGGCTTTTTGGTGGTGCGGAAAAACTCGAAGCCCACTACGGTGCCGAGGTTGTGGCGGTTGGGGGAGGGTTTCCTGGCCGGTGCCGTCGTCATGGTCAAACCCCTGCTTCCGCGTGCTGGTCGCCGTACACCTGGATGAAGATCTCCTCGAGGGAGACCCTGGAGGTGGTAAAACCGGTGACCGGCAGTCCCGCGGCAACAAGCTCCCGAAGGACTGCTGCCTCATTGCCGCCGGGGCGCGGGGCGAGTTCCGCGCGGCCGTCTCCCTGCCGGACCACGTCGTACAGCGTGGAGGCGGGCAGGACCTGGTCGCCCCCATAGGAAAGACGGTAGACCGTGCCGCCGAATTGGTCCTGGACGTCAGCCACCGTCCCATAGGCGCGTGAGGTGCCGTCCTTGAGGAGGACCACACGGTCGCAGAGGCGCTCCACCTCCTCCATCTGGTGGGTAACCATGATCACCGTTGCCCCGCCGCGCTTGTGTTCCTCGATGATGTCCATCAGCAGGCGTCGGTTCACCGGGTCGAATCCCTTTGTAGGCTCGTCCAGGATCAGGAGTTCGGGGTCGTTCATGATGGTGACGCCGAGCTGCACCTTCTGCTGCTGGCCGCTGGAGAGTTTATCCAGGTTGATGGTTGCCTTGTCCGCCAGCTGGACGCGTTCCAGGTATGCCAGCGACCAGGTGCGGGCCTGCGATTTGCCCAGGCCCTTCAGCCGGCCGAAATACACCATGACATCCAGGACGTGTTCCTTCTTGTAGAGGCCCCGTTCTTCCGGAAGGTACCCAAGCCGGGCCCCATCACCGGGCTCGAAGGGCTTTCCGTCGATGTGGAGGATTCCGGACGTCGGCTGGTAGATGCCCAGGAGGGCGCGGAGGGTTGTGGTCTTTCCCGACCCGTTGCTGCCGAGGAAACCGAATGTCTCACCTGCATGGACATCGAAGGAGAGGTTCCGGATCACGGTGGTGTCACCGAAATCCATCCGGAAATCCTCGATATGAACCAGCGGCTCCACTGCCGCACCCCCTGCAGTCATGCCTTCAGCCTATCCGCATTGGCACCGGATGCAGCTGCGGATCAGTAGGGTGGGGGTGTGCTGAAAATCGGGTTGACGGGCGGGATCGCCTCGGGGAAGTCGGTGGCGGCCGCGCGGCTGAAGGAACGCGGCGCCGTGCTGGTTGACGCGGACGCGCTGGCCCGGGAAGTTGTGGAGCCTGGTACCGAGGGGCTGCAGCGCATCGCGGAGGAGTTTGGGGCAGGAATGCTAGACGACGGCGGGCGGCTTGACCGCGCCCGGCTCGGCGCGGCGGTCTTCGGCAATCCGGGGCGCCTCGCCGCGTTGAACGGCATCGTCCATCCGCTGGTGCGCGCCCGCGCCGCAGCCATGACGGCCGCGGCGCCCGGTGACGCCGTGGTGGTCCAGGACATACCCCTCCTGGTGGAGACCGGCCAGGGCAGCAGCTTCCACCTCGTGGTGGTCGTCGATGCACCGGACGACGTGCGGCTGCAGCGCATGCTCGAGCACCGGGGAATGACCGGGGAAGCAGCGCGTGCCCGGATGGACGCCCAGGCCACGCGCAGTGACCGGCTGGCCGCTGCCGATGCGGTGCTGGACAATTCCGGTACGGTGCAGCACCTGCTGGACCAGGTGGACCGGCTCTGGGACAGGCGGCTGGTCCCCTTCGCCCACAACCTGGCTGCGGGCCAGCGGGCCGCGCGGAATGGCGGCCCGGTCCTGGAACCGCACCGGGCTGACTGGGCGCAGCAGGCGGCCCGGATTGCGGCCCGGCTGTCGGCTGCCGCTCCGGAGCAGATTTTGGCGGTGGACCACATCGGATCCACCGCCGTGCCCGGCCTGTCCGCCAAGGACGTCATTGACCTGCAGGTGGCCGTGCCGGACCTTGCGGCCGCGGCTGCGATCGACCCGCTGCTGTCCGCCGCCGGTTTTCCGGCGGTACGGGGCGTCGAGGCCGACACCCCCAAGCCCAATGCCCCGGCCCCCGCTGAATGGTTGAAGCGGTTCCACGCCAACGCGGACCCGTGCCGTGCCGTCAACGTCCATGTCCGGGCGGCCGGTTCGGCCGGATGGCGGTACGCGCTCATGTTCCGCGACTGGCTGCGGAGCGATGCCTCAGCGCGGAACCTTTATGAAGCGCACAAGGCGGAGCTTGCGGCGGCGCACGCCGCTTCGGGCACCACCAGCTCCTACGCGGAGGCGAAGGAACCGTGGTTCACGGACGTCGCGTGGCCACTGATGGCCGCATGGGCCGAGGCAACCGGGTGGGAACCGCCGTCGTACGGTTCCTGACCCCGCTCCAGGCCCGGCGGATGTTCGCCGGTAACGGACGGGACCGTTCCATGTCGGTGCCCGGCGGTAAATTAGATTCATGAGCCTTGCGCAGGAGATCAACCGTGTTGTAGCGCCCTTCGAAGTGATCAGCGAGTTCAAGCCCGCGGGCGACCAGCCGGCCGCCATCGCGGAGCTGACGGAGCGGATCAACAACGGCGAGAAGGATGTGGTGCTGCTTGGCGCCACCGGTACCGGCAAAAGCGCCACCACCGCCTGGCTTATTGAGCAGGTGCAGCGGCCCACCCTGGTCATGGTGCAGAACAAGACCCTTGCGGCGCAGCTCGCCAACGAGTTCCGCGAACTGCTGCCCAACAACGCCGTGGAATACTTCGTTTCCTACTACGACTACTATCAGCCCGAAGCGTACGTGGCGCAGACGGACACCTTTATCGAGAAGGATTCCTCCATCAACGAGGAAGTGGAACGGCTCCGACACTCCGCCACCAACGCGCTGCTGACCCGCCGGGATGTGATCGTGGTGGCCACGGTGTCCTGCATCTACGGCCTGGGAACCCCCGAGGAATACATTTCCGGCATGGTGACCCTCCGCCGCGGCGCCGAGATGAATCGGGACGACCTCCTCCGCAAGTTCGTCTCCATGCAGTACGCCCGCAACGACATGGACTTTCACCGCGGCACTTTCCGGGTGCGCGGTGACACCGTGGAAATCATTCCCATGTACGAGGAACTGGCCATCAGGATCGAGTTCTTCGGCGACGAGATCGAGAGCATCCACACCCTCCACCCGCTCACCGGCGAGGTCATCCGCGACGAGGAAGAGATGTACGTCTTCCCGGCCTCCCACTATGTGGCCGGCCCGGAACGGATGGCTCGGGCCATCAAGCGGATCGAGGATGAGCTGGCAGACAGGCTCAAGGTGCTGGAAAGCCAGAACAAGCTCGTCGAAGCCCAGCGGCTGCGGATGCGCACCACGTACGACCTCGAAATGATGCAGCAGATGGGTTTCTGCAACGGCATCGAGAACTACTCGGCGCATATTGACGGCCGCGGGCCCGGCACCGCGCCGCACTGCCTGATCGACTACTTCCCGGACGACTTCCTGCTGGTGGTGGACGAGTCCCATGTGACCATCCCCCAGATCGGCGCCATGTACGAAGGAGATATGTCCCGCAAACGGAACCTGGTGGACTTCGGGTTCCGGTTACCTTCTGCCATGGACAACCGGCCGCTGAAGTGGGACGAGTTCCTGGAACGCGTGGGCCAGACCGTTTACCTCTCCGCCACCCCCGGCAAGTACGAGCTGGGCAAGGCGGACGGTTTCGTCCAGCAGATCATCCGGCCCACCGGCCTGGTGGATCCCGAGGTGGTGGTCAAGCCCACCAAGGGGCAGATCGATGACCTCCTGGGCGAGATCAAGACCCGCGTGGAGAAGGATGAGCGCGTCCTGGTGACCACGCTGACCAAACGCATGGCGGAGGATCTCACCGACTACCTGCTGGGCCACGGCGTGAAAGTCGAATACCTGCACTCCGACGTCGACACCCTGCGGCGCGTGGAGCTCCTGCGTGAGCTGCGGCTGGGGTCCTTCGATGTCCTGGTGGGCATCAACCTCCTCCGTGAAGGCCTGGACCTTCCGGAGGTGTCCCTGGTCAGCATCCTGGATGCGGACAAGGAAGGCTTCCTGCGCTCCTCCACCTCGCTGATCCAGACCATCGGACGTGCCGCCCGCAACGTCTCCGGCCAGGTGCACATGTATGCGGACCGGATCACCGACTCCATGGCCAACGCCATCGATGAGACCAACCGGCGCCGCGCCATCCAGGTGGCGTACAACAAGGAACACGGCGTCGATCCCCAGCCGCTGCGGAAGAAGATCGCGGACATCACGGACCAGTTGGCCAAGGAAGACGCCGATACCGATGCGCTGCTGGGCAGCTTCGACTACGGCAAGGGCAAACGTGGCATCACGGGGGCGAACAAGCCCGGGGCCAAGAAGGGCGCTGCACAGGTCCGTTCCGACGGGCTGGCGGCCGCGCCGGCCGAGGACCTGGTGGGCCTGATCGGGCAACTCACCGAACAGATGCACGGAGCCGCGGCGGAGCTGCAGTTCGAGGTGGCGGCACGGATCCGCGATGAGGTCAGCGAACTGAAGAAGGAGCTGCGCCAGATGCAGGCGGCAGGCCACGCCTAGCTTGGCGGTCCGGGCACCCTGTGCCGGCAGCGCGCCGGCCTGAAAGCCAGGAACGGCGGACACCCTGCTGGTGGGGTGTCCGCCGTTCTTGTTGGCGATGTGCTTCCTGACCTATTTCCTGGCCGAGTCGATCATGGCCTTTGCTTCCTGCATCAGGCCCTTCGCAGCGTCGGCGGGGGACTTGCGGTCGAAGAGGACGTCGGTGCTGTAGCGCTGGATCAACGCCTGGACTCCGGAAGAACCGGTGGGAGGGACAGGAGGGCCGCTCTTGAGCTCCGGCTTGACGTCCTTCAGGAATGCGGCAGCGGCCTTATCCGCGGGCGTCAGCTGTGGATCGATGGCCGCCTGGACATCCGTGTTCGTGGGAAAGCCGCGCTCGGTCAGGATTGTTTTCGCCGAATCCAGGTTGTTGAGCATGTAGTTGACAACTTCTGAAGCCTCCTTCGGGTGCTTGCTCCTCGAGGAAACGGACCAGAACATTGAGGGTTTGTAGGACATGCCGTTCTCCTTGGCGCTGCCGCCGGAGCTGGGGGCGCGGAGGATCTTCACGTCGGTCTTCAGTGCGGACTGCAGGGCGTTGACCTGGTTGGTCCACCACCAGGAAATTGCCGTCTTGCCGGTGGCGAACAGGGTCTGTTCCACGGGCGCACTGATGTCCTCCGTGGCGATGTTGGCCGGAGGGGCAGCTCCCTTGTTGCGCAGGTTCAGCACGTTCTGGAAGAAGGACGTGGCCGTGGCCTCCTTGAAGCCAAGTCCGCCATCGGCCGAGTACAGCGACTCGCTGTGCTGCATGGCCCAGGTGTTCAGGTCGGAGTCCGTCAGCGAGTAGGAACTGCCGTAGTTGGTCTGGCCCGCCTTGGCCGCCGCAGCGGCCACAGCGGCGGCAGTCTTTGCGTAGTCATCCCAGGTCCAGGTCTTGTCGTCCGGGACGGGCACCCCGTAATCCTGGAACATTTTGGTGTTGATCATCACCGCCTTGGCGTTCTGCCCCGTGCTCAGGCCGTACTGCTTGCCGCCCACCTGACCGGACTTCAAAGCGTCCTGGTCGATCTTCGACGTGTCGATGTTGCTTTGCCTGGACAGGTCCAGGAGTGCACCCCGGCCGCCGTACTCAGCGATGTAGGCCTGGTCCATCTGGATCACGTCCGGAGAGTCGTTCGCGGCGGTGGTGGTGGCGAGCTTGTCCCAGTAACTGCTCCACACGCCGGGTTCAGCCTGGATCTTGATGTTGGGATGCGAGGCCTGGAAGGCGTCGATCACTTGCTGCGTCTGTTTGTTCCGCAGGTCGTTGCCCCACCAGGTGAAGCGGACCGTGACGTTTCCGCCGCTGTCGGTCGACGACGCGGGCGTACAGCCGGCGGCGAGCATGGTGACCGTGGCGGCCGCGGCGAGCGTTTTGAGCACGATGCCGGAGCGAAGGGAAGTCTTCATTGACCCTGACTTTCTGAAAGTGACCCAGGTTGGACGAGAAACCGCTTTCTCGCTGCGAGAGATTATTGCAAGGGCCTTCGCCGGGCGTCAATGGAAATTGGAAAACGTTATCCCGCGGGTGCTGACCGGAGCGCTCCCGCGACTGCCTGGGGTAGAGTTATAGGCACGTAGGGGAGTATCCCAAGCGCTACGATCGTCAACACGCAGGGCAAAGCTGCCCTGCCGGGCGTAGCGGGCCGCCACATCAGCACACAGTGCAAACGCCGGCCGGAGAGACTTACACCATTTTGTGTACCCTGCGAAAGGCTTTCCCGTGCTCGATTTGCCTGTGTGGTTTGAGGTTGGCTCATTTGCCGTCCTCGGCCTGATTCTTTTGGTTGACCTTCTCCTGGTGGTGCGGCACCCGCACGAACCGTCCATGAAGGAAGCCGGCCTGTGGGTAACCTTCTACGTCACCCTTGCCCTGGCATTCGCCGGAGCCATGTTCGCATTCACCGGGCCCGAATTCGGCAGCCAGTTCGTCGCAGGCTGGGTAACCGAGTACAGCCTCAGCATCGACAACCTGTTCGTCTTCATCATCATCATGGCCAGGTTCTCCGTGCCCCGGAAATACCAGCAGGAAGTATTGATGGTGGGCATCATCATTGCGCTCATCCTGCGCGGCATCTTCATCATGCTGGGTGCCATCGTCATCGAACAGTTCAGCTGGGTGTTCTACATCTTCGGCGCCTTCCTCCTGTGGACAGCCTGGAAGCAGGCCCAGGACGAGGGTGAAGAGGAAGAGGACCGCGAGAACCCGCTGATTGCGAAGATCCGCAAGGTTATCCCGATGTCGGAGAAGTTCGACGGCGGCAAGCTGCGTACCGTCGTCAACGGCAGGAAGGTCTTCACCCCCATGGTGATCGTCTTCATCACCATCGGCCTCACTGACCTGCTGTTCGCCGTGGACTCGATCCCCGCGATCTTCGGCCTCACCCAGAGCCCCTTCATCGTGTTCACCGCCAACCTGTTCGCCCTGATGGGCCTGCGGCAGCTCTACTTCCTGCTGGGCGGCCTGATGAACCGGCTCATCTACCTCAAGCACGCCCTGTCCTTCATCCTGGCGTTCATCGGCGTCAAGCTTGTCCTGCACGCCATGCACGTCAACGAGCTTCCCTTCATCAACGGCGGACACCACATCGAGTGGGCACCCGAAATCCCCACCTTCGTCTCACTCGCCGTGATTGTGGGCACCATCATCGTCGCCGTTATCGCCAGCCTGCTCAGCTCCAAGGCCCAGGCCGCCAAGATCGATCCGCGCCTCGAAGAGGACGCCCGGAAGAGCCACAGCGACGCCGAGTAGGCACCTGCCCGCGTCAACACGACAGGTAATCCCGGCCGCCCACGCGGCCGGGATTACCTGTTTAAGCCTCCGCAGGACGCATCGGCCCACACCCCTGTGGGACGCGTGGACGCAGGACTATGCTCAGATCATGGGCCGCACGCTTGTGATGGATCCGGACGCGCGCCGTGTGCAGCGGCGAACCGTTTTGCTGCTGAGCGTGGCCCAGGTGTTTGGTGGACTCGGGACCGGATCAACCGTGTCCATCGGCTCCATCCTCGCCGTGGAACTCTCCGGTTCCAGCGCCTGGGCGGGTTCGGTGGCCACCGTGATGACCCTGGGCGCCGCCGCGGCGGCCCTGCCGCTGGCCTCGCTGGCGGAACGCCGTGGACGGCGGGCTGGCCAGGTGGCCGGCCTCTCGGCTGCCCTGGCCGGCGCTGTCCTCATGGTCCTGGCCGTTGCGTCCGGGCTTTTCGTCCTGCTGGTGCTCGGCTCGGCAGGCATTGGCGTCGGCACGGCAGCGAGCCTGCAGGCAAGGTTTGCCGCCGTGGACCTGGCCGGCGCCGAACACCGCGGCCGGGCACTGTCCACGGTGGTTTGGGCGGTCACGGTTGGTGCCGTCGCCGGCCCCAACCTCATCCAGCCCGGAACGGTCGTGGGAACACTCCTGGGCCTTCCCCCCATCGCGGGCCCATTCGTGATTTCCGGGGCCGGTCTCCTCATCGCCGCGGTGCTCCTGTTCGCGGGCCTGCGGCCGGACCCGCTCCTGCTGGCACGCCAACTTGCAGCGGCATCCACCGTTCCCACCGTGCCGGGGGAAGGGGAACGCCCGGCCGCAGCCCCGCCACACGGCCGGCGGTCGCTCCACCGCGGCCTGCAGGCCATTCGCGGTTCCCGGCCGGCGCTGCTCGCAGTTTCCGCCGTCGTCGCAGCCCACGCAGTGATGGTGGGCGTCATGTCCATGACTCCTCTTCACCTGCAGCACCTGGTGGAGGGGCCGGGCCAGCACGCGGACCACATTGCCGCCGGGGACGTACTGGTGATCATCGGGTTCACCATCTCCCTGCACATCGCCGGGATGTTTGCGCTGTCTCCGTTGATGGGATGGCTGACCGACAGGGCAGGGAGGCTGGAGACCATCATGATTGGCTTCATGCTGCTGATCGCTGCCGTCGCGGTCGCCGGCCTGGGGGAGTCCTCAACCGGCGCGGTGGCCGTGGGGCTGGTCCTGCTGGGCATGGGCTGGTCTGCGGCGACGATCTCCGGCTCCACGCTGCTGGCCGAAAGCGTCGGCAGGGAAGCCCGGGTGGCCGTGCAGGGCGTGTCCGACATGCTGATGGGCGCCGCAGGTGCCGTAGGCGGGGCGGCGTCCGGGCTCGTCCTGGGCTACGCCGGCTACCTCGGCCTGAACCTGCTCGGCGGACTGGTTGGCGCAGCCGTCCTGGGCGCCGCCGTCGTCACCCGAACATCACGCCGGCGGTCAGCGCCCGCCTGAGCGTGCCATGCCCAGCAGTCGGGCAAAAATCCGCTCACCGTCGTCGGCGATCCCGTCATGATGGAAGTCGGCAGTCTCCCAGACCTGCAGCCCGTTCACGGCGGTTGCCGTCTGCAGGGACAGATCCCGGTCCACGTAAATGTCATCCGTGTACACCGCCGCCGCGGCCGGAACTGTGTTAGCCGCCAGCACCGCGGGGTCGTACAGTGGCGTCCAATCCTGCTTGGCCGCCAGCAGGTCAGCCACTTCCCGCAGCGGCTCAAGTGCGGGGTCCTGTTCGAAGTACCACGGGTATACCATTTCGCCGGTCAGGAGCAGTGGCTCGGCGTCAGGCCTGAACCAGGGGTTCTCGCCGAGCATGCGCCAGGCTGACCAGTTGGTGGCCTGGTCCTGGCCGTAGATGGACTCGTGCATCAGCGCATACAGCGGGTTTGATCGTCGTGAGACCACCGCCTGCATCTGTTCCAGGAACGTGTCCGACAGCCGGGGAACACCGGACTTTTCCACGAACGCGTCCTCCAGCAGGTAATGCAGGCTGTCCACGCGGGTGTTGCCGCCCAGGAATGCGCCCGCCATCTGGAACCGCCCCACCGTGAGCGGGCTGCCGTCGGGCAGGAACTCCGGGGTGCGGCGCAGGTGGCCGGCGATGCGTTCCACCGTCTCCCGGTCTTCCGGATACCAGCCGAAGTATTCGTCGTTCCGTGCCGCCACGCGCTGATAGGTGGCCCGGTAGACGTCGTCCGCGCTGCCGGCGAGGGGGGCCAGGCCGCCCGTGATGAGGGCTTCGCGGAGTCCTTCCGGGGCGAAGGACAGGTACGTCAGGGCGCAGAAGCCGCCATAGCTTTGCCCATAAATGGTCCAGGGAGGGGAATCCAGGGCGTGGCGGATCAACTCCGCGTCCGCCACGATCGAGTCAGCGCGGAAGTGCTCCAGGAACGCGGCTTGTTCAGCGGCGGTCCCACGGGCGGGAAGGGTGTTGCGGTCAAGGGGAGTGGAGAGGCCGGTGCCGCGCTGGTCCAGCATCAGGATGCGGAAGTCCTGCGCTGCGGCCTTGCTCCAGCCGCCCAGGGAGCCCCACCGGTTGCCGCGCCCGCCCGGGCCGCCCTGCAGGAAGAGGAGCCAGGGAAGTTGAGCGGCAGCCTCGGGGGTGTGGGCCGCAGATACGTACTCACGGGCGAAAACCGTGATGGCCTCGCCGGCGGGCGCGGCATGGTCCAGGGGGACGGTGAAGTAGTGCTCCACCGTGCGCATCCCGCGGAATTCGTGCCTGGCCCTGACCTCGTGTCCCGCAACGGGGGCCGCCGCCCGGCGCACGTCAGCCACGGGCAGCAGCGGGAAGGGAGCTTGCCTGGCCGAAACGGTCCAGTTCCACGCCCGTCAGGCGGAACGTGGACCAGCCGTCCATGGGCCGGGCGCCGAGGCTGCGGTAGAAGTTGATGGAGGGCTCATTCCAGTCCAGCACGCTCCATTCCACGCGCGCGTAGCCGTTCTCCACGGCGGTCGACGCGAGGTGCTGGAGGAGGGCCTTGCCGTGCCCTTCGCCGCGGGCGTCCGGACTGACGTACAGGTCTTCCAGGTAGATCCCGTGCACACCCTCCCAGGTGGAATAGTTCAGGAACCACAACGCAAAACCCTGCACCTCGCCTGCACTGTCCTCGGCCATGGTGGCAAAGACACTCGGGTTCGATCCGAACAGGGCCCGCTCCAGCATTTCCGGGGTGTTCCGGACAGCATCGGGTTCCTTCTCGTAACGTGCCAGCTCGTGGATCATCCGGAGGATGGCGGGTACGTCTTGCCGGTTTGCGGGGCGGATTACACTCATTATCCGAGCTTACCGCCGGCTCCGTCGCGCCCGCCGCAGGGGATGCGCCGGGCCAGTCCGGGGCTAGAGCCGGTTCACATCCGTCACCCGCACCACGGCCGTTCCGGTCGCGTCGGAATCCGCCAGGTCCACCTCCGCCGAGATGCCCCAGTCGTGGTTGCCGGCAGGGTCGTCGAAGATCTGGCGCACCTTCCAGGTCCCGCGTTCTTCGGTGATGATCAGCAAACCGGGGCCGCGCGCGTCCGGTCCCGTCCCGATGTCGTCGTGTTCGTCGAAGTAGTCATCCAGCGCATCCTCCCAGCGCCCGGCACCCCAGCCGGCGGCGCCGTCGAGCTCTCCCAACGCCGTGGCGTCCTCGTCGGCGAACAGCTCCACGCGGCGGAACATTTCGTTCCGCACCATCACCCGGAAGGCGCGGATGTTGGAGGTGAGCGACGGCGGCGGGGGTGGTGGAGCGTCGTGCGGCGTGGGCATCACACCGGATGCCAGCTCTTCCCACTCATCCAGCAGGCTCGAGTCCACCTGCCGGACCAGCTCACCGAGCCAGGCGGTCAGGTCCGCCAGGTCCTCACGGAGCATGTCCTGCGGCACCGTCTGCCGGAGAGCCTTGAAAGCGTCCGCCAGGTACCGCAGCACGATGCCCTCGGACCTGGCCAGCCCATAGAACTGAACGAATTCGCCGAAGTTCATGGCCCGCTCGTACATATCCCGGACCACGGACTTGGGGGCGAGTTCGAAGTCGCCCACCCATGGTGCGGCCTTGCGGTACACCTCGAAGGCCTCGCCAAGGATTTCCGCGAGCGGCTGCGGGTAGGTTACGTCCTCCAGCATGGCCATCCGCTGGTCATAGTCGATGCCGTCGGCCTTCATGGCCGCCACAGCTTCGCCGCGGGCCTTCTTCTGCTGCGCCGAGAGGATCTGCCGGGGTTTCTCCAGGGTCGCCTCGATGACGGACACCACGTCCAGGGCGTACGACGGCGACTCCGGGTCAAGGAGGTCCAGTGCGGCAAGTGCGAAGGGGGAGAGCGGCTGGTTCAGGGCGAAGTTGGGCTGCAGGTGTACCGTCAGGCGGACTGTGCGGCCATCCGGGCCCTGTTCCTGCGGCGGGATCCGCTCGATGACTTCGGCGGCGAGGAGCTCGCGGTAGATTCCCAGCGCCTTCTTCATGAGCCGCAGCTGGGAGGAGCGCGGCTCATGGTTTTCGGTGAGCAGCCGCCTGGCGGCTGAGAAGGGATCGCCGGGCCGTTCCATCAGGTTCATCAGCATGGCGTGCGTCACCGTGAAGCTGGACGTCAGCGGGTCCGGGACAGATTCCACCAGCCGTTTGAACGTGGGCTCACCCCAGGACACAAAACCTTCGGGCGGCTTTTTCTTAACCACCTGGCGGAGCTTCTTCTGGTCGTCGCCGAACTTTGCTGTGGCCTTCGCCATGGCCTTGACGTTTTCAATCACGTGCTCGGGCGCCTGGACCACCACCGTCCCGGCGGTGTCGTAACCCGCCCTGCCGGCCCGGCCCGCAATCTGGTGGAACTCGCGTGAGTTGAGCAGCCTGGTTCGGACGCCGTCGTACTTGCTCAGGGCGGTGAGCAGCACGGTGCGGATGGGGACGTTGATGCCAACGCCCAGCGTGTCCGTCCCGCAGATCACCTTAAGGAGTCCGGCCTGGGCCAGCTGCTCCACCAGCCGGCGGTACTTGGGCAGCATGCCGGCGTGGTGTACACCGATTCCGTGCCGGACCAGCCGGTTCAGTGTCTTGCCAAAACCGGCGGCGAACCGGAAATTGGCAATGAGGTCCGCGATTTTGTCCTTTTCCTCCCGGGTGCACACGTTGATGCTCATCAGGTTCTGGGCGCGATCGATCGCCTCAAGCTGGCTGAAGTGCACCACGTAGACCGGCACCTGCCTGGTGGAGAGAAGCTCCTCCAGCGTCTCGTGGACCGGGGTCTGGTGGTAGTAGTAATGCAGCGGAATGGGCCGCTCCGCAGAACTCACCGTGGTGGTGGCGCGGCCCGTGAGCGCTGACAGCCCCTCTTCGAACCGGCTGACATCGCCCAGGGTTGCGGACATCAGGAGGAACTGTGCCTGCGGAAGCTCCAGGAGCGGGACCTGCCAGGCCCAGCCGCGCTGCGGGTCGGAGTAGAAATGGAACTCGTCCATGACCACCGCTCCGAGCTCCGCCGCGGAGCCCTCCCGCAGGGCGATGTTGGCCAGGATCTCGGCCGTGCAGCAGATGATGGGTGCATCCTGGTTAACCCCGGAATCACCGGTGATCATGCCGACGTTCTCCGCGCCGAAGATGTCGCAGAGCGCAAAGAACTTTTCGGACACCAGCGCCTTGATGGGCGCGGTGTAGTAGCTTCGCCGGTCCTGGGCCATGGCTTGGAAGTGAGCGGCAATGGCCACCAGTGACTTACCGGATCCCGTCGGGGTGGCGAGGATGACGTTGGCCCCCGTTGCCAGCTCCATGATGGCCTCGTCCTGTGCCGGGTACAGCGACAGGCCCCGGGATTCGGTCCAGTCCACAAAACGGCTGTACAGGGCGTCGGGGTCGACGGCGGCGGCGTTGGGGACGGACAGATCGCTCAGCTGGTCAACGAGTTTCATTGACTTCAACCTTAGTGCCACGTTGCGGGCCGAAGGGGCGCCCCGGCCGGGTTAGGCTTCGCCTTGCCCGTGTGCATGCTAGAACCTGGAGAATTCATGAAATGGGACCCCGCAAAGTACGTCCAGTTCGATGACCACCGGAACAGGCCGTTCTTCGATCTCACCGGACGGATCCATGCCGACCGTCCGGCACGGGTCGTCGACCTCGGCTGCGGTCCGGGGAACCTGACCGCCTCGCTGGCCGAACGGTGGCCCGAAGCCCGGGTGGTTGGCCTGGACTCGTCCGCCGAGATGCTGGCACGCGCAGCCCCGCTGGCAAAGGACGTTCCGGGACTGTCGTTTGAACAGGCGGACATCGCAACGTGGATGCCTCCGGCGGGGACGGACGTCGTGGTGAGTAACGCGGCGCTCCAGTGGGTCCCCGGCCACCAGGACCTGATGCGCCGGTGGCTCGATGTCCTCCCGCCCGGGGCCTGGTTTGCCTTCCAGGTGCCCGGAAACTTCAACGCCCCGTCCCATTCCCTGATGCGGGAGCTCGCAGCGTCCGAACGTTGGTCAGGCAAGCTGGGCGGCGTGCTGCGGGGCGGGGAAACCGTGGGGGAGCCGCGGGACTACCTGGGCATCCTGCTCGACGCCGGCTGGGCCGCGGATGCCTGGGAAACCAGTTACCAGCACGTCCTGCAGGGGCCGGACCCCGTGCTGGAGTGGGTCCGCGGCACCGCACTGCGGCCGGTGATGGGCGCCCTTGGGAGCGAGGATGCCAAGCGCTTTGAATCCGAGTACGCGGCGGCCCTGCGGGAGGCCTATCCGGGCGGGCCCCATGGCACGGTGTTTCCCTTCAGGCGGATCTTCGCCGTGGGCCGGAAGACGGGTTAGCGCCTGCCCTCCCAACATGTTTTCGGACCAGTCACAGCGTGTGACACCAGCTGAAAGTGATCTGGCTTACAATGGTCTCTGTAGTTGAGGGGTCAAGCCGCTGGCCCCTGGTCGGCCGTAGGCATGTACAGGGGGTATTTTGCTGGTCGGACTAATGAGGCGGCAGCTTGCCGGCCAACGCGGGCACGTATGGGCGATCATCGTCCTCCAACTGGTCCAGGCAGCGGCAAACCTGCTGCTGCCCACCGTGAACGCAGCCATCATTGATGACGGAATCGTGGCTGGCCAACCCCGGGTGATCTCCAGGCTCGGTGTGCTCATGGCAGCCATCGCGGTGGTGCAGGCGGCGTCCGCCATTGCTGCGTGCTATGTCGGCGCGCTTGTTGCGATGAAGATCGGGCACCGGCTGCGGGCGGACGTCTTCAACCGGATCCAGTCCTTCTCGTCACAGGATGTGGCCCTGTTCGGAACCCACAGCCTGACCACGCGCGCCACGAACGACGTCCAGCAGATCCAGGCGTTCGCCCTGCTTGTCTTCACCATGCTGTTCGCCGGGCCGGCCATGGGCATCGGCGGGATCGTCCTGGCCGTCCAGCAGGATGTGGCCCTGTCCGCGGTGGTAATCGTCATTGTCCCGCTGCTCCTGCTGGTCATGTACTCGATCGTCCGGCGCCTCATCCCGCTCTACCGGGAAGGGCAGGAGCTGCTGGACCGGTCGGGCGGCATCCTGCGCGAACAGATCATCGGGACAGATGTGATCCGGTCCTTTGTCCGCCAGGGCCATGAAATGCGGCGGTTCGCGGCCACCAACGCCCGGCTGACCGCCAACAACCTGCGTTCGGCACTCCTGGTGGCCGGGATGCTGCCCATGATCATGCTGGTGGTCAACATCAGCTCGGTGGCCGTGGTGTGGTTCGGCGGCCACCGCATCCAGGCGGGGTTGATGAACCTCGGCGCGCTCACGGCATTCATCGCCTACATCATGCAGATACTGCTGGCCATCATGATGTCAATGTACGTGCTGATGACGGCGCCGCGGGCCTCCGTTTGTGCCGAACGCATCCAGGCGGTGCTGGATACGGAGCCGTCTGTCAGCAGCCCAGCCGCGGCCGGGGGGCAGCTCCGGGTGGACACTACGCGGCCGGCAGCCGTAACTTTCCAGGGTGTCGGCTTCGCCTACCCGGGAGCTGAGGCGCCGGTGCTCGCGGATATCAGTTTTACCGCCGCTGCCGGCACCACCACCGCAATTGTCGGCTCCACCGGAAGTGGCAAGACAACGCTGCTGAACCTCATCCCCCGTTTCCTCGACCCAACCGAGGGCAGCGTCACCCTGGCCGGCCATGACGTCCGGAACCTGTCCCTGGAGCAGCTCCGCGCAGCCACCGCCGTAGTGCCCCAGCATTCCCATCTGTTTACCGGGACAATCGCCGACAACCTGAGGATGGCAGCACCCACAGCCCCCGACCACGAGCTCTGGGCGGCACTGGAGTCGGCGCAGACCATGCGGTTCATGGGAGACCTTCCACTGGGGCTCGCCACCCCCGTCGGACAGGGTGGAGCCAGCCTTTCGGGCGGCCAGCGGCAACGGCTGTGCATCGCCAGGGCCCTGGTGCGGAAGGCACCCGTCTACCTTTTCGACGACAGCTTCTCGGCCCTGGACTACGACACAGACACCAGGTTGCGGCTCGCGCTGGATGAGGCGCTTGCCGATGCAACGGTCATCATGGTGTCCGAACGCATCTCAGCCGTGGCAGGCGCAGACCTCATCCTCGTGCTCGACGACGGCCGCCTCGTTGCCCGGGGCACGCACCGCGAGCTGCTGGAAACGTCGGCAACCTACCGGGAAATTGCCGAATCACAGCTCGCGCTGGACGGCACCCTGTGACGGCAGGGGAGGGAGAAGCCAAGGACAAGGAGTACAGGTTCTGGCCCACTGCGCGCAGGCTCCTCGGCCTCCTGGTGCCCTTCCGGCTCCAGATGTTCGGGGCCATTGGAGCCACCTGCGCCTTCGCTGTCCTCAACGTGGCAGCCCCAAAGTACTTGGGAGACGCCACCGACGAAGTGGTGGCCGGCGTCATGCAGGGCAGCCTCGACCAACGACTCGGAGCCCTGCTGGCAGCGGTTGCCCTGATGTACGTATTCGCATCCCTGTTCAACTGGATACAGGGGGCGTTGACTGCGCGTGCGGTGCAGGGGCTCATGTATCGGCTGCGCGCGTCTGTGGAGGATAAGCTGCACCGCCTCCCGTCCACCTACTTCCGGGGCCGGTCCCGCGGGGATGTGCTGAGCCGTGCCACCAACGACATCGACAACATCGCCCAAGCACTGAACCAGGTCCTGACGCAGCTCATCGTGTCCGTCCTGATGCTGTGCGGCTCGCTGGCCATGATGCTGTGGATTTCGCCGCTGCTGGCGGCGATCGCCATCGCCACCGTCCCCGTCTCCACGCTGATCACCGTCCTGGTGGCCCGGCGGTCCCAGGAGCACTTCGCCCGGCAGTGGACAGAGACCGGCGAACTGAACAGCCACGTCGAGGAATTCATCAGCGGCCATGAAGTCATCAAAGCCTTCGGCCGCCAGGAATACGCGGCGGACGTCTTCAGCCGCAGCAACGGACGCCTGGCGCGGGCGGCCACCAAGGCGCAGTATGCGGCCGGGGTGGTCCAGCCGCCGATGGTGCTCATGTCCAACCTCAACTACATCCTGGTCGCGGTGGTGGGAGCCCTCCAGATTATCGCTGGAGCCATGACCATCGGCGGGGTCCAGGCGTTCATCCAGTTCAGCCGGTTGTTCAGCCAGCCCGTGGGACAGGTCGGCGGGCTGCTCAACGTGATGCAGTCCTGCGCAGCATCGGCCGCAAGGGTTTTCGTGCTCCTGGACGCGGGCGAGGACCCGCCGGAGCAGGGCAGCCATGGCACCGGCGGGCTGGCCGGCGGCCGCATCGTTTTCGACGACGTCACGTTCGGCTACCCCGGGGCCGTGCCCGCCGTGCGCAACCTCACCTTCGCCGTGGAGCCGGGCCAGGCGGTAGCCATCGTGGGACACACCGGTGCAGGCAAGAGCACCGTGGTGAACCTCCTGATGCGTTTCCTGGAACCTGCATCCGGCACCATCACCATGGGGGGCCGGGACATCGCGGCAATACCGCGCGACCAGTTGCGGGCCCAGTTCGGGGTGGTTCTCCAGGATACCTGGCTCTTCGACGGCAGCATCCGGGAAAACATTGCCTACGGACTGCCCGGGGCGCCGGACGCAGCGATTGTCGCGGCCGCGGAAGCCACCCATGCCGACCGCTTCATCAGGTCCCTGCCCCACGGCTATGCCACGATGCTGGAAAACGGAGGGGAGCCCCTGAGCCAGGGGCAGCGGCAACTCCTTACGATCGCCAGGGCGCAGCTGGCCGGGCGCGCCGTCCTCGTGCTGGACGAGGCAACCAGTTCCGTTGACTCCAGGACGGAACTGCTCATCCGCCAGGCGATGCAGCGGCTGCGCCACGGACGGACCAGCTTCATGATCGCCCACCGTTTGTCCACCATCCGGAACGCTGATCTAATTCTCGTCATGGACCACGGACGCATCGTCGAACAAGGCACGCACGAAAGCCTGCTCGGCGCCGACAGTTACTACGCGAAGCTCTACGACGCCCAGTTCGCCGAACGGGACGGCCGCAATGAGGTCCTGGAGGGCGGCCTGTGACCGCCCCGGACGGGTTTCCTGGAACCTGGCGCCCCAACCCTGCCAGCAGCGTGGCGCTGTTCGAACAACTGCGTCTCCAGGTGATCCACCTGGCGGACAACGGTGCGCTGGCGCCCGGCACCAGGCTCCCCGCCGTCCGCGCCCTCGCAGAGAAACTCGACGTCGCCCCGCACACGGTCGCCAGGGCATACAAGGAACTGGAGGCTGCCGGTGTCGTTGCCACCCGGGGCCGGAACGGGACAGTGGTTTCGGCCCGGGACGAGCGGCTGGGAGGCCTCTCGGAAGCGGCCGCCGCGTACGCCGCCGTCGCCAAATCCCAAGGTGCCAGCTTCGCCGAAGCCGTGAAGCTGCTGGCGGCCGCTTACGATGTTCCCTGAGGGCGGAACCGTCAGTGTTCGAAAAAGTTTTCGATTAGCATTATGGGGTGCCTAAAGCCTTAGCTGAAGAAACCCCTGCCCCCTCCACTTCCCTCGCCGTCCCTTCCGCTGCCCCGCAGCGGCCGGACCTCTCCCGCCTCGTGGTGAAGGGCGCGCGGGAGCACAACCTGCGCAACGTGGACCTCGACCTGCCCCGCGACGCCATGATCGTGTTCACCGGCCTCTCCGGATCCGGCAAGTCCTCGCTGGCGTTCGACACCATCTTCGCGGAGGGCCAGCGGCGCTACGTCGAATCGTTGTCCGCCTACGCACGCCAGTTCCTTGGCCAGGTGGACAAGCCCGATGTCGATTTTATCGAAGGCCTGTCCCCGGCAGTGTCGATCGACCAGAAATCCACCAGCAAGAACCCGCGGTCCACGGTGGGCACCATCACTGAGATCTACGACTACATGCGCCTGCTGTGGGCCCGTGTCGGCAGGCCGCATTGCCCCGTCTGCGGTGAGCCGGTATCCAAGCAGACCCCGCAGCAGATCGTGGACCAGCTCCTGGAACTCGACGAGGGCACCCGCTTCCAGGTCCTGGCGCCGGTGGTACGCGGACGCAAGGGCGAGTTCGTGGACCTCTTCAAGGAACTCAGCGCCAAGGGCTATTCCCGGGCACGCGTGGACGGAAACCTGGTCCAGTTGAGTGATCCTCCCAAGCTGGGCAAGCAGTTCAAGCACACCATCGAGGTGGTGGTGGACCGGCTCGTGGTCAAGGACGGCATCAGCCAGCGGCTCACCGATTCCATCGAGACCGCCCTGGGCCTGGCCGAAGGCCGCGTCCTCGCCGAATTCGTGGACGTCGAAGCAGACGCGCCGGAACGTATCCGGGCATTCTCGGAAAATCTTGCCTGCCCCAATGAGCACCCCCTCGCGATCGACGAGATCGAGCCCCGCTCCTTCTCGTTCAACAACCCGTTCGGCGCCTGTGCCGCCTGCAGCGGAATCGGCACCCGGCTGGAAGTGGATGAGGAACTCATCGTTCCCAACCCGGAACTGTCGCTGTCGGAGGGTGCCATCGCCCCGTGGTCGCTGGGCACTGCCACCACCGAATACTGGAACCGCCTCCTGGAAGGCCTGGCCAAGGAAGTAGGCTTCTCCATGACCACGCCGTGGGAGAAGCTGGGCAAGGACGTGCGCCAGACCGTCCTGCACGGCAAGGACCACAAGGTGGTAGTGCAGTACCGCAACCGCTTTGGCCGCGAACGCAAGTACAGCACCGGCTTCGAAGGGGCCATCCAGTACGTCCACCGCAAGCACGGCGAGACGGACTCGGACTGGGCCCGCGACCGGTACGAGGAATACATGCGGCAGGTTCCCTGCCCTGCCTGCAACGGCGCACGCCTCAACCCGGCATCACTGTCGGTATTGATCAACGGCAAGTCCATCGCCGAGGTCGCCGCCCTCCCCATGCGGGACTGCGCGGAGTTCCTGAACAACCTGGTGCTGACCGGACGCGAAGCCCAGATCGCCCACCAGGTCCTCAAGGAGATCCAGGCCCGCCTGACCTTCCTCCTGGACGTCGGCCTCGAATACCTCAACCTTGAGCGTCCGTCCGCCACCCTCTCCGGCGGCGAGGCCCAGCGCATCAGGCTCGCCACCCAGATCGGCTCGGGACTGGTGGGTGTGCTCTATGTTCTCGACGAGCCCTCCATCGGCCTGCACCAGCGCGACAACCGCCGCCTCATCGAAACCCTCACCCGGCTCCGCGACATGGGCAACACCCTCATCGTCGTCGAGCACGACGAAGACACCATCCATGTGGCCGACTGGATTGTGGACATCGGACCCGGCGCCGGCGAACACGGCGGCCAGGTGGTCCACTCCGGAACCTACAAAGAGCTGCTGGACAACCGGGAATCGCTGACCGGCGATTACCTGTCCGGCCGCAAGGCCATCGAGGTACCGAAGAAGCGCCGGAAGTACGACAAGAAGCGCGAGATCAGGGTCGTCGGCGCGCGGGAGAACAACCTTGTCAACGTCGACGCCGCCTTCCCGCTCGGCCTGTTCACTGCGGTGACCGGCGTGAGCGGTTCGGGTAAGTCAACCCTGGTCAACGAGATCCTCTACAAGGTGCTGGCGAACAAGCTGAACGGTGCCAAGCAGGTGGCCGGCCGGCACAAGACGGTCCAGGGCCTGGAACACCTGGACAAGGTGGTCCACGTGGACCAGAGCCCCATCGGCCGCACCCCGCGCTCCAACCCGGCCACGTACACCGGCGTTTTTGACAACATCCGCAAGCTTTTCGCCGAGACCACCGAGGCCAAGGTACGCGGCTACCTTCCGGGCCGTTTCTCGTTCAACGTCAAGGGCGGCCGCTGCGAGGCGTGCTCGGGTGACGGCACCCTGAAGATCGAGATGAACTTCCTGCCGGACGTGTATGTCCCGTGCGAGGTGTGCCACGGAGCCCGCTACAACCGGGAAACCCTGGAGGTGCACTACAAGGGCAAGACCATCGCCGATGTCCTCAACATGCCCATTGAGGAGGGTGCCGAGTTCTTCGCCGCCTTCTCACCCATCGCACGCCACCTGAACACCCTGGTGGATGTGGGCCTGGGCTACGTCCGCCTGGGCCAGCCGGCCACCACCCTCTCCGGCGGTGAGGCACAGCGGGTGAAGCTCGCGGCTGAACTGCAGAAGCGGTCCAACGGGCGCAGCATCTACGTCCTGGACGAGCCCACCACCGGCCTGCACTTCGAGGACATCCGGAAGCTGCTCATGGTTTTGCAGGGGCTGGTGGACAAGGGCAACACGGTGATCACCATCGAACACAACCTCGACGTCATCAAGAGTGCCGACTGGCTGGTTGACCTGGGGCCGGACGGCGGTTCTGGCGGCGGCCAGATCGTTGCGGCAGGAACGCCGGAGCAGGTGGCCAAGTCCGCCACCAGCCACACCGGCAAATTCCTGGCCGAAATACTGGGCTGACAGGACGAAACCACAGCGAAGTATTCCTCGACGGGAATGCGAGTTTCAGGCACTCCTGCTGTCGTGAGAAACTAGCCCGGTGACTTCAACAACAGTGCCCGTGATCTTTGACCTGGACGGCACTCTTGTCGATCCCGCCGGTGGAATAACCGAGGGGATTGCCTCAGCCCTCCGCGGGCTGGGGCTCCCGGTTCCCGGCCAGGACCTGCTCGATGCAATGATCGGCCCCAAGTTGAGCGACTCCCTGCTTAACGTGGCCAACGTCCCGGCCGAACACCTTGAAGAGGTTGTCCGGCTCTACCGCGAGCACTACGTCGCCAAGGGCATCGCCCAGAGCAGGCTGTACCCGGGCATCCGCGGGATCCTCGAGTCTTTTGCGGAGGCAGGCCGGCCCGTGGCGGTGGCAACCCAAAAGCCCCAGCGGCTGGCGCGCAAGGTGCTGGCGCACCACGGCATCGACGGCTTCTTCCACGGCATCCATGGCTCGGCTGATGACGAAACGGCAATGGAAGGCGTTCCGCTGGGCAAGACCCAGATCATCGCCGCCGCCCTGCGCGACCTTGATACGCAGCACGCCATCATGGTGGGCGACCGCGCCCAAGACGTGGCCGGAGCGATCGCCAACGGGCTTGACTGCATTGGCGTTGTCTGGGGATTTGCCCCGGACCGGGAGCTGGAGGAAGCCGGATCCGTCGCCGTCGTCAGCACGGGGGATGAGCTGGTGGCCGTCATTGAGCGGCTCCAGGCTGTCCACACCGCGGCCATGAGCGGGGTGAGTAACGATGGAAATGTTTGATGCCGTCCGCTGGACCACGCGCAACCTGATCGGCGGCACCTGCCGGCCCACCGTCGTCGGACTCGAAAACGTCCCGTCCGACGGCCCCTTCATCGTGGCGCCCAACCACCTGTCCTTCTTCGACAGCGTGATTGTCCAGGCGCTGATGCCCCGCCCCGTGGCATTCTTCGCCAAGGCCGAATACTTCACTACGGGCGGAGTCAAGGGCAGGGTCATGAAAGCCTTCTTCGAGTCCGTGGGCTCCATTCCCGTGGAGCGCGGTGAACAGGCCGCCAGCGTCCAGGCGCTCAAAACCCTGCTGGACATCCTCGAGTCCGGCCGTGGCATCGGTATCTACCCGGAAGGGACCCGTTCCCGGGACGGCATCCTGTACCGTGGCCGCACCGGTGTCGGCTGGCTCGCGCTCACCACCGGGGCACCCGTGATTCCCGTCGGCCTGATCGGGACCGAGAAGCTCCAGCGCGCCGGCGAAAAGGGCGTCCGGCCCCAGCACTTCACCATGAAGGTGGGGGAGCCGCTGTACTTCGACAAGACGGGACCGGACCACTCACTGCCGGCCCGCCGCGAAGTGACGGACCGCATCATGGACGCGATCGCCGCCCTCAGCGGCCAGGAGAGGTCCGCCAGCTACAACCAGAGCAAGTCAGCAGAGTAGTCCGGCGCTCCGGGGCTGCCCGGCCGGTACGGATGCGCCGGCCGGCAAGGACACCCGACTGGACTCAGTAGACTTGATAGGTGGCAAATCCAGCAAGTTACCGGCCCAAGACTGGTGAAATCCCCACCAACCCGGGCGTGTACCGGTTCCGTGATCCGCACGGCCGGGTTATCTACGTGGGCAAGGCCAAAAGCCTCCGGTCCCGGCTGAACTCGTACTTCGCCAATCCGGCCGGGCTGCTGCCGAAAACCTATGCGATGGTCCATGCGGCCAGCAGCGTGGAGTGGACCGTGGTGGGCAGCGAGCTCGAGTCGCTGCAGCTCGAATACACGTGGATCAAGGAATTCAAGCCGCGCTTCAACGTGGTGTTCCGGGACGACAAGACCTATCCCTACCTTGCCGTGACCATGAGCGAGAAATACCCCCGGGTGCAGGTCATGCGGGGGGACAAGCGGAAGGGAACCCGCTACTTCGGCCCCTACACCGCCGGTGCCATCCGGGAAACCATGGACACCCTGCTCCGGGTCTTCCCCGTCCGGAGCTGCAGCGCCGGCGTCTTCAAACGCGCCCAGGCCAGCGGCCGGCCATGCCTGCTGGGATACATCGACAAATGCTCAGCACCCTGCGTGGGCCGCATCAGCCCCGAGGACCACCGGGCCCTGGCCGACGATTTCTGTTCCTTCATGGGCGGTGAAGCCAAGAGATTCATCAACAAGCTGGAAAAGCAGATGGCAGACGCCGTCGCGAAGCTCGACTACGAGCACGCCGCCCGGCTGCGTGACGACATCACCGCCTTGCGGAAGGTATTCGAACGCAATGCCGTGGTGCTGTCCGAGGACACCGACGCCGACGTCTTCGCCCTGCACGAGGATGAGCTGGAGGCGGCCGTCCAGGTGTTCCACGTCCGCGGTGGCAGGATCCGCGGCCAGCGCGGCTGGGTGGTGGAAAAGGTGGAAGACTTCACCACTCCGGACCTGGTGGAGCACCTGCTGCAGCAGGTCTACGGTGAGGACGGCGACACGCACGGCCGGCTGCCCCGCGAAGTCCTGGTTCCGGTCGCGCCGAGCAACCCGGAAGACCTGGCCAAATGGCTGGGCGGGATCCGCGGTGCAAAAGTGGACATCCGGGTGCCCCAGCGCGGGGACAAGGCGGCGCTGATGTCCACCGTCCGCGAAAACGCCGAACACGCGCTCAAACTCCACAAGACACGCCGCGCAGGGGACATCACCGTCAGGTCGCAGGCCCTGCAGGAGCTGCAGGAAGCCCTGGACCTCCCCGTTCCCCTGCTCCGGATCGAGTGTTTCGACGTCTCGCACGTCCAGGGCACCAACGTGGTGGCCTCCATGGTGGTGGTGGAGGACGGGCTCCCGAAGAAGTCCGACTACCGCAAGTTCTCCATCACCGGCGCCGCGGCCGCCGATGACACTGCCGCCATGCATGACGTCCTGACCCGCAGGTTCCGCCACTACCTCCAGGACAAGTCGGCACAAGTGGACGAATCGGTGCTGGCAGCGGACGGCCAGGACCCGGCACCGGACACCGCTGCCCTCGACACCACCACTCCTGCGCCCAAGGCCAAGTTCGCCTACCCGCCCAATTTGGTGGTGGTGGATGGCGGCCAGCCACAGGTCAACGCCGCCGCCCGCGCCCTGAAGGACCTGGGCATCGATGACGTGTACGTGGTGGGTCTGGCCAAGCGGCTTGAAGAAGTGTGGCTTCCCGACAGCGACTTCCCTGTGATCCTGCCCCGCACATCACAGGGCCTGTACCTGCTGCAGCGGATCCGTGACGAGGCACACCGCTTCGCCATTACGTTCCACCGGCAGAAGCGCGGCAAGGCCATGACGGTGTCCGCGCTGGACGCCGTTCCAGGCCTGGGCGCCTCCAAGCGCAAAGCCCTGCTGGCACACTTCGGATCGGTCAAGGGCGTGAAGGCGGCCACCGTGGAAGAGCTTGCCGAGGCGAAGGGCATTGGCCCCGCCCTGGCCGGGGCCATCGTCAACCACTTTGCAGCAGAGGGTCCCGAGGCGGTGACCGTGCCCGCCATCAACATGGCGACCGGCGAAATCATTGAAACTTAGCTAGGGTAAAGGGCGGGACCTGCCATCGCGGGGCCCGGCAGGACAACGAGGAAACGGGGCAGGCTTCATGGCAGACACGACGGCGGAATCCGGAGCAGGCCACGACGGGCTGGAGCCCGTCAAGCCGCTCGAAGCGGAACTGCTGGTGGTCACCGGAATGTCCGGCGCCGGACGAAGCACCGCCGCGGACGCGCTGGAGGACCACGGCTGGTATGTCGTGGAGAACCTGCCGCCGCAGATGCTTGGCACGCTCGCCGAGCTTGTCTCCCACGCCCCGCAGTCGATTCCCCGGCTGGCAGTGGTCGTCGATGTCCGCAGCAAAGGCCTGTTCGCGGACATCCGGGCGGCGCTGGGCGCCCTCGCGGCCAGCGGCGTCACTTTCCGCGTCCTGTTCCTCGACGCCAGCGACAATGTCCTGGTCCGGCGGTTCGAACAGGGCCGCCGGCCGCACCCCCTCCAGGGCGGCGGCCGGATCCTGGACGGCATTGCTGCAGAACGCGAGCTGCTGCAGGAACTGCGCGACAGCTCCGACGTCGTCCTCGATACCTCCAACTACAACGTCCACGGGCTGGCCACTGCCATCACGGAACTGTTCAGCGAAACCGGCCCGGTGGCGTTGCGGCTCAACGTCATGAGCTTCGGGTTCAAGTACGGGCTCCCGGTGGATGCCAACTATGTTGCCGACGTCAGGTTCATCCCCAACCCGCACTGGGTGCCGCAGCTCCGTCCGCAGACCGGCCTGGACAAGGACGTCAGCGACTACGTCCTGGAGGCCGAAGGCGTCAAGAACTTCGTGGACCGCTACGTCCTCGCCCTGGAGCCGGTCCTGGAGGGGTACCGCCGGGAGAACAAGCACTACGCCACCATCGCCGTCGGCTGCACCGGCGGCAAGCACCGCTCCGTTGCTGTCGCAGTGGAACTTTCAAAGAAGCTCGCACAGTATCCGCGGGTCACGGTGACCACCGCGCACCGGGATCTGGGCCGCGAGTAATGGCACTGTTCACCGGAGCCCTGCCCCTGGTGCCGCCGGCCGCAGGTAAGGGCTCGGGCCAGCAGGACAAGGGCCCCAACGTCGTGGCCCTGGGCGGCGGCCACGGCCTGGCGGCCTCACTGTCGGCACTGCGCCTGCTCACCTCCGAGCTCACGGCAATCGTCACGGTAGCGGACGACGGCGGCTCCTCCGGGCGCCTGCGCGAAGAGTACGGCGTCCTCCCGCCGGGAGACCTGCGCATGGCGTTGTCCGCGCTCTGCGACGACACCGACTGGGGACGCACCTGGCGCGACGTCATGCAGCACCGGTTCCGCGCCGGGAAGGGCCCCGGCGGCTCCCTGGACGAGCACGCCATGGGCAATCTGCTGATCGTTACGCTGTGGGAACTGCTCGGCGACGCCGTCGCGGGGCTCAAATGGGCCGGTGCGCTGCTGGGCGCCCGTGGCCAGGTCCTGCCCATGTCCACCGTCCCGCTGACCATCGAAGGCGACGTCAGGGTCACCGCCCCGGACGGGAGCACAGCCCTGCAGACCCTCCGCGGCCAGGCCCGCTGCGCAGTGGCCGGATCGCTGGAGGAAGTCCGGCTCCTGCCCCCCGCCGCGCCCGCCTGCCCTGAAGCCCTGACGGCAATCGAACTCGCGGACTGGGTGGTCCTTGGCCCCGGCTCCTGGTACACCTCCGTCCTGCCGCACCTGCTCCTGCCGGAGATGCGCCAGGCACTGTGCAGCACCCCCGCCAAACGCTGCCTCACCATGAACCTCGCCACGGACACCAAGGAAACCACCGGCATGAGCGCGGCCGACCACCTCCACGTCCTCCGCCGCTACGCCCCTGAGTTCAGCGTGGACGTGGTCCTGGCCGATCCTGCGTCCGTGCCCGACCGGCAGGAGTTCGAGAAGGCCGCCGGCATGATCGGCGCGGAGGTTGTCTTGGGTAAAGTAGGGGCGTCGGGACGCCGCCCCGTCCACGAGCCGCTCAGGCTGGCCACGGCGTACCAGGACATTTTTGGGAACAGTTAGGAAGGTGCCATGGCACTGACAGCGTCGGTCAAAGAAGAACTGTCCCGTTTGGACATCAAGAAGTCATCAGTGCGCAAGGCTGAGGTCTCCGCAATGCTCCGGTTCGCCGGGGGACTGCACATCATCTCCGGCAGGATCGTCATCGAGGCGGAAGTGGACCTGGCGTCCACCGCACGCCGGCTCCGGGCCGCCATCGCGGAAGTCTACGGACACCAGAGCGAGATCATTGTGGTCTCCGCAGGCGGGCTCCGCCGAGCCAGCCGCTACGTGGTCCGGGTGGTCCGCGACGGCGAGGCGCTGGCCCGGCAGACCGGCCTCCTGGACGGACGGGGCCGCCCCGTGCGCGGGTTGCCATCCGCCGTCGTCAACGGTTCCGCCGCGGACGCCGAAGCCGTGTGGCGCGGGGCGTTCCTGGCGCACGGTTCACTCACCGAACCCGGCCGGTCGTCGTCGCTGGAGGTCACCTGCCCCGGTCCCGAATCGGCACTGGCCCTGGTGGGTGCCGCCCGCCGGCTCGATATCCAGGCCAAGGCCCGTGAAGTCAGGGGAGTGGACCGCGTCGTGATCCGGGACGGGGACACCATCGCCGCCCTCCTGACCCGGATGGGCGCCCACGATGCCCTCATGGTGTGGGAGGAGCGCCGCATGCGCAAGGAGGTCCGGGCCACCGCCAACCGGCTCGCCAACTTTGACGACGCCAACCTCCGCCGCTCCGCGCAGGCAGCCGTCGCCGCCGGTGCCAGGGTCGAACGCGCCCTGGAAATCCTCGGCGACGACGTCCCCGACCACCTCAAGTACGCCGGTGAGTTGAGGGTGGCGCACAAGCAGGCAAGCCTTGACGAGCTGGGCCGGCTGGCCGACCCCGTGATGACCAAGGATGCGATCGCGGGCAGGATCCGCCGTCTGCTGGCCATGGCGGACAAGCGCGCGCTTGACCTGGGCATTCCGGGAACGGACGCCAATGTGACGCCTGAAATGCTGGACGAGTAGGCGCCCCATAGAATCAGAAATAATTCCGGGCACCAGCTGCCCGGATGCACAATCCGAGAGTTACCAACCGGGCCTTCCTGGTCCACGATATTGGAGGATTTTGTGACCGAGTACGTATTGCCGGAACTCAGCTACGATTACGCCGCCCTCGAACCGCACATCTCTGCGCGGATCATGGAACTGCACCACAGCAAGCACCACGCCACCTACGTGGCAGGCGCCAACAACGCCCTGGCCCAGCTGGCCGAGGCACGTGAAAAGGGCGACTTCGCCAACATCAACCGGCTCTCCAAGGACTTGGCGTTCCACACCGGCGGCCACATCAACCACTCGGTGTTCTGGAAGAACCTCTCCCCGGACGGCGGCGACAAGCCCGAGGGCGAACTGGCTGCCGCCATCGACGACGCCTTCGGCTCCTTCGATGCCTTCCGCGCCCAGTTCTCCGCGGCTGCCCTCGGCCTGCAGGGATCGGGCTGGGGCTTCCTGGCCTACGAACCCATCGGCGGGAACCTGGTCATCGAGCAGCTCTACGACCAGCAGGGCAACGTGGCGCTGGGCACCACCCCGCTGCTGATGCTGGACATGTGGGAGCACGCGTTCTACCTGGACTACGTCAACGTCAAGGCTGACTACGTCAAGGCGTTCTGGAACATCGTCAACTGGGCGGACGTCGCCCAGCGCTTCGAGGCAGCACGCGCCAACGCCACGGGACTCATCACCCTCCCGTAGTGACCGGCGTTATACACCGCTGTAACAAACTTCACATTCCGACTTAAACCGGCCGGGATGTGGACCGTCCGCCCCCGCACTTGCGGGGGCGGACCCAGTTAAACGTAAGATAGGTCACGGAAGGCGGTTAGCCTTCAGCAATGAGGCTGGTCGCCCTCCGTGTAAATCATCTCTGCCCAATGGCGTGCGGGATCTGTTAGTTGGCTTGAACGCCCGCTCAACTAGTAGTGCTTTTCAAAGCACCAAGGAGACTGTAAAAGTGACGACCCGTATTGGTATCAACGGCTTCGGCCGCATTGGCCGCAACTACTTCCGCGCAACACTGGCCCAGGGCGCGGACCTGGAGATCGTTGCCGTCAACGACCTCACCAGCCCCGAAGCCCTGGCCCACCTTTTCAAGTACGACTCCGTCGGTGGCCGGCTGAAGGAAACCATCGAGGTCAAGGACGGCAACATCGTCGTCAACGGCAATGTGGTCAAGGTCCTGGCGGAACGCGATCCCGCCAACCTCCCCTGGGGCGAACTGGGCGTTGACATCGTCATCGAATCCACCGGTTTCTTCACCAAGGCAGCAGACGCGCAGAAGCACATCGATGCCGGCGCCAAGAAGGTCCTGATCTCCGCACCCGCCTCGGACGAGGACATCACCATCGTGATGGGCGTCAACCACGACCTCTACGACAACGCCAAGCACAACATCATCTCCAACGCGTCCTGCACCACCAACTGCCTCGGCCCGCTGGCCAAGGTGGTCAACGACGAGTTCGGCATCGAGCGCGGGCTCATGACCACGGTGCACGCCTACACCGCTGACCAGAACCTCCAGGACGGCCCGCACAAGGACCTGCGCCGTGCACGTGCCGCAGCCATCAACATGGTTCCCACCTCCACCGGTGCGGCCAAGGCCATTGGCCTGGTCCTGCCTGAGCTCAAGGGCAAGCTGGACGGCTACGCCATCCGCGTTCCCGTGCCCACCGGCTCCGCCACCGACCTCACCGTCACCGTCTCCCGCGAAACCACCGTCGAGGAAGTCAACGCAGTCCTCAAGCGTGCTTCCGAGTCCGACGAGCTGCAGGGCTTCCTGACCTACACGGAAGAGCCGATCGTGTCCTCCGACATCGTTGGTGACCCCGCTTCCTCGATCTTCGACGCCGGCCTGACCAAGGTCATTGGCAACCAGGTCAAGGTTGTTTCCTGGTATGACAACGAATGGGGCTACTCCAACCGCCTCGTCGACCTCACGGAGCTTGTAGCAGCCAAGCTGGGCTAGGGTTAGACACATGACATCACACACCCTCAACGAACTGATCGCTGAAGGTGTCCGCGGGCGGTACATTCTGGTTCGAAGTGACCTGAATGTGCCGCTCGACGGCTCTACAGTCACTGACGACGGCCGCATCAAGGCCTCACTCCCAGTGCTGGCAAAGCTCACGGACGCCGGTGCCCGCGTGCTGGTAACAGCCCACCTCGGACGCCCCAAGGGGGCCCCGGAGGACAAATACTCCCTGCGGCCTGCAGTGGACCGCCTCGCCGAACTTGCCGGCTTCAAGGCCACCCTGGCTGCCGACACCGTCGGCGACGCCGCCAGGGCAGCTGCCGCGTCCTTGCAGGACGGGGAAGTACTGGTCCTGGAGAACGTCCGGTTCGACGCCCGCGAGACCAGCAAGGACGACGCCGAACGCGGTGCCTTCGCTGACGAACTGGTGGCCCTCACCGGCAGCAACGGCGCCTATGTGGACGATGCCTTCGGTGCCGTCCACCGCAAGCACGCCAGCGTCTACGACGTCGCCACCCGACTCCCGTCGTACCAGGGCGATCTGGTGCACACCGAGGTCGAAGTCCTCCGGAAGTTGACCGCCGACACGCAGCGCCCCTACGTGGTGGTTCTGGGCGGTTCCAAGGTCTCGGACAAGCTCGCGGTCATCGACAACCTGATCGGCAAGGCTGACACCATCCTGGTGGGCGGCGGCATGCTCTTCACGTTCTTGGCCGCACAGGGCCACAAGGTTGCTTCAAGCCTCCTCGAGAAGGACCAGATCCCCGTGGTCCAGGACTACCTGAAGCGCGCCGCGGACGCCGGTACTGAATTCGTGGTTCCCACGGACGTGGTGGTGGCAGAGAAGTTCGCGGCCGACGCCGCGCACGAGACAGTGCCGGCTGACGCCATTGAGGGCAGCAGCTTTGGTGCCCAGGGCATCGGCCTGGACATCGGACCGGATACCGCTGCGGCCTTCGCCGAGCGGATCAAGGGAGCCCGTACGGTCTTCTGGAACGGTCCGATGGGTGTCTTCGAATTCGAAGCATTCTCTGCAGGCACCCGCGCCATCGCTCAGGCCCTGACGGAAACCGACGGGTTCACCGTAGTGGGCGGCGGCGATTCCGCTGCAGCAGTGCGCACCCTGGGATTCAGTGATGACCAGTTCGGCCACATTTCCACCGGTGGCGGCGCCAGCCTGGAATACCTCGAAGGCAAGGAACTCCCCGGCCTGAGCGTCCTGGACCGGTAGAACCACCGCTGCTGTCCGGCAGTAACGGACTTCGCAGTCCTCCGGCCGGCAGGTTGCCCGCGGCAGCCTGCCGGCCGAACACATATCAAGAACTTTTGGAGATCACGTGACTACGTCAACGAACGGCGCTTTCGACCGCAAGCCCTTCATCGCGGGCAACTGGAAAATGAACATGGACCACGTGCAGGGCATCACCCTGCTGCAGAAACTCGCCTGGACGCTGTCCGACGCCAAACACGACTACAGCCGCGTCGAGGTTGCAGTCTTCCCGCCGTTCACCGACCTCCGCGGCGTCCAGACCCTGGTCCAGGGCGACGACCTGGAGGTCGCCTACGGTGGGCAGGACCTTTCGCAGTTCGATTCGGGGGCGTACACCGGCGACATTTCCGGGCAGTTCCTGAACAAGCTTGGCTGCAAGTACGTCCTGGTGGGCCACAGCGAACGCCGCACCATCCACAACGAGTCGGATGACGTCCTCAACGCCAAGGTCAAGGCAGCTTTCAAGCACGGCGTTACCCCGGTCCTCTGCGTCGGCGAGGGGCTGGAGATCCGCCAGGCCGGGACCCACGTCGAGCACACGCTGCAGCAGCTCCGCGCCGGCGTAGCGGGCCTCACCAACGAGCAGGCAGCCGACCTGGTGGTTGCCTACGAGCCCGTCTGGGCCATTGGCACCGGCGAGGTGGCCGGTCCGGAGGACGCACAGGAAATGTGCGCCGCCATCCGGGCCGAACTGGAAAAACTGTTCGGCGCTGACGTGGCGGCCAAGACCCGCCTGCTCTACGGCGGTTCGGTCAAGGCCAGCAATGCTGCCGCCATTCTTCAGGAGCGCGACGTCGATGGCGTCCTGGTGGGCGGTGCCAGCCTTGACCCCGCCGAGTTTGCTAATATTGTCAGGTTCGAGAGCCACTTGGTGACGGACTAGCCTGCCACCGGTACATACTCCCGCAATTCCAACTTTCGAAAGGCCGTCGTGGACGTTCTTCATGTCATTCTGCAGATCCTCCTGGGGATCACCAGCCTCCTGCTGACGCTGCTGATCCTCCTGCACAAGGGACGCGGCGGCGGGCTGTCCGATATGTTCGGTGGCGGCATGAGTTCGGGGCTCAGCTCTTCGGGCGTGGCAGAACGCAACCTGAACCGCTTCACCATCATCCTGGGCGTGACCTGGGGCGTCGTGATCATCGCACTCGGCCTGATCATGCGGTTCAGCGGTACTGCTGACTCGTAAAGAATTCGCTGGATAGGGTCCAGTGGCACTCCCGCCACGCGGCTCCCGACCCTAAACTGTGGCTGTCGGTTCACCCGGCAGCCACAGTTTTTTGGTTTAAGCTGCAGGGCTCCGGTTACGGGTTCGAGGAAGGAGTTTCCATGGTCCATCCGTCATCAGGCTTTCGGGGCACCCGGGCCGGGGTGGTTGCAGGCTCCGGTTCGAGCCTGCAGTCCAACGACGTGTCGGCGGGTTCCCTCCCGCGGATCCGTGTGTCTTATTGGTGCGCCAAGGGCCATGAGACCCAGCCGGTGTTCCTGAAGATGCCTGAGGAACAGATTCCCCGAACCTGGGACTGCCGGAGATGCGGCTCGCCGGCATCCAGAGACGGGCAGGCGGCGGCCGACGATCCGTTTGAGGACGGCTACAAGAGCCACCTTGACTACGTTAAAGAACGGCGCTCCGGCCAGGACGCCGAAGACGTCCTGGCCGGAGCGCTGGAGAAGCTACGCGCCCGCGGCGTCCTTCCGGACCAGTTGCTCGGGGACGCGTGAGGCTGCGTTTTCGTCGATAAGCCACAACGTGCGGGAGGTTCCGCGGGGCCCGGATGCGGGAACCTGCACCGGGTTGGCCCCGGCCAGGGCGAGTCCCACGGCTCCTGCCTTGTCCTCACCGGCCACAACCATCCAGACCTCTGCTGCCGTGTTGATGGCAGGCAGGGTCAGGGAGATGCGCAGCGGGGGCGGCTTGGGGGAGTTCCGCACACCCACCACGGTGCGCTCCTTCTCGCGGACTCCGGCCTGCTCCGGGAACAGCGAAGCAATGTGGGCGTCAGGACCCACACCCAGCAGGACCACGTCCAGGCGGGGGAGTGCGGATGGTTCCTCAGGCCTGTCATCGGACATGTCAGCCGCGTGCTCGGCTGCTGCGGCGTCGCGCAGCTGGCGTGCATAGTCCTCCGCCGCTTCCTCGGGCGTGCCAAACTCATCGGACGAACCCGGCGAGTGGACCCGGTCCGGGTCCACGGAAATATGCGAGAGCAATGCGTCGAAGGCCTGCTTGGTGTTCCGCTCCGGATCCGCGGAACCGACGAAGCGTTCGTCACCCCACCAGAAGTTGACCTTGGACCAGTCGACGGCAGGCGCTGCCGGGGAGTCCGCAACAGCTTTCAGCGTGCCGATTCCCACGGTTCCCCCGGTGAGCACCACCGTGGCTTCTCCGTACTTGTCCTGGACATCAACGAGCTTGGTGATCAGGCGTGCCGCTATGGCGGCCATGAGGACGGACGAATCAGGATGGATACTTACTCGTGGGTCAACGCTCACTGGGTCGGACGCTCCTTAGATTGGTACGTGGCAGTCCAATAGTAATCACTTCGCCAAATACTTCGTCGGGGTCCAGCCGGCGCAGTTCCTCGGCGAGGCAGTCGCGGAGGCTGCGGCGCGGGAGGGAGATCCGCTGGGCGGGTTGGCCCGGCTGGGTGAGTTCGGCGATGGAAAGTCCCGGGCGGAACAGCTGGACGTCGCCGCCGGGCCGGCTGAGGCGGACGCGGCGGATGCCGGTCCCGGCCGGGTCCGCGACGATGGTCACCGGGGCGTCCAGGGTCAGGGTGAGCCAGGCTGCCAGCAGGATGGTGGACGGTGAGTCCGAGGCGCCCTCGACTGCTACCGCGGTCACCGGCGAAGAGTCCACTTCGTCAAGGGCGGCAGCGAGCTGGATGCGCCAGTTGGTCAGCCGTGTCCACGCGAGGTCGGTGTCCCCGGCCTTGTAGGTTTGGTGGATCCGTTCCAGGGCAGCCTGCGGGTCGGGTTCGTTCGCGGAGTCGGTGATCCGGCGGTGCGCGATCGCTCCGATGGATGTTTCGCAGGCGTTCTCGGGGGCGCCGTGCGGCCACCAGGCCACGATCGGTGCGTCCGGGAGCAGCAGCGCCGCGACCAGGGACTCGCTTTCGTGGGCGAGCTGGCCGTAGCCGCGCAGCACGATGACCTCGGATGCGCCGGCGTCCCCGCCAACCCGGATCTGCGCGTCCAGCCTGTCCTGGGACTCCTTCCCGGCGTCGGCGAGCACGATGATCCGGCACGGGTGTTCCCGGGACGCGTCGTTCGCAGCCTCGATCGCTTCTTCCTCGAGCCCGGACTTGGTTACCACGACGAGGGTCAGGACCCGGCCCAGGGCGATCACACCGCCCTGCTCGCGCAGGGCCATGAGCTTCTTGGAGACTTTCGAGGTAGTGGTGTCGGGCAGGTTTACGATCATGGCCTTCTCCAGGTTCGTCCGTCACGGGCCAGCAGCTCATCAGCGCTGGCCGGGCCCCAGGAACCGGGGGCGTAGGGTTCGGGCTGTTCGGACAGTGATGCCCAGTATTCCTCGAACGGGTCAAGGATCTTCCAGGACAGTTCCACTTCCTCGTGCCGGGGGAACAGCGGCGGCTCACCGAGCAGCACGTCCAGGATCAACCGCTCATACGCCTCCGGGGAAGACTCGGTGAACGAGTGGCCGTACCCGAAGTCCATGGTGACGTCCCGGACTTCCATCTGCGTGCCGGGGACCTTGGACCCGAACCGAATCGTCACGCCCTCATCGGGCTGGACCCGGATCACCACCGCGTTCTGCCCGAAATCGTCCTCACCGTGATCGGTGAACAGCAGGTTCGGGGCGCGCTTGAACACCACGGCGATCTCCGTGACGCGCCGGCCCAGGCGCTTGCCCGCGCGCAGGTAGAACGGCACCCCGGACCAGCGGCGGGTGTGGATGTCCACCCTGACCGCGGCATAGGTTTCGGTGGTCGAATCGGCAGGAATGCCTTCTTCCTCCAGGTAGCCCAGGACCTGCTCGCCGCCCTGCCAGCCTCCGCTGAACTGGCCCCGCGCCGAGTGCGTCGACAAATCCTCCGGAAGCTTGACCGCTGCCAGGACTTTTTCCTTCTCCGCCCTCAGGTCATCGGCGTTGAACGAGATCGGCTCCTCCATCGCGGTCAGCGCGAGCAGCTGCAGCAGGTGGTTCTGGATCACGTCCCGTGCCGCGCCGACACCGTCGTAGTACCCTGCCCGGCCACCGGTACCGATGTCCTCGGCCATGGTGATCTGGACATGGTCCACGTAGTTGGCGTTCCACAACGGCTCGAACAACTGGTTCGCGAAGCGCAGCGCCAGGATGTTCTGCACCGTTTCCTTGCCCAGGTAATGGTCAATCCGGAACACAGCGTCCGGCGGGAACACCGATTCGACAATGTCATTGAGCTGCCGGGCCGATTCCAGGTCATGGCCGAACGGCTTCTCGATCACCACGCGGCGCCACTTGTCACCGTCGGCCTGCGCGAGGCCGTGCTTGGAGAGCTGACGGCAGACCTGCTCGAACGCTTTCGGCGGGATCGACAGGTAGAACGCGTGGTTGCCCCGGGTGCCCCGGACGTCGTCAAGTTCCTTGATCGTTTCGCCGAGCCGCTCGAAGGCCGCGTCGTCGTCGAACTCGCCCTGGACAAACCTGATGCCCTCGGACAGCTGGTTCCACACCGCCTCATCAAACGGGGTGCGGGCATGGGCCTGCACCGAGGCCTTCACCTCGGCGGCGAAGTCCTCCTTGTCCCACTCCCGGCGGGCGAAGCCCACCAACGCGAAACTGGGCGGCAACAGGCCACGGTTGGCGAGGTCGTACACCGCGGGCATGAGCTTCTTGCGGGCAAGGTCGCCCGTGACCCCGAAAAGTACCAACGAGGACGGACCGGCGATCCGGTTCAAACGGCGGTCACGCGGATCACGCAGCGGATTACGCCCGCGGCCCGTGCCTTTCCGGCCGTATTCAGTTTCTGGCATGGTTGCTTTTGTGCCTTAGCTTTCGGTTGCGGATGCGCGGGTGGACAGTGCAGTGACGACGCCCTGCAGCTGCGCCACGCCGGCGGCACGGTCGGTGAGGTGGAGGCGCAGCACGGGACGGCCGTGCTCACCCAGGACCTGGGCATCGCCTGCAGCCTGGGCAGCAATGAGCTCACCAAAGGTGAACGGCCGGTCCGGGATGCCCAGGTCCTCAGCCGGGGCGGCAGTGACCTGGAGGAACACGCCGATGGCAGGGCCACCCTTGTGGAACTGTCCGGTGGAGTGCAGGAACCGCGGGCCCCAGCCGAAGGTCACCGGGCGGCCGGTGGCAGCTGCCAGATCGTCGCGGATGCCTTCGAGTCCGGCGAAAGCCAACCGGTCAAAGTACGCCTGCACGCTCAGGTAGCTGTCGGAAGCCAAGGTGCCCAGGAGCGCCTTGACGGCACCTTCCGCCGTTGCTGCGTCGCCGAGCCAGTCGCCGCCGCGCACCTCAATGGCGCCGTCGACGAAAGCTGCGGGAGTCGGTTCCGGCTGGGCATCCAGCAACCCGCGTGCCGCTACCTTGGCGGCTTCGACGTCGGGCTGGTCGAACGGGTTGATCCCCAGCAACCGGCCCGCAACGGCGGTGGCGAACTCCCACACCATCATCTGGGTGGCAAGGCCGCCGGCAATGGCTGCCTGGTTCGCGCCGAGTTCGATGTCGGCATCGGCTGCCACGAGCCGGACCACCAGCACATCGGGAGCGCCTGATGTTACCTCCGGGGCCTGCGGACCTGCGACCACCGGCAGGATGCCCGTGCCGAGCTTGCCGGTGGATTCGGCGATGAGCTGTTCAGCCCAGTCGGCGAATCCAACGATGCCGGAGCCGTCCTCTGCGATGACGATCTTGTTCCGCAGCGGGCTGGTTCCACCCAAGGTGGCACCCAGGGCCAGGCCGATGTTGTCCGCGGCATCGTCGTTGAGGATCTCGGCAGCTTCCTCCGCCTCGTCCAGGAAAGCCTGGATGTCCACGCCCGCCAGGCCGGAGGGGACCAGGCCAAACGCTGTCAGGGCCGAGTAGCGCCCACCGACGTTGGGATCGGCGTTGAAGACCGCCCGGTAGCCGGCCTCCCGGGAAGCCTTGTCCAGCGGTGAGCCGGGGTCGGTCACGATGATGATCCGGCTCTTGGCGTCCACGCCGGCCTCGGTGAAGGCCTGCTCGAAGATCCGGCGCTGGGAGTCCGTTTCCAGGGTGGAGCCTGACTTGGACGACACCACAATTGCCGTCTGGGCCAGCCGGTCGGCGAGGGCGGCACGGACCTGGTCCGGGTCCGTGCTGTCCAGCACTGTCAGCTCGACGCCCGCCGTGCCCGCGATGACCTCGGGGGCCAGCGAGGACCCGCCCATGCCGCAAAGCACGATCCGGTCCACGCCCTCGGAGCGCAGCGCGTCCCGGAGTTCCAGGATGTCCTTGACCAGGGGCTGTGAAACCGTGGCGGCCTCCACCCAGCCCAGGCGGACCGCTGATTCGGATTCGGCATCCGGACCCCACAAGGTGTGGTCCTTCGCAAAGATCCGGGTGGCAACCCGGTCCTGGACCAGGCCGGGAAGGTGCTGTTCAAGCGCCTGCTGGGCAGCGCCGGTGGCGTCGTAGCTGAGAGTGCTCATAGGTGTTAGGAAGCCTTTCGTGCAGAAGCGAGGGCGCCTTCGACGTCGGCCAGGAGTTCCTTCCAGCTGGCCACGAACTTGTCCAGGCCTTCGGTTTCAAGGAGTGCGACGACGTCATTGTAGGAGACGCCGAGCTTCTCAAGGGCGTCGAGGGTGGCGTTCGCCTCCTCATAGGTGCCGGAGACGGTGTCGCCGGTGACCACGCCGTGGTCGAAAGTGGCATCCAGGGTTTTTTCCGGCATGGTGTTCACGACGCCGGGGGCCACGAGTTCGGTGACGTACAGCGTGTCCGGGTAGGCCGGGTCCTTGACGCCGGTGGAGGCCCACAGGGGGCGCTGGGGGAGTGCACCGGCGCCGGCCAGCAGGGTCCAGCGTTCGGTGGCGAACAGTTCCTCGTAGACCTGGTAGGCCAGGCGGGCGTTGGCGAGGCCTGCTTTGCCCTTGAGGGCCTTGGCTTCTTCGGTGCCGATCTTGTCGAGGCGCTTGTCGATCTCGGAGTCCACGCGGGAAACGAAGAAGGACGCCACCGAGTGGATCTTTGAAAGGTCGTGGCCGTTTTCCTTGGCCTGCTCCAGGCCGGACTGGAAGGCGTTGATGACTGCGCGGTAGCGCTCCAGGGAGAAGATCAGCGTGACGTTGACGCTGATGCCCTCTGCCAGGGTGGCCGTGATGGCTTCGAGGCCCTCGACGGTTGCGGGGATCTTGATGTGGACGTTGGCCTTGTTGACGCGCTGGTAGAGGTGCTTGGCCTCGGCGATGGTTCCTGCGGTGTCCCAGGCAAGACGCGGGTCGACCTCGATGGAGACCCGGCCGTCGATTCCCCGGGTGGCCGCGGCGACTGGGGCGAAAAGGTCGCAGGCGTCGGCGACGTCGGTGGTGGTGATCTCGAAGATCGTGTCCTCCACGCTGGCACCCTCCGCTGCCTTGGCGGCGATGATGTGGTCGTAGTCCGTGCCCGACGTGATGGCGGCGTGGAAGATCGAGGGGTTGGTGGTAACGCCAACCACGTTCTTTTCTTCGATGAGCTTGCGGAGGGTGCCGGTTTCCAGGCGTCCGCGGGAGAGGTCGTCGAGCCAGATGGAAACGCCGGCGTCGGAGAGCTGCTGGGTGGGAGTTGTCATTGTTCTATCTCCTAAAAGTTTAGGTTTCAGGCCTGCAGGCCGGCGAGGGAGTCCTTGGCGGCGGCGGCCACTGCTTCCGCCGTGATGCCGAACTCCTGGAAGAGGCGCTTGTAGTCCGCGGAAGCGCCGTAGTGCTCCAGGCTGATGGAGCGGCCTGCGTCGCCGACGAATTCGCGCCAGCTAAGGGCCAGCCCGGCTTCGACGGACACGCGTGCCTTGACTGCCGCGGGCAGGACCGATTCGCGGTAGGCGGCGTCTTGCTTCTTGAACCATTCAACGCAGGGCATGGACACCACGCGGGCTGCGGTGCCGTCGGCCTGCAGCGCCTCGCGGGCCTGGACAGCCAGCTGGACCTCGGACCCTGTGGCAATCAGGATCACGTCGGCCGGCACCGTGGCGCCGTCCTTCGATGCCTCGGCCAGCACGTAGCCGCCCTTCGCCACGCCTGCCGTCGACGCGAAAGTGTCGCCGTCGGCGTCGCCCTCGCCGCGTTCCCACGTGGGGATGTTCTGGCGGGTCAGGACGATGCCTGCGGGGTTGGCGTGGTTTTCCAGCATGGTCTTCCACGCGGCTGCCACTTCGTTGGCGTCACCGGGGCGGACGACGTCCAGGCCCACGATGGCGCGCAGAGAGGCGAGCTGTTCCACGGGCTGGTGGGTGGGGCCGTCCTCGCCCAGGCCGATGGAGTCGTGCGTCCAGACGTACAGGGACGGGACACCCATCAGGGCACCGAGGCGGATGGCAGGACGCTGGTAGTCGCTGAAGATCAGGAACGTGCCGGAGAACGCCCGGGTGTTGCCGGCCAGGCTGATGCCATTCACGATCGCTGCCGCAGCGTGCTCACGGATACCAAAGTGCAGCACCCGGCCGTACGGGTTGCCGGACCAGGCGCCGGTCTGCTTGGAGGCCGGGACGAAGGACGGTGAACCTTCGATGGTGGTGTTGTTGGACTCTGCCAGGTCGGCGGAGCCGCCCCACAGCTCGGGCAGGACCGGGCCGAGGGCGTTCAGGACCTTGCCGGAGGCTGCGCGGGTGGAGACATCCTTGCCGGCCGGGAAGACCGGAAGCGCGGCGTCGACGTCGGCAGGGAGTTCCTGCGCCTCGATCCGCTGGAGGAGGGCGGCGCCTTCGGGGTTGGCTGCCTGCCAGGCGTTGAAGGATTCTTCCCATTCCTTATGCTCGGCCGCGCCGCGTTCCACTACTGCGCGGGCGTGGTCCAGGACTTCCTGGTCCACCTCGAAGGACTTGGCGGGGTCGAAGCCCAGCACCTCCTTCAGTGCGGCCACCTCTTCGGCGCCGAGGGCGGAACCGTGGATCTTGCCGGTGTTCTGCTTCTTGGGGGCCGGGTAGCCGATGATGGTGCGCAGCGAAATGATGGACGGCTTGGAGGTCTCGGCCTTGGCCGCGAGCAGGGCACTGTAGAGCTCCTGGACGTCTTCCTTGTATTCGCCGGTCCGGGTCCAGTCCACGCGCTGGGTGTGCCAGCCGTAGGCTTCGTAGCGCTTCAGGACATCCTCGGTGAACGCGATGTCGGTGTCGTCCTCGATGGAGATGTGGTTCTCGTCGTAGATCACCACGAGGTTGCCCAGTTCCTGGTGGCCTGCCAGCGAGGACGCCTCGGACGTGACGCCTTCCTGGAGGTCGCCGTCGGAGGCGATGACCCAGATGGTGTGGTCGAACGGCGACTCGCCGGCCGGCGCATCGGCGTCGAACAGGCCACGCTGGCGGCGCTGGGAGTACGCGAAGCCCACCGAGGACGCCAGGCCCTGGCCCAGCGGGCCCGTGGTGATCTCCACGCCGGCGGTGTGCTTGTACTCGGGGTGTCCCGGAGTCAGCGAGCCCCAGGTGCGCAGGGCCTCCAGGTCCTTCAGTTCCAGCCCATAGCCGGAAAGGAAGAGCTGGATGTAAAGGGTCAGGGACGTGTGGCCCGGGGAAAGGATGAACCGGTCACGGCCAAGCCACTGCGGATCACGCGGGTCGTGGCGCATCAGCTTCTGGAAGAGAAGGTATGCGGCGGGTGCCAGGCTCATGGCAGTTCCGGGGTGGCCGTTGCCCACCTTCTCGACGGCGTCCGCGGCCAGGACACGGATGGTGTCCACGGCGCGCTGGTCCAAGCTGGTCCATGACAGTTCTTGCTCTTCCAAATGTGGCACGAAAACCGGGCCCCTCTCTGTGCTGGCGTTCGGTGGTACACCGGATCCGGTCAAGGGTGCTCTGCTTGGCGCCCGCTGCGGTGTGTACCAGCCGTTCACCATCGAAACGTTGATCCTTGCATTCAGTCACGGACAGCAACGGGAATGCGTTTTCCACCGCTTTCTTGCTGCGTGCTGATCTGGTGACAGCTTAGCTCTTATCCATCCTTCGGGCGCCGCAAATCTCACGTTTTGGACGCAATTTCCCCTTTTGTGAATCACTATTCCGGCGCGGTGACTTAATCTGCTCGAATGGGCCCGCGAGCAATCAATTGCGCATATTGCGGGGCAGGGGAAGTGCTTGCGGCGCGGTATGATATTCGGAGGCCAACGCCGGGCGCGCATCCCTAATTGCCGCCCGGAGTTTCCCGGCTGTTGCACGCACCTTGCGCTTTTCCATCCCTGAGTGCCGTGCCCGGGTCCGGGCCGCACGACCGGAGCTGCCCTGCAGCCTCAACTGCCACACAGAACGGGTGACTGCCACCGTGAGCACAACAGATACGCCGCTGAACGCATCCCGGGCCTCCGGCATCGGGTTTGCCCGTAAGGCCAAGGCGTATCTCGCCCTCACCAAGCCTCGCGTGATCGAACTGCTCCTGGTCAGCACGCTTCCCACCATGATTTACGCCGAGCGGGGCTTCCCTTCCATTGGGCTGATCCTTGCCACCCTGGTAGGCGGCGCCTTCGCCGCCGGCAGTGCGGGGGCATTCAACTGCTACATCGACCGGGACATCGACAAGCTGATGCACCGGACGGAAAACCGGCCGCTCGTCACGGGTGAGGTCACCCCGCGGGAAGCATTGGTCTTCTCCTGGCTGCTGGGTGCGGCGGCCATCGTGATCCTCTGGTTTGGCGCCAACCCGCTGTCGGCGTGGCTGGGCCTGGGGGCTATCTTCTTCTACGTCGTCATCTACACCATGATCCTCAAGCGCCGCACGGCGCAGAATATCGTCTGGGGAGGCGCCGCAGGCTGCTTCCCGGTGCTGATTGCATGGGCCGCCGTAACCAACTCCGTCGAATGGCCCGCCGTCATCCTGTTCATGGTGATTTTCCTCTGGACGCCTCCGCACTACTGGCCCCTGTCGATGCGCTACGGCGAGGACTACCGGAACGCCAACGTCCCAATGCTCGGCGCCATTGCCGGCGCCAAGGTGGTGTCCGTCCAGGTGGTGTTGTACGCCTGGGCCATGGTGGCCTCATCCCTGCTGATGATCCCGGCGGGCGGGGCCGGCTGGGTGTACACGGCAACTGCGGTCATCGCGGGCGCCTGGTTCCTCTACGAGTCCCATGCACTGTACTCCCGCGCCCACCGGGAGGATATTTCCGACAAGCGCGCCATGAAGGTGTTCCACGGTTCCATCAGCTACCTGACGCTGCTCTTCATCGCCCTCGCGGTGGACCCGTTCGTCGGGAGCGCGGTCATGCCCGGCTAGCCGGCGCCACCCGGGCCCGCGGCGGCCTCCGCTTAACAGCGGGGGCCGCCGTTCCGGTTTAAGGCCGGGATCCAGCGCATATGACAGTTTTGTCATATGCATCACTTTAACTGTCATTGCCAGTGACGGGCTGCTTACGGTGGAGCGGACCCTTTCCGCGACCTAAGGAAACTCCATGGAAGCCCGCCCCTCCGCCGACCGTACCCCAAGCCACAGCCCGCCGGGAGGTGGCGGACGCAGCCGCCGCTTCCGGTTCCGCGCTGCGTTCCTTTCCCACCTTGGTGCCGACGTACCGGCGTCACTGGTGGTGTTCCTCGTTGCCCTCCCGCTGTCGCTGGGGATTGCAGCGGCCTCCGGTGCGCCGATCATGGCCGGCCTGATTGCGGCCGCCATTGGTGGGATCGTGGCTGGAAGCCTCGGGGGTTCACCCCTCCAGGTGAGCGGACCGGCGGCAGGGCTCACCGTCGTCGTGGCCGGCCTGGTCCAGGAGTTCGGCTGGCAGGTGACCTGCGCCATCACCGCGGCCGGCGGCGTCGTCCAGCTCCTGTTGGGCTTCAGTCGGGTAGGCAGGGCAGCCCTGGCCGTATCGCCGGTAGTGGTCAAGGCCATGCTCGCCGGCATCGGTGTCACCATCATCCTGCAGCAGCTGCATGGGATCCTTGGGTCCCGGCCTGCCGGATCTGCGCTTGAGAACCTTGCCGGACTGCCGGCGGCCATCACCAGCCTCGAACTGCACGCGGCCCTGCTGGGGCTGGCCGTCGTGGCCATCCTGCTGTGCTGGAAGTTCCTGCCGGCGGCCATCCAGCGGGTCCCCGGCCCCCTGGCCGCCGTCGCAGCGGGCACCGCACTGGCCGTCGCGTTGGCGCCCGGGGTTGAACGAATCTCATTGGACGGGTCCATCGTCGACGCCATCGCCCTGCCGCAGCTCCCTGACGGAAACTGGCGCGCCTTCGCGTTCGCCGTCATCACCATGGCACTGATCGCCAGTATTGAGTCCCTCTTATCCGCGGTTGCCGTGGACAAGATGCAAACCGGCCCGCGGACCAACCTCAACCGGGAGCTTATTGGCCAGGGCACGGCAAACATCCTCTCCGGCTCGCTGGGTGGCCTTCCCGTCACGGGCGTGATCGTGCGCAGCGCCACCAATGTGGAAGCGGGCGCCGCCACCCGCCTGTCCGCGGTGCTCCATGGCGTGTGGGTCCTCGCCTTCTCGGCGCTCTTCGCGGGCCTGATCCAGCTGATCCCGCTGGCCGTCCTGGCCGGCCTGCTGGTGGTGATCGGGGCGCGCCTTATCAAGGTGGCGGACATCCGCACCAGCCTGCGGACCGGGGACCTCCCGATCTATGCCGCAACCCTGGTCTGCGTGGTGTTCCTGAACCTGCTCGAGGGCGTCATGATCGGCCTCGCCCTCGCCGCCGCCAACGTGCTCTGGCGTGTCCTGCGGGCCCAGATCCATGCCCACCCGCCGGCCGCCCCGTCGTCGCCCTGGCGCGTGACCATCGCCGGTTCCTGCAGCTTCTTCGCGCTGCCAAGGCTCAACCCTGTCCTTGCGGTTGTACCGGCCGGCAAGGAAGTAGTGGTGGAGCTGAACGCAGACTACATTGACCACCCGTTCCGCGAAGCGCTGCTTGCCTGGCAACTGCAGCACCAGTCGACCGGCGGCGCGGTGAGCATTGAAGAGCACGGCAACACCGTCTTCCAGGATGCGGGACACCAGGCGCCCAGGCGTGAAAATGCCACCGAGTTGCCGCTTCCGCCGCGGAAGGAACCCCTGCTGGTGGGGGTCAACAAATACCACCGCCGGTTTGCCCACCAGGTCCGTCCGCTGGTTCATGACCTGACCGACGGCCAGAATCCTGACAGCCTGTTCGTCGCCTGCGTCGATTCCCGCGTCAACCCGAACCTGATCACCAGCAGCGGCCCCGGCGACCTGCTCACGCTGCGGAACATCGGCAACGTGGTGGGCAGCCACGGGCAGGAGGCCTCGATTGACTCGGCCCTGTCCTTTGCCCTCAACGGCCTGCGGGTGCAGTCCCTGGTCATTTGCGGGCACTCCAACTGCGGCGCCATGAAGGCGCTGCTTGCGGAAGCCGACGGCGGAGACAACGGTTCGCTGGGCCCGGCGTTCACGTCATGGCTGGACCATGCCCGGCCCAGCTATGCGGCACTGCTGGCAGGGCACCCGGTGGGCCGGCAGGCCGCAGCAGCGGGCTACGGCACCCTGGACCAGCTCTCCATGGTCAACGTGGCCGTGCAGTTGGCAAAGCTCCAGGACCATCCGGTGGCAGGGCCTGCGCTGGCCGATGGAACGGTCCAGGCCACGGGACTCTTCTATGACATTGCCACGGCCCGGGTACTGCGGGTCTCCGCGGACGGCATCGAGAACCTGGATCCTGCCTTCGACGCCGCCACCAAGGGCAGCGCCGTCGCGGCCGGCCGCTGACCTGCGGCCTTAAGACGTGAAGGCGCCCCGGTCCTGGACTGGACCGGGGCGCCTGGCGCGGCTTGGGCTATTTCAGCGTGCTGGACCGGGCGATGTCCCAGGCGTTCGTCGATGCTGCCATGAGCAGGGCCGCGCCGAGCATGTGGGCCGCCACCAGCAACGCGGGAATGCCGTTGTAGTACTGCGTGAAACCGATGATGGCCTGGAGGACGGTGACTCCCAGGAGCATCAGGACCGCCGTCCGGAAGGGGCCAGTGATGCGCCGCCGGATGACCAGCACCAGCGCCACCACCGTTCCCGCGGTAACCAGGTAGGCCGGTACGGCGTGGATGTGGGAGAACAGGTCCCAGTCAAGGTCATTGCGGGGAGCATCGGCGTCACCCGCGTGCGGACCTGCACCCGTGACCACCACGCCGAGCATCACGGCCACGGCGGAGAAGAGCGCGACGGCGGCCGTCACCGGGCGCAGCACGGGCGGCAGTTGGGCGGGTCGGCATGCGGGGAAGCGGCCGGTCCGGCCGAAGGCGCGGTTCACCAGCAGGGTGGAGAACACCACCAGGGCCATCGACACCAGGAAGTGCAGGCCCACCACCCACGGATTGAGGTTGGTAAGCACGGTGACGCCGCCGATGACGGCCTGGGCCGGGATGCTGGCGAGCAGTCCGAGGGCCAGCAGGAAGAGGTCCTTGCGTTCCTTGCGCAGGTTCCACAAGTAGACCAGCATGAGCGCGGCCACGGCGGCCAGCGCGAAGGTCAGGAGCCGGTTGCCGAACTCGATGAAGCCGTGGATGCCCATCTCGGGAGTGTTCATGATCGAGTCCGAGGTGCAGCGGGGCCAGGTGGGGCAGCCAAGGCCGGACGCCGTCAGGCGGACGGCCCCGCCCGTGACAACCAGGAGCGTCTGGCCGATCAGGGAGGCAACGGCGAGGCGCCGGATGCGGGCGTCCACCGTGCGGGGGAGCCGCGACGCCAGGCGGCCGGCAATCTGGGGGAGGCGTGAAGCCGTGGTCACGATTATCTCAATTCCACTTGAACCAACGGATGGCTGCGGCTCCGGCAATGACGGTCCAAAGCAGCAGGATCAGGGCGGCGCCGCCGTTCACGGCCCCGCCCAGAAAAGCGGCGCGCATCGATTCCCCGAGGGCGCCGGAAGGCAGGAAATGGACAACGGCCTGCGCCGCGGCGGGCAGTCTTTCCGCCGGAATGACGATGCCGCCCATGGCTCCGAGCAGGATCCACAACAGATTGGTGATCGCCAACGTCGCTTCCGGCCGGACAGTTCCGGCCACCAGCAGCCCCAGCGCGGTGAATGCCGCCGCGCCCAGCGCAAGCAGCGCAAGGCCGGGGAGCCAGGCCGACGCCGTCGGCTGCCAGCCCAGCGCCAGGGCAACCAGCCCCACCACCACCACCTGGAGGCACAGGACGGCCAGGACCGAGAGGACCTTGCCGGCGATCAGGCCGCCGCGGCCCAGGGGCGTCGTGGACAGGAACCGGAGCACCCCGTAGCGGCGGTCGAAGCCGGTGGCGATGCCCTGGCCGGTGAAAGCCGTGGACATGGCGCACAGGGCGAGGATCCCCGGAACGGCAACGTTGATGCGGCTGGAGCCCATACCGTCCAGGAAGGGCGTCACCGTCAGGCCGACCAGTGCCAGCAGCGGCAACACCACGGCCAGGATCAGCTGCTCGCCGTTCCGCAGCATGGTCAGTGCCTCGTATTTGCCTTGCAGGAGGACGCGGCGCAGCAGGGACGCGGGCTGCTGCGTCTCCCGGATCGCTGCGGTGCTCATCGGATTTCCTTTCCTGAGATGTCCAGAAAGACGTCTTCAAGGCTACGCGCCTGGAGGCTCATCGATGCCGGCATGATGCCCTTTGCTTCCCACCACTGGGCCAGGGCGGAGAGGTGGCCAGGTGTGAGGGCACCGGTGACGGCGTAGCTGCCGGCGCGGGATTCGGAGACATCGACGTCGTCCGGGAGCACCGCAGCCAGGTCCAGCCCGGCGGGTGCCTCGAACACCAGGGTCCGGCCATGCTCGCCGGCCTGGTCCGCCACCGGGCTGCGCTGCAGGAGCTCTTGGACGGTGCCTTCGGCGACGTTGCGGCCGCCGTCAATGATGTACACGTAGTCCGCAAGGCGCTGGGCGTCGTCCATGAGGTGGGTGGTCAGGATGATTCCCATGCCGCCGTCACGCAGCTCGGCGATCAGGTCGAACACCAGCTGCCGGGACTGCGGGTCAAGGCCGGCGCTGGGTTCATCCAGGAAGAGGACTTCGGGCCTGCCGATCAAGGCTGCGGCCAGTGCCAGGCGCTGCTTCTGGCCCCCGGAAAGCCGGCGGACGCTGGTCCGGCTGAAGGTATCGATCCCCAGCCTGCCCACCAGGTCTTCGAGTGGCCAGGGGCGGGCGTACAGGCCGGCGATATGCCGCAACAACGGGATGGGCCGTGCCGACGGCGGGAGCCCGCCGTCCTGCAGCATCACGCCAACGCGGGAGCGCAGGTCAGCGCCTGCGGTGGCCGGGTCCTGGTCCAGCAGGGAGATACTGCCGCCGGTACGTTTCTGCAGGCCCTGGGCGCATTCCAGCGTGGTGGTCTTGCCGGCTCCGTTTGCGCCCAGCAGCGCGGTGACCTGCCCGCGCTCGGCGATGAGGGAGACGCCACTGACAACCCTGAGCATCTTTCCGTCCAGGCTGGAAAGGGGGCCTACGTCCTTGATGAGCCCATGGATGGACAGGACGGGGGACTGGGGGGATCGCACCACAGTATTCTACGGGATGTAGTATTCAGTGCCGTCCGGCCCGCTCGGGCGGAGCCCCTGGAAACTGCCTGGGAGTCATTTTCCGTACGGAGCCAAGGTCAGCCTGCCCTTACTGGAGTGCGGGACTAAATTACGACATGATTGTGTTGTGTATTCCATGACCAACGCTACCGCTGTGCCTGTGGCCGGGCCGGGACCCGCTCCGTCCGGTCCTGTAGCAGACGCTGACGAGCGCACCCGGGACCGGGTCCTCGCTGCCGTCCTGGAACACGGGCCTGTCAGCGCCGCCGAACTGGGAGACATGCTCGGGTTCACCCCGGCCGCTGTACGGCGCCACCTGGACCACCTCTCCAGGGCCGGAGTCATCGAGGTCAAGCGCCTCGCCAAGCCGGGAGCCGGCGCCGGTCGCCCCGCACGACGTTACGTCCTCAGCTCCCAGGGCCAGTCCAGCCTGGGCAACGACTACCTGGACATTGCAGCCCTTGCACTCCAACAGCTGCAAAAGGTGGCCGGTCCCGACGCCGTACGGGCATTCGCCGAAGAACGGTTCGCTGACATGGAACGGCGCTATGCCCCGGAAATAGAGCAGGCCGGACCGGACATCAGGGACCGCGCCACCGCACTGTCAGCCGCGCTGAGCCGCGACAACTTCGTGGCCTCCGCCGCCTCCATCGAGGCAAAGGCACCCCTGCCCGCGGCGCTCTCCAGCGTCCAGCTCTGCCAGGGCCACTGCCCCATCCAGCAGCTCGCCGCCCGCTTCCCGGTGTTCTGCGACGTCGAAACCGAAGTCTTCTCAAGGCTGGTGGGAGTGGACGTACGCCGGCTCTCCACCCTGGCCCGTGGTGGCCACGTCTGCACCACCCACATTCCCACAGGCAGGCTGTCTGCCAGGCCGGCCACCGCGCCGGCGGCAGCCCCCGCCCGCCTGGACGAAGTAACCAACCATCAGCAAGAAAGGCCGTGATGACGGACCAACTATCAGAGAAAGCAGTAGCCGAAAACACTGTGATCTCGGAGATTCTGGAAAAGAATCCCGAGCTCCACGGCATCGGCAACTACGAGTACGGCTGGGCCGACAAGAACGACGTCGGCGCCAATGCACGGCGTGGTCTCGATGAAGAGGTAGTCCGGGACATTTCGGCCAAGAAGAGCGAACCGGAATGGATGCTGGACCTCCGCCTCAAGGGCCTGAAGTACTTCGACCGCAAGCCCATGCCCACCTGGGGTGCAGACCTCTCCGGCATCGACTTCGACAACATCAAGTACTTTGTCCGCTCCACCGAGAAGCAGGCTGCCACCTGGGAAGACCTCCCGGAGGACATCCGGAACACGTACGAGAAGCTGGGCATCCCGGAAGCCGAGCGCAGCCGCCTGGTTTCCGGTGTTGCCGCCCAGTACGAGTCCGAGGTTGTGTACCACCAGATCCGCGAGGACCTCGAGGCACAGGGCGTGATCTTCCTGGACACCGACACCGCGCTGAAGGAGCACCCGGAGATCTTCCAGGAGTACTTCGGCACGGTCATCCCGGTGGGCGACAACAAGTTCGCCTCGCTGAACACCTCGGTGTGGTCCGGCGGTTCCTTCGTGTATGTGCCCAAGGGCGTCCACGTGGACATCCCGCTGCAGGCGTACTTCCGCATCAACACCGAAAACATGGGGCAGTTCGAGCGGACCCTGATCATCGCCGATGAGGACTCCTACGTCCACTACATCGAAGGCTGCACGGCGCCGATCTACACCTCGGACTCCCTGCACTCCGCCGTGGTGGAAATCATCGTCAAGAAGGGCGCCCGCGTCCGGTACACCACCATCCAGAACTGGTCGAACAACGTCTACAACCTGGTGACCAAGCGCGCCGTCTGCGAAGCAGGCGCCACCATGGAATGGGTTGATGGCAACATCGGCTCCAAGGTCACCATGAAGTACCCGGCCGTCTACCTCGTGGGTGAGGGCGCCAAGGGCGAAACCCTCTCGATCGCGTTTGCCGGCGAAGGCCAGCACCAGGACACCGGCTCCAAGATGGTCCACATCGCGCCGAACACCAAGAGCTCCATCGTCTCCAAGTCGGTGGCCCGTGGCGGCGGCCGTGCAGCCTACCGCGGCCTGGTCCAGATCCGTGAAGGAGCCAAGCACTCCGCCAACACAGTGCGCTGCGACGCCCTCCTGGTGGACACCATTTCCCGGTCGGACACCTACCCGTACATCGACATCCGCGAGGACGATGTGCAGCTGGGGCACGAGGCCACCGTTTCCCGCGTCAGCGAGGAGCAGCTGTTCTACCTCATGTCCCGCGGCATGCCCGAGGACGAGGCCATGGCCATGATCGTGCGCGGCTTCATTGAGCCGATCGCCCGCGAACTGCCCATGGAATACGCCCTCGAGCTGAACCGCCTCATCGAACTCCAGATGGAAGGATCCGTCGGTTAATGACTGCCGAAGCAACTACCGAAAAGGCGCGCATCGGCGCACCGTCGATCGCCGGTTTCACCGAGGAAGGCGAACACCTGGTCGCCTCCAAGGTTGACCGCCACCACAGCCACGGCACCCAGGTCATGGCCTCCCGCGCCGAGCGGCTCACCAGCCACGACGTGGCCGACTTCGCCCTGCCCAACGGCCGGGAAGAGGAATGGCGCTTCACCCCGGTGCGCGAACTGGCCAACCTCCTGTCCGACTCCCCGTCGGAGCAGGGCGCACTGGGCGTTTCCATCGAGGCACCCGCCGCCGTGGTGCAGCGGACCCTCCGCGCAGGTGAGGCCCCCCGCGGTGCCACCCTTGTGCCGGCCGACCGTGCCGCCGTCGTCGCCTCCGCCAACACGGCGGAAGCCCAGCTGATCTCCATCCCGGCCAACGCAGAGCTGGACGCACCCGTGCGCCTGGTCCTCACCGGCAACGGGGCGGACCGCCGCAGCAATTCGCACCTGGTCATCGAAGCCGGGGCCAACAGCCGTGGCGTGGTCATCATCGAGCACGACGGCACCGCCGACCACAACGGCAACGTTGAGGTCCTGGTCCGCGAGGGCGCCCACCTCACGGTCGTCTCCGTGCAGCTGTGGGAAGACGACGCCAAGCACCTGGCGCAGCATGACGCCGAGGTCGCCAAGGACGCCGTGTACAAGCACATCGCCGTCACGCTTGGCGGCAAGATCGTCCGCCTGAACTCCAACGTCCGGTTCGCCGGGGAAGGAGCCGAGGCTGAGCTCCTCGGCCTCTACTTCGCCGATGCCGGCCAGCACCTGGAGCACCGTTCGTTCGTGGACCACAACGTAGCCAACTGCAAGTCCAACGTCTTGTACAAGGGCGCGCTGCAGGGCAAGGGTGCGCACACGGTCTGGGTAGGCGACGTGCTGATCCAAAAGCAGGCCGAAGGCACCGACTCCTACGAGAAGAACCAGAACCTGGTCCTGACCGACGGCTGCCGCGCGGACTCCGTGCCCAACCTCGAAATCGAGACCGGCCTGATTCAGGGTGCCGGCCACGCGAGCTCCACCGGCCGCTTCGACGACGAGCACCTGTTCTACCTGATGGCCCGCGGCATCCCCGAAGATGTTGCCCGCCGGCTGGTGGTCCGCGGCTTCCTGAACGAGATCATCCAGCAGATCAAGGTCCCGGCCCTCGAAGAGCGCCTGACCGAGGCTGTGGAACGCGAACTCACGGCAGTCGACTACTAGATACAGGCAGGCAGGAACGTATGAGCGGCAAACCCAAGGGTGAGCTGGTGTGCAGCGCCAATGACATCAAGGTCAAGCAGGCGCTGCGCATCCTGGTGGACGGCTATCCAGTAGCCGTGGTCCGGGACTCGATGGGGGACATCCACGCCATCGGTGACACCTGCTCACATGCGGACATCTCCCTGTCGGAGGGCGACGTGGAAGGCTGCGCCATCGAGTGCTGGGGACACGGCTCCCAGTTCGACCTGCGCAGCGGCCAGCCGCTCCAGCTCCCCGCCTACGATCCCGTGCCGGTGTTCGCCGTCGAACTCGACGGCGACGACGTCTACGTGGACGTCACCAACGTTTTGAACGGCGCAACGGTAAACAACTACTGAGCGCCCGCAGCACCAGACTTACGAGCAAAAAGAAAGAAGAGCATGTCAACTCTTGAGATCAAGGACCTGCACGTCAGCATTGAGACGGAGCAGGGCACCAAGGAGATCCTGAAGGGCGTCAGCCTGACCATCAGGACCGGCGAGACGCACGCCATCATGGGCCCCAACGGCTCCGGCAAGTCCACCCTCGCCTCGACCATCGCCGGCCACCCGCGCTACACCGTCACCAGCGGCACCATCACGCTGGACGGGGAGGACGTGCTGGCCATGAGCGTTGACGAGCGCGCCCGCGCCGGTGTCTTCCTGGCCATGCAGTACCCGGTAGAGGTTCCGGGCGTCACCATGACCAACTTCCTGCGCACCGCCAAGACCGCCATCGACGGCGAAGCACCCAAGCTGCGCACCTGGACCAAGGACGTCAAGGACGCCATGGAGAAGCTGCGCATCGACGCCGACTTCGCCCAGCGCAACGTCAACGAAGGCTTCTCCGGCGGCGAGAAGAAGCGCGTGGAGATCCTCCAGCTGGAACTCTTCAAGCCCAAGTTCGCCGTGCTCGACGAGACCGACTCCGGCCTGGACGTCGACGCGCTGAAGATCGTCTCCGAGGGCGTCAACCGCGCACACTCCGAGGGCAACATGGGCACGCTGCTCATCACCCACTACACGCGTATCCTGCGCTACATCAAGCCTGAATTCGTCCACGTGTTCGTGGATGGCCAGGTTGTCGAGGAGGGCGGCCCCGAGCTGGCCGACCGTCTCGAGGAAGAAGGCTACGACCGTTACGCAAAGGGCGCCGGCGCAGCTACCATCGCGGCCGAGGCCGCAGTACAGGCCTAGTTAGGACTTGTCATGACCGAAATCAAGCCGGGCCGTACGGCCCTGGAGGACGTCGAAGAGGCGCTCAAGGACGTCATCGATCCTGAGCTTGGCGTTAACGTGGTGGACCTCGGGCTGCTGTACGGCCTGAAGTACTCCGATGAGGACGGCGCGCTCCTGATCGACATGACCCTCACCACCGCCGCCTGCCCGCTCACCGATGTGCTCGAGGAGCAGGTGGGCCAGGCGCTGGACGGCGTCGTGGACGACTGGCGCCTGAACTGGGTATGGATGCCGCCATGGGGTCCCGAGCGGATCACCGATGACGGCAAGGACCAGATGCGGGCCCTCGGCTTCAACATCTAAGTCCCTACCGCTTTAAGTACGACGACGGCCGGTCACCTTCTCCGCGAAGGTGGCCGGCCGTCGTCGTTGGTTCACCGATTGCTGCGCAACCGCCGTTTTAGGGTGCCATAAGGGCGGCTACGGAGCAATCGATAGGGCTACAGGGTTGCTGCGCTGAACGTGTCGCACTGGTTGATGTCGCCGTACTGGTAGCCCCGGGAGAACCAGCGCTGGCGTTCCTCGCTGGAGCCGTGGGTCCAGCCTTCGGGGGAGACGCGGCCGGTGGCAGCCTTCTGGATCCGATCGTCACCTACCGACGCGGCGGCAGACAATGCGTCGTTCACATCCTGCTGGGTAAGGGGTTCCAGGTAGGGCTGGCCCGTGGCCGGGTCCGGGGTGGTGGAGGCGTACTTGGCCCAAAGACCGGCGTAGCAGTCTGCCTGAAGTTCGGTGCGTACGGAACCTGACTCCGGGCCCTGGGGGTCCTGCTGTGCCCGCTTCAGGTCACCGAGAAGATTCTGGACGTGGTGGCCGAACTCGTGGGCCACCACGTATTCCTGTGCGAGTGGGCCGCCGGAGGAACCAAACCGGTCCACCAGTTCCTGGAAGAAGCCGGGATCGAAGTATGCCGTGGTATCCGTGGGGCAGTAGAACGGGCCCACCTCGGAGGTTGCGGCACCGCACGCGGTGTTGGTGCCGCCGCTGAAGATCACTGCTTCCGGCCGGGGGTACTGCACCTTGTATTGCTTCAGGTAACCGGGCCAGAACGCGTTCAGGCTGTTGACGGTGCCCGTGATCCTGCAGTCCAGGCGGGCGTCTGCGTCCGCGCCGGTGCTGCACGCAGGTGCCGTGCCCTGGGACTGTCCCGACGAGCCGCCGTCCACCAGTCCGCCGAGCATGTTGGGGTTGATTCCCAGGAGGATGGCAACGAGCAGGACCAGGCCGCCGCCGATGCCGCCGCCGACTTTCACGCCGGTGCCCATGCCCCGGCGGTCCTGGACCTGGGAGGGATCAAGCTGCACGTTGTCATTGAAACTCATAACGTCACATTACCCGCGGGCCGGGCGCTCAATCTGCCCTGCCGGTAAAGTTGGTCCGTGCCTTTCCTCGACAAGCTCCAGCGCTGGGCCGGGCAGCGGCCGCACGACACCGCCGTCGTGATCGCCGGACGCCGCCTTGACTGGGAGCAGCTGCGGGACGCCGCGGCAGAAAAGGTGGCCGGCACCAAATCCGTCACGGCACTCTCTGAGGCCAATTCCGTGGACTTTGCCGTGAATCTCGCAGCCGCCGTGGCAGGCGGCCGGCAATGCGCCGTCCTGGATCCGGCGTGGCCCGTGGGCCTGCAGGAGGACATTGTCCGGCGGGTGGAGGCGTGCGCCGACCCCGCACCGGTGTCTCCGGACGACGGGCTGGCCGACGGGCCGGCGGCATCCACCTTCCTGGTCGGCCTCACCTCCGGAACCACGGCTGTGCCCAAGGCGTTCACCCGCTCCCGGCGGTCCTGGCAGCAATCCTTCGACGCGTCGATCGAGTTTTTTGGGCTCCGGCAGGATGACGTGACCCTGGCGCCCGGTCCGCTGGCCGCCAGCCTGAACCTCTACGCCCTGGCCGAGTGCCTCTACGCCGGTTCGGAGTTCCAGACGCTGGAGACGTTCGACGTCGGCGACGTCCACGCGGCCATCACCCACGACCGCGTCACCCGGCTGGTCCTGGTGCCCACCATGCTGCGGATGCTCAGCGAGCGCGGCATGACCGGTTGCGTCGATGCCTCCGGCGTGCGGACCATCATCTGCGCCGGTTCGAAGCTTGACGCCCGCACCCTTGAAGCTGCCCGCCGCTGGGCGCCGAATGCCACTATCTACGAGTACTACGGCGCCTCTGAACTGAGTTTCGTCTCCGGACTGGGACTGGCGCCCGGCCAGGCTGCCACCGCCGGCGGCACCGGAATTGGCCGGCCGTTTCCCGGGGTCGACGTCCGGATCCTGGATGACGACGGCGCACCCGTCCCCGTCGGCGGCTACGGCAACATCTGCGTCCGCAGCGGCATGGTAAGCAACGGCTACCTGTGGGGCGACGACGGCGAAGCGCTGCGGTGCTTCGGCGACTGGTACACGGTGGGCGACCAGGGCTACCTGGCGGACGGCGGGCTGCACATCCTAGGCCGCCGCGCCGACATGATCCTCACCGCGGGACGGAACGTCTACCCGCATGAGGTGGAGCTGGCGCTGGCGGCGGTCCCCGGGGTCTCGGCAGCTGTTGCTGCCGGGATGCCGGATGATTTGCGCGGCCAGCGCGTGGTGGCCGGCGTGGTGCCGTCCCACGGTGGAATCAGCGCCACCCAACTGCGGGCGGCCCTGGAGGATATCCTGTCGCGGCACAAGCGGCCGTTGCAGTACTACCTGCTCCAGGAATTGCCCACCACGGACCGCGGCAAGGTCAGCCGGGACCTCCTGCTGGAGTGGATCAATGCCCGCGATCCCAGGGTGCGTGCCCTTGGCGCCTGACGTCCAGCCGCCGGACCTCCTGCCGCCCGAACGGCAGCCGGTCATCATCGCCGCGAGACGGACCCCGGTCTGCCCCGTCAACGGTGGCCTGCGGAGCCTGCGCGCCCACGAACTCCTGGCTCCGGTCCTCCGGGAACTGGTCGCTGCGGTGGCGCTTGACCCCGCGTCCGTCACCGACGTTGTTATCGGGAACGCCGTGGGCGGGGGCGGGAACGTTGCACGGCTTGCCCTGCTGGAAGCGGGACTGCCGGCCGGCGTGCCGGGAATCACCGTTGACCGGCAGTGCGGTTCAGGCCTGGATGCAATCGTCCTTGCCGCACAACTGGTGGCGGCCGGCGGCGGACCGCTTTACCTGGCAGGGGGAGTGGAAAGCACCAGTACCGCGCCCCTGCGGGCCCACAGGACGGACGACGGCGGCCCCGAGTTCTACCGCCGCGCCCAGTTTGTGCCGGACAGCTTCGGGGACCCGGACATGGGAGTGGCCGCGGAAACGGTGGCCCACGAGTACGGTGTTTCCCGGGAACGCCAGGATGACTTCGCGCTGGCCAGCCACCGGAAAGCCCTCGCTGCCATCCGGGACGGCCGCTTCACGGACGAACTCGTGCCGCTGGAGACGCCTGCGGGGACCGTCTCGTCGGACGGCGGCCCACGGGCCGGCCTGACCCCTGCTGTCATGGCACGGTTCCCGGCCGCCTTCGTGCCGGGAGGAACCGTTACCGCCGGAAACTCCTGCTTTGACGCGGACGCGGCCTCCGCCGTCGTCGTAACGTCCTTGGCGCGGGCGCGCCAACTGGGGGTGCCTGATGGCCTGCTGGTGCGCGGCACCGGAACCGCCGGGGTGGCTCCGCAGGTGCTCGGGATGGGCGCTGTTCCGGCTGCCAATGGCGTGTTGGCCGCCGCAGGCGTGAAAGCCGGCGAGCTGGACCTGGTGGAATTCAACGAGGCGTTCGCCTCGCAGACCCTCGCGTGCCTCGATGAGTTGGGGATCGATCCGGGCCGGGTCAACCTCGATGGCGGGGCGCTGGCGCTGGGGCACGCCTACGGTGCGTCGGGTGCCGTGCTGGTGACCCGGCTGCTGGCCCAGGCGCGGCGGGCGGACACCGAGGGCGCCCTGGGGCTGGCCATGATCAGCATGGCCGGTGGAATGGGCACGGCGGCGCTCCTGGAGTACCGGCGGCTGTAACGCCGCCTGGCGTCCGGGCCGGTCAGTCTTCCGCTTCGCCCAAGCCGCGGGCGGCCAGCGCCTCACCTGTTTGGCGGGCGTAGGCCACGGACGTGATGAAGACCGGCAGGACCAGCGCACGGGGGTTGCGCTCCAGTCCCCGGGCCTTGGCGGAGTCGCGCACGTCAGCGAAGGTGCCCGCGATGAAGGGAATGCTGCGGAACATGATGCCGATGGTCAGGGCGAAGCGTTCGGGATCGGCGCCAAACCTTTTGAAGGGGCGCGCCAGGTGGACCACGCCGTCCAGGAGCCGCTGGATCGGCGTGGTGGCGGTGAGCAGGGATGCCGCCACGACGCAGACCAGGATGTTCAGCACGATCCGGCCCGCTGTGGGTCCGCCAAGCTGCCACCACTGGAAGAGACCAATGACCAGGAGCACGGGGGCCAGTGGGCGGACGGCGTGCCACAGCCGCTTGGCCCCCGCGCCCGTGGCGAGGAACAGGCCGCAGAGCAGGGCCAGGATCACCCCGGAGATGCGCCAGTCCACGATGAGGAAGGAAAGCAGGCCACAGCCGATGACCAGGAGGAACTTGAGCGCCAGCGGTGCCCGGTGTACCAGTGAGGTCCCGGGCACGTAGTTGGCCAGGAGGAAGCCGTGGCCCCTCATGTGGAATCCCGCCTTGTGGCGTCAAGGCCCTGGAGGCACCATGCGCGGTAGGCTGCCACGGCGTCCGCCGGGGCGCCGTCGAAGGCCACGCGGCCCTGGTCGATGACCAGGACCCGGTCCATGTCCAAGGCCAGGTCAAGGTCGTGGGTGGACATAATGATTTGCTGGTCCAAGTGCGCCAGCGTCCTGCGGAGCAGCTCGCGGTTGCGCAGGTCCAGGAGGGTGGAGGGCTCGTCCAGCACCAGCACCCGGGGGTTCACTGCCAGCACGGCGGCGAGCGCCATCAGCTGCCGCTCACCGCCGGACAGTTCATAGATGCTTTGGTCCGCCAGGTGCAGCAGGCCCAGGCGTTCGAGGGCTTTGTCTGCCAGCCGCTGACGCTCCGCACCGTTCTTTGTTGAGCGGCGCAGGGACAATTCCACGTCTTCCCGGCCGGTGGGCATCACCAGCTGGGACAGGGGATCCGTGAAGACGAACCCCACGTTGCGCCTGACCTTCCGGACGGCACCCACTGTGTCGTCGCCGTCGACCGTGACGGTGCCGCTGGAGGGCTGGATGAGTCCGTTGATCAGGCGCAGCAGCGTGGATTTGCCCGATCCGTTGGCGCCGATGACGCCCACCCGGGCTTCGTCCAGCCTGAGGCTCACCGCGTCCAGCAGGACCTTGGGCTGCGGGGAGTTCTCGCTTTCGACGGCGACACCCACGTGGTCAAACGTTACTGCCGGCATGCGTTATCCCTGGGCACTTTGGGCGGGCTGGGTGCGGCGGCGGACGCGGCGGACCAGGACGTCGGGGAAGGCCCGGTGGAGGGCGACGGCGACGGCGGCGGCAAGGAGGTTCTTGATGATGTCCCCCGGATAGAATATGAGGTCGCCGAGGAAGGCCTGCTCCAGGGTGGCCTTGGAGTTCAGGGCAATTCCCAGGACGCCCAGCGTGTGCACGAAGATCACGCTCGTGACCGTTGCGGCCAGGAAGAACCACAGGGCGCGGGCCTTCGTGGTGCGCCGGATGACCACCGTGGCCAGCCAACCCACCACCGCGGCGGCGATGGGGAAGGCGATGATGTAGCCGGCCGAGGGCCCGGCAAGGATGGCCAGGCCGCTGCGGCCCTGGCTGAAGATGGGCAGGCCGGCCAGGCCCAGGAGAGTGTAAAGTCCGACGGCGGCGAATCCGCGGGCGGGGCCCAGCACCAGGCCGGTGAGCATCACGGCCAGGGTCTGGAAGGTGATGGGGACGCCGAAGCCGTTCAGGGCCAGTCCCGGCACCAGGGCTGCGCCGGCAACGAGGGCGGCGAAGACGGCGATCAGTCCCAGGTCGGTGCCGTTCCAGCGGCGGCGGCCGGTTTGGCCGGATTTCGTGGTGATGTCAGTGCTGCTCATGGCGGTCCTGTCGGGGTTGTACAAGCGGAATCTAATGTACAGCCGACGCTACCGGGGCGGAACGGGGACGATTTTGTAGGGGTCCTACTAAGGGCGGGTGTGGGTGCTTTCGGGTAGGCACAAAGGGGGGGGGGGCGCGCCGCGTTATCCGTCCGTTGTGATGGAGCTCAGCACGGCCTGGAGGCCTGGACTGATGTGCACCGTGAGTGTGCCGTCGTCGCGCACGTAGGTAAGTTGCTCGTAGCCCGTGCCGTTCCACCAGTAGACGTGCGGGCTCACCGACCCGGCCGCATCCGCGTAGCCCAGCATGGTGAAGCGGGCCATTCCGTTAAGCACAGGGATGACGGTGGCATCCTCAATGATGTGCCAGACAACTTGGTGCCTGTTCGGGAGGCTCATCAGCCACCCAAAGTCTTTTGCCGCGCACTTGCCCGTGAGTTCTGTGGCCAAACCGGGGAGAAGCAGGGCGCGGCTTGCTGTGTATACAGATTCACCCAGGAGGGCATTGAAGGCGCCTCCTCCGGGCGCGGGGAGGGTTTCGAGTTGTTCGGTTTCCAGGTTGCGGAGGTTTTCGATGCCCTGCCTTTGCAGGGCTTCCCATCCACCGAACCTGTTGGCGTTGTCGTGATTGAAGACTGCAACGGTGTCTGGAAGGTCCAGGGCGAGCATTTCGACGATGCCTGGCGCGAACTCCCTGTGCGGGTAGCTGTCCAGCCCCGGGATGCTTGCCTCGTCGTAGAGGCGGCCGAAGGTACGGCTCTGGACGTCCTGAGGCGCCAGGACGCCGAACGGATCGGGTGCCTCAAAGCTCGCCAGTACGCGTTCCAGGTGATCGGCGATCAAGCCGCGCCACATGGACTGGGGCTGCTCATAGCAAATGGCCCCGATGTTCCAGAAGCCGAACTCCCGCCCGGAAGCGTCGACGGCATGGCCAGGGTGGATCTGGACTTCGAGACCCGACCCGGCGAAGACTTCGCGGGCGATGACCCGGAACTCGTTGGCCTTGGAATGCGTGAAAAATGTCAGGGCCGAGTCGGGCGTCTCCACCTCCGGCGATTTCCTCTTGAAGATACCCACCGTTGCTCGCTCTCGGGATCCGGGACAGCTGGAAAGGGCCAGTCTACGGATTTTCCGTATTTACAGCGGGCACCGGCAGGGAATCTTGGTCTGTACAGCGACTGCAGACCCGGGGGAGACTGGCGCCATGCGTAAGCTGACCTTCGCCATGAACGTGAGCGTCGATGGCTACATCGCCGCACCCGCCGACGACCTTGGCTGGAGCGTGCCGGGTGACGAGCTGTTCCAGTGGTGGTCCGACCGGGTGGGCGCGACGGGCCTGGCACTGTACGGGCGCAGGCTCTGGGAGACCATGAGCCCGCACTGGCCCACCGCCGACCAGCAGCCTGGCGCGACCCCGGCGGAGATCGAGTTCGCCCAACGCTGGCGGGACATGCCAAAGGTGGTGTTCTCCTCGACCCTCAGCGCCGTCGACTGGAATGCCCGCCTGGTCACCGGCGACGCGATCACCGAGATCACCCGGCTCAAGGCCGAAGACGGCGGCCCGATGGATATAGGGGGAGCCACGCTCGCGGCAGCGGCCATGCGGGCCGGGTTGATCGACGAGTACGTGACCGTCACCCATCCGGTCCTGGTGGGCGGCGGCAAACCCTTCTTCACGGCCCTGGACAACTGGGTGAACCTGGCCCTGGCGGACACACGGGTACTTCCCAATGGTGTAGTCATGGCGAGGTACCAGACCAGGCTCTGAGTTCCCGCGATTAACCAGCAGGGCCGCAACCCATTGATGCCGGAAGCACCCTTACAGCAGTCCACCTTCCAGACGCCTGGTAGCAGCACGTTCCACAAGCATGGGCACCAAGGTCCGCACGGGCCCGGCGTTGAAGGCCGAGTATTCTTCGCAGACGGCGTCCTCGACGTCTCTCCGGGAACAGCAGGGAAACTTGCCCGCAAGCGTGTTGATGACGGATATCAGCGCACGTTGTTCCTCACCGCGGTCCATGCCCACCTCTTCTTCGAAGTCGATCTTTGCTAGTCCATCGAGTATTTAGGACGTCGAGAGAAATGTCCAGTGACGCGGTGCTGCACATTGCTGACTTCAAAAAGAGGGCAGTCCTCGACCGGGACAATCCGGGCTTGGTACCGTGTGGCCCATGCCGATCAAACTAGAGAATGTAGGCATCGCGGTCCGCGACCTGGAAGCCGCCATCGCTTTCTTCACCGACCTCGGGCTCACTGTGCTGGGCCGGCAGACCGTGAGCGGGGAATGGGCCGATACTGCCGTCGGCCTGGACGGCAACCACGCCAGGATCGCCATGCTCCAGACCCCGGACGGAGCCGGCCGCCTCGAACTGTTCGAATACATCCACCCCGACGCGATCGAGACCGAGCCCACCCTGCCCAACGAGATCGGAATGCACCGCGTTGCCTTCTCCGTCGACGACATCGGCCAGGCCCTGGAGATCGCCGCAAGGCACGGCTGCCACCCCCTGCGCGGCGTGGCAACCTATGGGGACGCCTACAAGCTCAGCTACGTCCGGGGACCAAGCGGCATCATCGTGATGCTGGCCGAGGACCTGACAAAGCGCTGAGCCCGCTGGCGGGCTGCAATATACTCCGAACATGCCCATCACGCACCCAGCCCTCAATGCTCAACGCCCTGACCTCGAGACCCTCGGGGGCCGTCTGTGAGCGGCGGCCTCGTAGCCCTTCTGGATGACGTGGCGGCCCTGGCCCGCATCGCGGCAGCATCGGTGGATGACGTAGCAGCCGGTGCCGCCAAGGCAGGTGCCAAGGCGGCCGGCGTCGTCATCGACGACGCCGCGGTCACCCCGCAGTACGTCTCAGGTGCGGACCCGTCCCGTGAACTGCCGATGATCAAGAAGATCTTCTGGGGCTCCATCCGTAACAAGCTCCTGATCATCCTGCCCGCCCTGCTGCTCATCAGCGCCTTCATCCCCTGGATCATTCCGTTCATTCTCATGCTCGGCGGCACCTACCTCTGCTACGAGGGGGCCGAGAAGGTCTGGCACAAGCTCCGCGGCGGCCATCACGAGGAGGACGAAGCTCCGGCGGTGGAACGCGGGCACGATGCCGAGGCCAAGGTAGTCAAGGGCGCCATCACCACCGACTTCATCCTGTCCTGCGAGATCATGGTCATCTCCATGAACGAGGTGGCCACGGAGTCCATCTGGGTCCGCGCATTCATCCTTGTCCTGGTGGCCTTCGCCATCACGGTGCTCGTGTACGGGGCCGTCGCACTCATCGTCAAGATGGATGACATCGGCGTCCACCTGGCGGGCAAGGAGTCTCCCCGCTCCAAGCGCCTCGGGAGGTTGCTGGTCACCGGAATGCCGGCCGTGCTGGCTACCATCACGTTCGTGGGAACCATCGCCATGCTCTGGGTCGGCGGCCACATCATGCTGCAGGGCGCGCACGACCTCGGCTGGCACGCACCCTATGAACTGGTACACGCGATCGAGCATCCGGTGGCCGGCGTCGCCGTCGTCGGTGGTCTTTTGGCCTGGCTCGTCGACACCCTCTGCTCAACCGTCGTCGGGCTCGCCTGGGGCCTCATTGTCCTGGCGGTGGTGGGCCCGCTTCTGAAGGTGCTGCCGTTCGGCAAGGCAAAAGGCGGGCACAGCGAGCCTGCCGCGCCCGCCACGAACAGTGGGGCCGACGAACACCAGGCCTGACAGCTGCCGCATCCGGTACGCGTCCTAGAACGCGTACCGGATGCGGCAGTACGGCGTGATCTCCTCGATGAGCGCACTCAGCTGCGCCACATAACCAGCCTTCGCCCGCGCCCGGTAGCGGACATTGTTGAACCCGTTGGAGGATGTCTTCGACTCCTGCAGGTCGGGACGCCACAGAACCTGTTCAGCCTGCGGGTGCCAGCCCAGGTTGACTTCGTGCAGCTGCTCGTTGTGGGTCAGGAAGATGACCTCCGCCGCAAGCTGGGCCTTGGCTGCCCGGGTCAACGTCGCGTCGAGCCGGCGGAGAAGTTCTTCCCAGTCGGCCAGCCAGGTGTCGGTGATGATGACGGGGGAGAAGTTCACGTGCACTTCGTAGCCGGCGTCGACGAAGTCATTAATCGCTGCCATCCGTTCCGTCACCGGCGACGTCCGGACGTCAATGAACTTGGCCAGGTCAGCCGGCATCAGGGAGAAGCGGATCCGGGTGTGGCCGCCGTGGTCCCACGCCAGCATCTCCGGATTGACGAACTTGGTGGCGAAGGACAGCTTGGCGTTGGGCAGTTCGCGGAAGAGTCCCACAAGCTCCTGGACGTTGTCGCTGAGAAGCGCGTCCACCGAGCAGTCGCTGTTCTCGCCGATGTCGTACACCCACAGTTCCGGGTCGCACTGGTTGGGCTCCAGTTTTAGCCCCTGGCGGGTGGCGTGCCGCTCAAGGGCCGCAGCGATCTGGCCGATATTGGCGAACACCGTAATTGGATTGCTGTAACCCTTGTGCCGCGGAACGTAGCAGTACGCGCACGCCATCGCGCAGCCGTTCGCCGTGGAAGGCGCAATGAAATCCGCCGAGCGGCCATTCGGTTTGACGGTCAACGACTTTTTGACCCCCAGCACCAGCGCTTCCGTTTTGATCCGGGACCAGCGCGGCACGTTGGTTTCGTCACCATGCAGGTCCGGTATGTTCCAGTGGCTGTCCACCAGTACGACGTCGGCTCCGGGCCAGCGCGCGACAATCTCCCGGCCACGTGGCAGCTCCAGGGCAGCCGGCTGCGCGTAGATACGCCGGATCTGCAGCAGCCGATCAAATTCCATGACCCCATTCTGCTTGAACCTTTGCGGCGCAACCCGCAGTTAAGCCCATGGCCCATCGCCGGGCTGTGGAGTTTCTGCTGTTGAAACTGGCCTGGTCCGCCGGACGGTAGACTGAAGTGTGCCGTTTTCCGGCCACTCTGCCCCAGCGTCCCTTCGCACACAATGCGCGGACCGTGGCGTTCCCTGTTGTGAAAGGCCTTACCTGCTGTGATTACTGTCCAGGATCTTGAACTGCGCGCCGGTGCCCGGCTCCTCATGGACCAGGTGAGCTTCCGCATCGATAAAGGGGACAAGATCGGCCTTGTGGGCCGCAACGGTGCTGGCAAGACCACATTGACCCGCGTCCTCGCGGGCGAAGGGCTCCCAGCCGCCGGCAAGGTGACCCGCAGCGGCGAAATCGGCTACCTGCCCCAGGATCCGAGGACCCCCGACATGGAGCAACTGGCGCGGGACCGCATCCTCTCCGCCCGCGGCCTGGACGTCGTCGTCGGTAAACTGCGCAAGGCGCATGACGAAATGGCGAGCGATGACGCAGACGTCCAGCGCAAGGCCATGAACCGCTACGACCGGCTGGAGTCCGAGTTCCTCGCCGCCGGCGGCTACGCGGCCGAGGCCGAGGCGGCGTCGATCTGTTCCAACCTTGCCCTGCCTGACCGGTTGCTGAACCAGCCGCTCAAGACGCTCTCCGGTGGACAGCGGCGCCGCGTGGAGCTGGCCCGCATCCTGTACTCGGATGCCGAAACCATGCTCCTGGACGAACCGACCAACCACCTCGACGCCGATTCCATCGCCTGGCTGCGTGACTTCCTGAAGAACCACCAAGGCGGCCTGATCGTGATCAGCCACGACACCGACCTGCTTGCAGCCACCGTCAACAAGGTGTTCCTGCTGGACGCAAACCGCGCCCAGATCGACTTCTACAACATGGACTGGAAGCGCTACCTCCTCCAGCGCGAGACTGACGAGCGGGCCCGGAAGCGTGAACGGGCCAACGCCGAAAAGAAGGCGCAGGTCCTCATGGACCAGGCCAACAAGATGCGGGCCAAGGCCACCAAGGCCGTCGCCGCGCAGAACATGGCCAAACGCGCCGAGCGGCTGCTCAGCGGACTGGAAGCTGTCCGTGAGCAGGACCGCGTGGCAGCCCTGCGGTTCCCGGACCCGTCACCCTGCGGCAAGACCCCGCTTACTGCGGACGGGCTCAGCAAGTCCTACGGGTCGCTGGAGATTTTCACGGACGTGGACCTGGCCATCGACCGCGGCTCCAAGGTGGTCATCCTGGGCCTCAACGGTGCCGGCAAGACCACCCTGCTGCGCATGCTCGCCGGCGTGGATGCCCCCGACACCGGCGAGGTCATTCCCGGCCACGGCCTGAAGGTGGGCTACTACGCCCAGGAACACGAGACCCTGGACCACAACCGCACGGTACTGGAAAACATGCGCTCATCCGCGCCGGACATGAAGGACGCCGAGGTCCGCGGCATCCTGGGCTCATTCCTGTTCTCCGGCGACGATGTAGACAAGCCCGCAGGCGTACTCTCCGGCGGTGAGAAGACACGCCTGGCCCTGGCCACCATCGTGGCCTCAAGCGCCAATGTGCTCCTCCTCGACGAGCCCACCAACAACCTCGACCCCGCCAGCCGCGCGGAAATCCTCGGCGCGCTCCGGAACTACACCGGCGCCGTCGTCCTGGTCAGCCACGACGAAGGTGCTGTCGAGGCGCTGAACCCCGAACGGGTCGTCATGCTTCCGGACGGCGTGGAAGACCTCTGGAACGAGGACTACCTGGACCTGATCACCCTGGCCTAGCTGTCCTGAGAGTGAGGGCTGCGTTCGCACCCCCGGCCGCGTGAGCCTCCGGGTGAGTTCAAGACCCCTCACTTCCTGCCCCACGCAGTCGTGGCAGCTGATGAGGTTGTTACTCAGCACGCAAGGCCTTGACCACTCGCAGGCCGCGTGGTTCCACTATCGTTGCCGGGTTCGGCTGGTCAGGTCGGGGTGACCCCTCTGGCGTTCGCGCTGGCTTGCCTGGCACGAGCGCAGCAGCGTGGGTGATTTACGTAGCGTGCGTCAAGGCGACGAACGAGCCAGCACGCGGGAAATCACGCACGTTGCGAAGCGGACGGAAGAACCGCAACTGGCTAAGGGACCGCCGTCGCGCTTCTCCACGTCCTAGTACCCCTGCGCGTCCAGGAGGGCGTCTTCTTCTTCCTCTGCCGTCGCCTTCTTCCGTTTGCGCGGCGGTGCGGGCTGGCGGCGGGCCGCAGGGACAGCGGAGTGGACCGCCCCGTCCAGGACCGTCTCGTCCTGGTCCTCGGCGTCGATGGCTGCGTTACGTGCCTGCTGCCGCGCCGCGTAGCCGAAGCCTACGAACATCAGAACCCCGAATGCGAACCACTGCAGCGAGTAGGACAAGTGCGTCCCCTCGTCAGTGGACGGCTTGGGGAAGGCAACCGGCGTATCCGCCGGCGCCGGCGTCTCCGAGGCCAGCTGGCCGTAGGCGCCCGTGAAGATCGGATAACCCAGCTGCGCGGAGTAGGTGGGAAGGTCGATGGATGCCAGCTGCCCCTCGGGCGCCCCGCGCTGCAGCTCCGGCTCACCATGCTTCAAACGGACGACGGCGGTCACGTCACCGGAGGGCGGGACGGGAACGGAGTCAGGGCTGCCTGGATTCTTGTTGCCGATGGGCAGCCAGCCGCGGTCGATGACCACCGTTTCCCCATTGGCGAGACGGAACGGGACCACCACCTCGTACCCGGGCTGCCCGTTGAGCGGCCGGTTGCGGACAATCCGCTGGCCGGCGGCGTCGTAGGAGCCCTTCAGCTCCACCTGGGTCCACTCTTTGGCGGGGTCAAGCTGGGTGAACTGGTCCCGTGCCTGGGCAAAGGGAATGGGAGCGGCCGAGTAGTTGCTCACGACGCGGTTGATCTCGGCCAGGGTCTCGGCGCGACGGTCCATCTGCCAGCGGCCAAGGAACACGCACGCGGTGGCAAAGACCGCGGCCAGCAGGAGATAGCCCAGCCACTTGCTGGAAAAGAGGAAACGGTACATTCAGATGTCCTGCTCCAGTGAGGCTTCCCCGGGGGCGTCGAGCGGGAGGGTTTCCTTCCAGAGGCCACGCGTCTGCAGGTAGTCCTCCAGCCAGTCCCGGTGGTCGGCGCAGGCCAGCCAGGTCTTGCGGCGCTCGGGGGCATGGATTTTCGGGTTGTTCCAGAGAAGCTGCCAGGATGCCTGGGCCCTGCATGCCTTCCGTGAGCAAACGGCGCCGGCCTCCGAGGCCAGGTCCGATCCTGCCGCGAAATCGAAAATACTCATGATGCCTGCCGCTCCTCCCCGTGCTCCGGGTCCTCGTCCTTCACCAGCTCGCCCTGCAGGACGGCGCTTCCCGGTTCGTCGTCCTCCACCGGGGCTGCAGGGCTTTCCAGCTCGGCCAGCGGCGCGGAGTCCAGCAGCAGGTCACTGGGCGTCTCGGCTTTGTCGCTGCCGTTGGCGATGATCACGGCGATCCAGGGCAGGAACACAGCCCCCGCCACCGCAATGATCTTCAACCAGCCATCCACCACGAATATCAGGATCAGGCACACCATGCGGATGCCCATGGCCAGGGCATACTTGATCATCCGCTGGCGCATATCCTCCGAATGCGCGCCGGCGGCGTCAGTGATGCTGTGGACTTCGCTGTCGCCGGAGAACCGGCCCGGTTCTTCGGGCGCGGAGTGTCCCGCATGGTTTTCAAGGGTCACGGTGAATGATCACGCTCCAAAGGCTTCCCTTAATTCTCGCACCATCGGCAGTGCTGCCCAAACCCGCCGGGAGCCTGCAGCTAAGATCGGAGGCAGCCCAAACCACACCCCGCTACCGCGGCGCAGCCTGCCGCAGAATTCCGGAGCCCTTTTATGACTGAAACAGCTTCCGCACCCCGCAGCGTCCTGGTGACCGGCGGCAACCGCGGTATTGGCCTGGCCATCGCCCAGGCGTTCCTCGCCAACGGTGACAAGGTGGCTGTGACCTACCGCAGCGAAACCCAGCTGCCGGAGGGCATCTTTGGCGTCAAGGCGGACGTTACCGACGAGGCTTCCGTGGACGCCGCCTTCAAGGAAGTGGAAACGGCCCACGGTCCGGTGGAAGTCCTGGTGGCCAACGCCGGCATCACCAAGGACACCCTGTTGCTGCGCATGAGCGAGGATGACTTCACCTCTGTCATTGACACCAACCTGACCGGCGCCTTCCGCGTCATCAAGCGGGCGTCCAAGGGCATGATCCGGCTGCGCAAGGGCCGCGTGGTCCTCATCTCTTCGGTCTCAGGCCTGTACGGCGCCCCCGGACAGATCAACTACTCCGCGTCCAAGGCCGGACTGGTGGGCATCGCCCGCTCGCTCACCCGCGAACTCGGGTCCCGCGGCATTACCGCCAACGTGGTGGCACCAGGGTTCATCAACACGGACATGACCGCCGAGCTCCCCGAGGCCACCCAGAAGGATTACCTGGCCAGCATCCCCGCCGGCCGTTTCGCCGAGGCGGCCGAGGTGGCCAACGTGGTCCGCTGGATCGCCAGCGACGAGGCCGCGTACATCTCCGGTGCGGTTATTCCGGTGGACGGCGGCCTGGGCATGGGCCACTGACCCTTCGGCCTCCGCCGCTGCAGGAAACTAGCCCCGACGTCCTTATTTGTCGAAGTCAGACAAAGGATGTTGGCAACGTCCGCTGGCATGATGGACTGCAGGCCACAACAATTTAGACGTTTCGAACAAAGGAAGCTCGTATGGGACTGCTGGACAACAAGACGGCGATCGTCACCGGATCATCGCGGGGCATTGGCGCCGACGTAGCCAAGATCCTCGCTGCGGAGGGCGCCGCCGTCGTGGTCAACTACCGCCAGAAGGCGCCGCGCGCCAACAAAGTGGTCCAGGGCATCGAAGCTGCCGGTGGCCGCGCCGTCGCCGTCGGGGCGGACCTCACCACCCAGGAAGGCGTGCAGGCCCTGGCCAGCGCCGCCATGGAGAACTTCGGCTCCCTGGACCTCCTGGTCCTCAACGCGTCCGGCGGCATGGAAACCGGGATGGGGGAGGACTATGCGCTCAAGCTGAACCGCGACGCCCAGGTGAACATGCTCAACGCCGCCGTGCCCCTGATGAAGGAAGGCTCCCGCGTGGTCTTCGTGACCAGCCACCAGGCCCACTTCATCGACACCGTCCCCACCATGCCGGCCTACGAGCCGGTGGCCCGCAGCAAGCGAGCCGGCGAGGACGCGCTGCGGGACCTGATCCCCAACCTGGCCGACAAGGGCATCTCCCTGGTGGTGGTCTCCGGGGACATGATCGAAGGGACCGTCACCGCCACGCTCCTGGACCGCTCCACCCCGGGCGCCATCGAGGCCCGCCGCGCGGAGGCCGGCAAGCTGTACTCAGTGGAGGAGTTCGCGCAGGTTGTGGCCGGGATGGCAACGGCCGACGTCGAATCCGGCCACACCGAGTACGCCGGCGGAGCGGACTACTTCGGCAAGAGCGGCCAGTAGCCAGCATTCAGCAAACAAAATGCCCGGTGCGACTGCACCGGGCATTTTGCCGTCATCCGTCAGGGACGCCTCAGACCCCGGCGATGTGACGGACGGCGTCCAGGTAAGGCATGTTCAGGGCGGCGTCGGCCACGGCGCGGACAGCGGGCTTGGCGTTGAAGGCCACGCCGATTCCGGCGGCGCCGAGCATATCCAAATCATTGGCGCCATCGCCCACGGCGATGGTGTGTTCAAGCGCAATGCCCTCGGCCGCAGCCCATTCCCGCAGGTATTTCTCCTTGGCCGCCCTGTCCACCACCGCGCCCAACACCTTGCCGGTCAGCGCGCCGTCGACAATTTCCAGTTCGTTGGCCTGCCAGTAGTCCAGGCCCAAGTCCCCGGCAATAGGTTCCAGAATCTGGTTGAAGCCGCCGGACACCACAGCCACAATGTGGCCAGCCGCTTTGAAGGCGGCCACGAGCTGATCGGCACCTTCGCTGAGCTTCACTTCTTTGCGGACGAAATGGACGACGTCGGCGGGCAGCCCCGCGAGCACGGCCACCCGCGCGTGGAGGCTCTGGGCAAAGTCGAGTTCGCCGCGCATGGCAGCTTCTGTTACGGCCGCCACCTCTTCACGCTTGCCGGCGTACGCGGCCAGGAGTTCGATGACCTCCTGCTGGATCAGGGTGGAGTCCACATCCATGATCAGCAGCTTCCGGGCAGCGGAGCGAAGCCCGCATGGCACCAGGGCGGTGTCGAAACCACCGGTTGCGGCATCCGCCACGGCCCGGCGGAGGGCGTCCAGGCCCGCGGCCGTGGCATCGGGAAGGGCCAGGTCAAGGACCTGGACTCCGAACCGGGTGTCACCGGCGGAGGATTCGGACAGCACTTCCGCGCCGTGTGAGGCAAGGACGGAACGCAGCTGCTCCAGCCCGGCGGGGGTCATATTCAGGCCATAGCTGACCGCAGTCACGTTCGAAGTCATGCCTGCAATCTTAGCCAGCGCGGGTGGGGTGCCCTGAATCCGTTGCGGGCGTGCGCAGCGGAACCCTTCGGGGCCCTTTACACCGGTTATCAGTCGTCCTCTTTTTTGTCCTAGTGTCTATTCCTATGAGTGATGTTCTGGAACTGGACTCCGTCAGCGTTGTCCGAGGTAAAAAGACCCTGCTGGACAAAGTCGACTGGCAGGTCAACGAAGGCGAACGCTGGGTCATCCTGGGACCCAACGGCGCCGGAAAGACCACCCTCCTCCAGATCGCCGCGGCCCGCCTGCACCCCAGCAGCGGCAAGGCCGGAATCCTCGACGAAACGCTGGGCCGTACCGACGTCTTCGAGCTTCGCCCCCGCATCGGGCTTTCCTCGGCTGCACTTGCCACCCAGATCCCGGAGCACGAGAACGTCCTCAACGTCGTGGTCACTGCCGCCTACGGCGTCACCGGCCGCTGGCGGGAAGGCTACGAGCGCGACGACGAACGGCGCGCCTTCCGGCTCCTGAACGACTGGGGCATGGGCCCGCTGCTGAACAGGACGTTCGCCACCCTGTCCGAAGGGGAGCGCAAGCGCGTCCAGATCGCCCGGGCCCTCATGACCGACCCCGAACTGCTGCTGCTGGATGAGCCCGGCGCCGGACTGGACCTGGGCGGCCGCGAGGAACTGGTCCACAAACTGGGCGAGCTGGCCCGTGACGAGTCGGCTCCGGCCATGGTCCTGGTCACGCACCACCTCGAAGAGGTCCCGCCCGGCTTTACGCACGCCATGCTGCTGCGCGACGGCGGCGTAGTGGCTGCCGGACCCATCACCGAGGTCCTGACGGAAGAGCACCTGAGCACCACCTTCGGGCTTCCTTTGGATGTCTCCGAAAACGCGGGACGCTACACCGCCACAGCACGCCGCTAGACAGGGCCTGCGCTACTACCTTGGAACTTTTCAGCAGCATCATTGTGTTCATCGCCGGCCTGTGGGCCGGCACCATCAACGCGGTGGTGGGATCCGGCACCCTGGTCACCTTCCCGGTGCTCATCGCCCTGGGCGTCGCTCCGGTGACCGCCTCCATGAGCAATGCCATGGGCCTGGTGTTCGGAACGGGCGCCGGCGCTTTCGGATACCGACGCGAGCTGGCCGGCCGGGGACGGCAGGTGCTGCGGCTCCTTCCCGCCTCGGTCCTGGGCGGCGTCACCGGCGCCTGGCTCCTGCTGCACCTGCCGGAGAAGGTCTTCCACTACGTCGCCCCGGTCCTCCTGGTCCTTGCACTGCTGATGGTGGTGTTCCAGCCGCGGCTCCAGGACTGGGTGCGCAACCGCGAGGCCAACCCCGAACATGCGGTCCGGGACAAGCGGCACGTGTTCCTCCTGGTGGTCCTGGTCTACCTGGCCGGGGTCTACGGGGGCTACTTCGTCGCGGCGCAGGGAATCCTGCTGGTCGGGATCCTCGGCGTGTTCCTCACAGGCACCATCCAGAACGCCAATGCCATGAAGAACATCCTGGTCCTCGGCGTGAACATGGTGGCTGCCATCTCCTACCTGTTGTTTGCCTTCGACCGCATCAACTGGCTCGTGGTGCTGCTGATCGCCATCAGCTCCACCATCGGCGGCCTGGTTGGTTCGAAGGTGGGCCGGAAGCTTTCGCCGCGGGTCCTGCGCGCCGTGATCTTCAGCCTGGGCATCGTGGCCCTCGCCGTCATGATCGCCAACCTGCTGAAATAATCAGCCGGTGACCTTCCACTACCTCGAATCCGCCGCTGACCCGCGGGTCAGCGATTACACCACCCTGACCGACGTGCACCTGCGCAAGCTCCGGGAACCGGCCGAGGGGATGTACATTGCCGAGTCCTCGCGGGTTCTGCGCCGCGCCCTTGCCGCCGGCCACCAGCCCCGGTCATTCTTCCTCGCGGAGAAGTGGATGGCTGACCTCGAGGACGTCTTCCAGGCCTACCCGGACGTTCCGGCTTTCATAGGCACTGCTGCCCTGTTGGAGGAAATCACCGGGTTCCACCTGCACCGCGGCGCCATGGCGGCCATGCAGCGCCCGGCTCCGGTACCGCTGCCGGACCTCCTCGCCGGGGCGCGCCGCGTGGCTGTGCTGGAGGACATCGTGGACCACACCAACGTGGGCGCCATTTTCCGTTCAGCGGCGGCGCTGGACATCGACGCCGTACTGGTCTCGCCCCGTTGTGGGGACCCGCTGTACCGCCGCAGCGTCCGGGTCAGCATGGGCACCGTGTTCCAGGTTCCCTGGGCCCGCCTGCAGGACTGGCCCGGCGACCTCCAGGTACTCAAGGACCACGGCTTCAGCGTTGCGGCGCTGGAACTGACGCCGGACGCTGAGGACCTCGACGCCGTCGCCTCCCGCAACGTGGACAAGCTCGCCCTGGTGCTTGGCACCGAGGGTGCCGGCATGAGCCCGGAGACTCTCGCCGCCGTAGATCTCGCTGTCAAAATCCCCATGCGCAACGGCGTGGATTCGCTGAACGTTGCGGCTGCCTCGGCCGTCGCCTTCTGGGAGTTGCGCGTCCGCCGCTGACCTGCGGGGGCGCCATATGCCGGGGGATGCGGCTGGTTCGTCAGCCCCATCGTCATCGGCTATGATTGATAGCTGGTTGTACTGCTTTTTCGGCTTCGGCTGATGCGACAGACCGCAGCCATCCCATTCATACCTGGCAGCTGGCAAAATCCAGTTGCGCGAACAAAGGTCCCATTATGAAGTCTGATACCCACCCGAAGTACGAAGCTGTTGTCTTCAACGACCTGGCCTCCGGCACCAAGTTCCTGACCCGCTCCACTGTGTCTTCCTCGAAGACCATCGAGTGGGAAGACGGCAACACCTACCCGGTCATCGACGTCGAAATCTCTTCCGAGTCCCACCCGTTCTACACGGGCAAGCAGCGCATCATGGACTCTGCAGGCCGCGTCGAGCGCTTCAACGCTCGCTTCAAGGGCTTCGGCGGCAAGAAGTAATTCCTTCGCCAAGCTTGTTTGCAGAAGGCCCGCACCGGAAACGGTGCGGGCCTTCCGCGTTAACGGCGCACCTGCATTCTGGGGCAGGATGGGAAGCGTGAGCGAGTCCGGATTTCCTGCCAGTAATGCCGACAGCAACCAGCGCCTGCACGGGGAGTACAAGGTTCCCGGCGGCAAGCTGGTGGTGGTGGACCTGGCGGTGGTCGACGGCGCCCTGGCAAACGTCTCCGTCAGCGGCGACTTTTTCCTGGAACCTGACGAGGCCCTGGAGGACATCAACCGCGCGCTGACCGGGCTTCCGGACACCACACCGGCCGCAGACCTCGCTGCCGCCGTCACAGCCGCCCTGCCGGCCGGAGCCGTGCTGTTCGGCTTCTCCGCGGACGCGGTTGCCGTGACGGTCCGGCGTGCCTTGGCCAAGGCGACCTCCTGGGGAGACCACGAGTGGAACGTCATCGCTCCCACCGTGCTTCCCACGGAAATCAACGTGGCCCTGGACGAGGTGCTCACCGAGGCCGTGGGGGCGGGGGAGCGCACACCCACCCTCCGGTTCTGGGACTGGCAGGAACCGTCGGTGGTCATCGGCAGCTTCCAGTCTGTGCAGAACGAGGTGGATCCCGAAGGCGTGGCCAGGCACGGCATCAACGTGGTGCGCCGGATCAGCGGCGGCGGAGCGATGTTCATGGAGGCCGGCAACTGCATCACCTACTCGCTCTACCTGCCCCAGACCCTGGTGGACGGACTGAGCTTCGCCGATTCCTACCCTTTCCTTGACGCCTGGGTCATGGCGGCGCTGGAACGGCTGGGCATCAACGCGTTCTACATCCCGCTGAACGACATCGCCACGGACCAGGGCAAGATCGGCGGCGCCGCCCAGAAGCGCCTGGCCAATGGCGGCATGCTGCACCACGTCACCATGAGCTACGACATCGACGCCGACAAGATGGTGGAGGTCCTCCGGATCGGCAAGGAGAAGCTCTCCGACAAGGGCACCCGGAGCGCCAAGAAGAGGGTGGATCCGCTGCGCCGCCAGACCGGCCTGGCCCGCACGGCCATCATCGAGGCCATGATCGAGGTCTTCAGCGAGCGCTACGGCGCCACGCCGTCAACACTGGCCGGACACGAGCTCGCAGCTGCCGAGGACCGGGTGGCGGCGAAGTTTGGCACCCCGGAATGGCTCCACCGCGTCCCCTAGCTCCATCCACTGCTGAGTAACTGCCGTTTTGGGGCCCCAAAACGGCAGTTGCTCAGCAACCGATGAGTGGGCCCACGCCGGCAGGGTACCCTAGCCGAGCGCAGCGAGGTTAGGGGGCCGGTTGGGGAACGACGGCGGCCTGTGCCGTGAGTGCCCGCAGCAGGTGGCTGCGCTGCTCCACGATGATCCGGCGCAGTGCGTGCGGGGCGTCCGGGTTGGCGTCCAGCCAGGCATCGGTCCGCCGGACTACGGGGTGGTCTTTGGGCTCCCCGCCGTCCGCGAGGTCCTGGGCCGCGGGGTAGAGACCCCGGACAATCCGGCTGGCGATCTCGATGCTCCGCGAGTCCCACACAGTCCGCAGGCAGTCGAAGTAGGGCTCCACGTAGGGTTCCAGCAGCACCGGCGGCGCGGTGGTGAACCCGCTGATGGTGGCGGTCAGGAGCTGGTTGGACAGCCCGGTCCCGTGGACGGCCGCATCCCATGCCGCAGCTTTGACATCGGGGTCGGGCCGGGACGCCATGGCTGTTGCGTGCCCCGCCCGGCCGGAGGCTGTGGTGTCGCGCGCCAGTTCGGCGTCGAGCTCGGCTGCAGACGCCTGGCCGTTGGCTGCCAGGGCATGCAAAAGCTGCCAGCGCAGGTCGGCGTCCACCGTCAGCCCCTCGACGGCTGATGTGCCGTCCAAAAGGCCGCGGAGACGGGGGAGCAGGGCGCCGTCATGGCTGCTGAGGGCAGCGACGGTGCGGGCCCAGGCGAGCTGCTGGTCCGAACCCGGGGCGGACCGGTCCAGCCCGCCGGCGGCCGCCGCCAGGAAGGATGCGCGCACCCTGACACGGGTGCCGGCGGGCGTGTAGCGTTCGACGGCGGTGGTGGCGTTGTCGAGGACGTTCAGGAGCACGCCGATGCCCGTCTCAGCCACAGCAAAGGCTGTCACGGCGTCCACGTACATTGATGCGGGGCTTTCGCCGTCCCGTGCCGAGTTCCACAGCGCCGTCCAGCACAGGGCCCGGGCCATGGGATCGGCGATGCGGTCCAGCGAGGCGCGCACAGTGGCCTCGGAGGCAGGGTCCAGGCGGACCTTGGCGTAGGTCAGGTCGTCATCGTTGACCAGCAGGAGCGCGGGCCGCCGCTGGCCGGCGAGCTGTGGGAGTTCCGTCCGTTCACCGGCCACGTCCGTTTCGATGGTTCCGGTCCGCACCAAGGCACCCTCGTTGTCGAAGTCGTACAACCCCACGTGCAGGCGGTGCGGACGCAGCTCTTCCCGTCCCGTGACCGGGTCCACCCCCGCCTGGACGATAGCAACCTGCCCCAGCACGCCGTCGTCGTCGGTTCCCTGCTGAGTGGCCTCCACGAACAGGGTGGGGAGTCCGGATGTCTGCAGCCACTGCCGCGCCCAGCCGGACAAATCCCGGCCGGAGGCGGCATCCAGGACGGCCAGGAGGTCGGCTAGCGAGGTGTTCCCATAGGCGTGTTTGCGGAAGTACTCCCGGGAACCGGCGATGAACGCGTCGAACCCCACGTAGGCCACCAGCTGCTTGAGGACCGAGGCGCCCTTGGCGTAGGTAATGCCGTCGAAATTCTGTTTTGCCGCTTCAAGGTCCGGGATGTCCGCCACGATGGGGTGCGTGGTGGGCAGCTGGTCCTGCACGTAGGCCCAGGCCTTGCGCTTGTTGGCGAAGTTGACCCAGGCGGTGTCCCAGCCCGTCGCCCGGTCCACGGCCAGCGTGCCCATGTAGTCGGCGAAGGATTCCTTCAGCCAGAGATCATCCCACCATTGCATGGTCACCAGGTCCCCGAACCACATGTGCGCCATCTCGTGCATCAGGGTATTGGCGCGTGCCTGGTACTGGGCGTCGGTGGCGCGGGAGGTGAAGACGTAGCTATCAGTGAACGTGACCAGCCCGGGATTCTCCATGGCACCCAGGTTGTATTCGGGGACGAACGCCTGGTCATACTTGCCCCACGGGTACGGGAAATCGAAAAGGCGGTTGAAGAAGTCCAGGCCCTTCTTCGTAAGGCCGAAAAGCTCATCGGTGTCGAAGGATTCCGCCATGGAAGCCCGGCAGTAGAGCCCCAGCGGAACGTCCAGCTTGGTGCCGTCGTCGAGCGTTCCCTCCCAGCGGTCCTCCGCCCTGAAGTAGGGGCCGGCCAGGATGCTGGTGATGTAAGTGGACATCGGCAGGGTGGTGCCGAAGTCCCAGCGGGCCGTCGCCGGATCGCTGGTCAGTAAGGCCCGGGCCACCTCGGCGCCGTTGGAGGCCACCTTCCACTCCGCCGGAGCCATCACGTGGAAGGTGTACGTTGCCTTCAGGTCGGGCTGTTCGAAGTTGGCGAAGACCCGGCGTGCGTCAGCCGGCTCGTACTGGGTGTACAGGTAGGTCTGGCCGTCGGCGGGGTCAACGAACCGGTGCATGCCTTCACCGGAGCGGCTGTAGAGGGCGGTGCCGGTGACGGCCACCTGGTTCTCGGCCCCGAGGTTGTCCAGCCTGATCCGTGCGCCGTCCACCACATCCCCGACCTGCAGGCTCCTGCCGTTGAGGAGGACGCTGTGGACGCTGCTGCCGATGAAGTCCAGGAAGGTGCTGCTGCCGGGCTCGGCGGTAAAGGTGATGACACTGCGGCTGGTGTAGCCGGGGACGGCCGGATCTGCTGCCTGCCGCACATCGAGCGAGACGTCGTAGCTGGTGGTCCTGATCAGGGCTGAACGTTCGGCGGCTTCGCGGCGCTGCAGATTCTCATGTGACACCCGGCTATCTAATCACGCTGCCGGTGCGTCCGCTCAGCCCGCGATCAGGAAGGCGGCCGCCAGGCCCAGCACGGCAATCAGGAGCCAGGAGGCCAGCGCGGCCAGGAGCGCCTGGCCTCCCGTATGCAGCAGTGTGCGGATCCGCACCGCCGATCCCAGCCCGAACAGGGCCGCCCCCAGGAGGATGTCCTGCAGCGTGGCGCCGATATCAAGCCAGGCCGGCGCCAGCCAGCCGGAGGACCGCAGCGCCACCATCGCCACAAAGCCCAGCACGAACAGCGGCACCACCGGCGGCATCCTGGATGTGGTGCCGTTGGCTGCGCCCAGGGCCCGTTCACCCTTCCTGTGGTGCACGCCTGCAATTGCGGCCACAGGTGCCAGCAGCAGCACCCGGGTGAGCTTGACGACGACGGCGATCGCCAGCGCGGCAGTCCCTGCGGTTTGTGCTGTGGCCACCACCTGGCCCACGTCATGAACGGACGCCCCGGTCCAGGCCCCGAAGACCGTGGCCGTCAGTCCCAGGGGGTGGGCGAGGAGGGGCAGTACGCCGATGGCAAGGGTGCCGCAAAGCGTCACCAGGGCCACAGGCAGCACGGTTTCCGCGTGCCGGATGCGGCGGACGGCGGCCACGGCGCCGATGGCTGACGCGCCGCAGATGGAGAACCCGGTGGCCACCAGCAGCGACGTTACCGGCGGGAGGCGGAACAGGCGCGAGATGGCATACGTGCCGCCGAAACTGGCCGCCACGACGGCCACGATCAGGACAAGGGACAGCCACCCCAGGTCAAGGACGTCCATGATGCTGACTTTCAGTCCCAGCAGCACAATCCCGCCGCGCATCAGGTGCTTGCCGGCGAAGTCCAGCCCCGCGCGGGCGCGGCCCCCGGTCCAGCCCGCCGTACCGGGCAGGTTGGCGGCAAGGACGCCAAGGACCACCGCCAGGGTCATCGCAGGCAATGCCGGCACAAGCCCGTGCACCAGGAATGCCAGCGCAACGGCGGCTGCCGCCGTCAGCAGGCCCGGAGCCAGCTGCGCCGCAAGGGGCCGGAAACGGCCGTGGCCCGGCTCGGGGACGCTTCTGCTGACTGGCACTCACCTACTGTGCCCGACGAGGCCAGTAAAGTACGAACCGGACTGCCGGTGACAACACGCCAGAATGGATGGCAGTAATGAACTCGAAACAAAAAGATGGTTGGCTATTGGACATGTCAGACCTATTCCAGGATTACTCCGAGGCCGCAGGCCGCACCGGAGCGTACGACGAAATGTTCGCCCCGGGGCAACAGGCCAGGGACTCGTACGGGCAGGTGGCGGAGGCCCTCCGGAAGCTCTCCCTGGCAGACGTCAGCGCACGCGCGGACTCCATGGCCCGCACCTTCCTGGACCGCGGTGTAACTTTCGACTACGCGGGCGAGGAACGGCCCTTCCCCCTCGACATCGTGCCCAGGGTCATCCCCGCGGCTGAGTGGGACGTCCTGGAACGCGGCGTGGCCCAGCGCGTCCGTGCCCTGGAAGCCTTCCTGAACGACGTCTACGACAAGATGACCGTGGTGTCCGACGGCGTGATTCCCCGCCAGCTCGTGACCACCAGCGCCCACTTCCACCGGCAGGTCCACGGGTTCGAACCGGCCGGCGGGGTCCGGGTGCACATTTCCGGCATCGACGTTGTCCGGGACGCGGCCGGCACCTTCCGGGTCCTGGAAGACAACGTCCGCGTTCCCTCCGGCGTCAGCTACGTGCTGGAGAACCGGCGCGCCATGGCCAAGGGCCTGCCCGAAGCGTTCGGCCAGCAGCTCATCCGGCCCGTGGAGGAATACCCCCGCCGGCTGCTCTCGGCCCTGCGCAAAACCGCGCCGGCCGGCGTGGACGATCCCACCGTCGTCGTCCTGACCCCCGGCGTCTTCAACAGCGCCTACTTCGAGCACACCCTCCTGGCCGGCCTCATGGGCGTGGAGCTGGTGGAGGGCCGCGACCTGATCTGCCGCGGAAACCGCGTGTACATGCGAACGACGGCCGGCGAGCAGCGGGTGGATGTGATCTACAAGCGCATTGACGATGACTTCCTTGATCCGCTGCAGTTCCGTTCCGACTCGATGCTCGGCTGCCCCGGCCTGGTCAACGCTGCCCGCGCCGGCGGCGTGACGATCGCCAACGCGGTAGGCAATGGCGTGGCCGACGACAAACTGGTTTACAGTTACGTGCCTGACCTGATCCGCTACTACCTCAGCGAGGAGCCCATCATCGCCAACGTGGACACCTATCGCCTCGAGGAAAAGGAAGCCAGGGAGTACACCCTGGACAACCTCGCGGAACTGGTGGTCAAGCCGGTGGACGGCTCCGGCGGCAAGGGCCTGGTCATCGGCCCGGATGCCTCCCGGGACGAACTGGACGCCCTGCGCCAGCGGATCATCTCCGATCCCCGCGGCTGGATCGCCCAGCCGGTGCTGCAGCTCTCCACCGTTCCCACCCTGGGCGGGGACAAGTTCGGCCCGCGCCACGTGGACCTGCGTCCCTTCGCGGTGAACGACGGCGACGACGTCTGGGTGCTCCCGGGAGGCCTCACCCGCGTTGCGCTGAAAGAAGGCTCCCTGATCGTAAACTCCAGCCAGGGCGGCGGTTCCAAGGACACATGGGTCCTTGCCGACTCGCCGCAGATGCCGGTGGAAACCATGCCCCGCCAGTCCGTCACGGTCCGCGAACGCGTCTCGGTATGGCCGGTGGAGAGCAACTGGCGGGACCGCCAGTCGGAGCAGCAGCAGTGAGGCGCGCACACGAAGACGTTGCCGCCGTCGGGCCTTTCCTTGTCAACATTCCGGGCACGCAGGAGGTAGCCGCGAATGCTTAGCCGTATTGCCGAGTCCCTTTTTTGGATCGGCCGTTATGTGGAGCGGGCCGACGGTACCGCCCGCATCCTGGATGTCCACCTGGAACGCCTCAACCACCTCCCCATGGAGGAGCGGAAGAGCGTGGCGCAGGAACTCCTGGCCGTCATGGGAGCCAAGCCGCAGAGCGAGGATTTCGGCCTGCCGGAACTCCTTCACGCCCTGGCGTACGACAAGACCAGCGCCACCTCGATCGCCGGTTCACTGGGGGCCGCCCGCGAAAACGCCCGCCGTGCCCGCGAGACCGTATCCTCCGGGCTGTGGGAAAGCCTGAACACCACGTACTACGGGCTGAGCCAGCACCGCAAGGACGTGGTGGGCACCTACCGGTTCTGCAACTGGACCCTGGAGCGTACCGCGATGGTCAGCGGGCTTGCCGACACCACCGTGAGCCACGACGAGAGCTGGCTCTTCCTGGTGCTGGGCCGTTCGCTGGAGCGCGCGGACATGACGGCGCGGATGCTTTCCACCCGGGATGTCCTCTCCGCCGGCATGTCGTGGGTGAACATGCTCCGCTGCGCCGGTGCCTATGAATCCTTCCTCCGCACCCGCCGCGCCGCGTTCGGAGACCAGCACGCCGCCGAGTTCCTGCTCCTGGACCGGCTGTTCCCGCGGTCCATCGTCTACGCGCTGCGCGATGCCGACGAGTGCCTCGCCAAGCTGGACCCCTCCGCCCAGCGCGTGGGTTTCATCAACGATGCGCGCCGCATCGTGGGCCAGGCCCGCACGTTCCTTGAGTTCCACCGCACTGACGACCTCATGTCCGAGCTGCCCGAACACATGGAGCGCGTGCAGAAGGCCGTGTCCCAGGCCTCGGACGCCATTTCCCGTAAGTACTTCAATCAGGCGGACGAACTTGCCTGGGTGGGAGAAGTGTCATGACCCGGTTGAGCATCGTCCACAGGACGGCCTACAAGTACAACAAGCGGGTGACGCTCTCCTACAACGAGGCCCGGATGACGCCGCTGACGGATTCGCAGCAGGTGGTGCTGGAATCCGTGGTGAAGGTCTCTCCCTCGCAGGCGGCAGTGAGCACCTACCGCGACTATTGGGGAACCCGGGTCACGGCCTTCGACATGCAGATGCCGCATGAAAACCTCGAGGTGGTCTCCAACATCACCGTGGAGGTGCACAGGGCGGAGAAGATTCCTGCCGAGGCGGACATTGTGGGCTGGGACCAGCTGGCATCCCCCGAAACCCTCGACGCATTCAGTGACTGGCTGCCCCAGTCCCGGCTCAGCGGGCCCGGTGACGAAGTCCTGGGAATCATCCCGGGAGTCGTGGCAGGGAAGAACCCGCACGAGGCCGCCATGGCGGTGTTCGCCTGGATGCGCGGGGAGATGACCTACATGTCCGGCTCCACCGCCGTTACCACCAACGCGGAGGAAGCCTGGGGCCAGCGCCAGGGGGTGTGCCAGGACCTGGCGCACCTGGCCATCGGCGCCCTGCGCAGCTGCGGCATTCCGGCCCGCTATGTCTCCGGGTACCTGCACCCCCGCTCCAGCGCCGGGATCGGCGAGACGGTGGCCGGGCAATCACATGCCTGGCTGGAATGGTGGGACGGGGACTGGCGCAGCTGGGACCCCACCAACCACAAACCTGCCGGTGACTTCCATGTCACCGTGGCCAGGGGCCGCGACTACCGGGACGTCCCCCCGCTGAAGGGGATCCTGTCCGGGGGCGGCGGCTCGGCCTTGAAGGTCAGCGTGGAGATCACCCAGCTCGCCTGACGCATGGGTTCCCCGGCCGCCTGGCCGGGGAACCCGTCGTCGGCCTATTCCTGGGACGCCCTGGCGGAACCGCTGATCTGCGTCCACCACGTCATCGGGTCCGTCACCTTGAAGCGGCGGCCCGTGACACTGTCCGGGGTGATGCGGACGAACGCGTCCTTCCGCCCGGCCTGCCAGGGGAAGAGGTAGAGGCGGGAGGTCTCCAGCACGTCCTCGGTGCTCTTGACCAGGGCAGCGGTGCCCTTGATCACCACACTCCACGCCAGACCCGTCTCAGAGTCGACGCCGTCCGCCTCCACCGCCACAGGGGCATCGCCGGAGGCCGCCGACAATTTGGTGCCCTGGCTGGTGCGGAAGACCAGGGTGCCGCCGTCCACCGTGAAGTTGACCGGGAAGATATCCGGCCGGCCGTCAACGAGGACCGCGAGCCTGCCTACGGAGACTGTCCGCAGCAGTGCCCAGCATTCGTGGTGTTCGAGATTCTGCACTTGGGTGGATGACTCGTTGCTCATGCCGTGAGCATACCCCGCATCACCAGGGGCTGGGCTTGTAATCCTTCAGGAAGACCCCGTACTGGTCCTCACCGTTTTCACCCATGACAATCGGGTCGTAGACACGGGCCGCGCCGTCCACCAGGTCAAGGGGGGCGTGGAAGCCCTCCTCCATGAGCCGGACCTTGGTGAAGTGCGGGCGCTCGTCCGTGATCCAGCCGGTATCCACGGCAGTCATCAGGATGCCGTCGGTATCCAGCATCTCCTGGGCGCTGGTGCGGGTCATCATGTTCAGCGCCGCCTTGGCCATGTTGGTGTGGGGGTGGCCGGGGCCCTTGTAAGCGCGGGAGAACTGCCCCTCCATCGCGGAAACGTTCACGATGTATTTGCGCCGCGCCGTGGACCGCTTCATGGCGCCACGGAGCCGGCTGACCAGCAGGAACGGTGCGGTGACGTTGCAGAGCTGGACCTCAAGCATTTCCAGGGGATCCACCTCGTCCACCACCTGCGTCCAACTGTTGATGCTGGCAAGGTCCGGGACCAGGCCGCCGGCGTCAATCGCGGTGCCCGCGGCGATGCGCTCCAGGGAGGCAGATCCGGTGGACAGCGCCAGCGACGTGACGGCATCGCCGGCAAGGACCGGGTGGTCGGTGACGCTGCCGGCCAGTGCCAGCGGGTGCTTGTCATGCGCATGGCCGAACGTCAGCAATTCAGGGCCGCCGTTGGCCTGCTCCAGGGCCGCCGGAAGCGGTTCATCCTCGGCGTCCACCAGCGGCTTGTAGGCGTTGCCGGACCGGCGCACGGTCTGGGCCGCGTTGTTGATGATGATGTCCAGCGGACCGGCCTGGTCGAGGGAGTCGGTCAAGGCCATGACCTGGGCAGGATCGCGCAGGTCGATGCCCACGATCCGCAGTCGGTGGAGCCACTCGCCACTGTCTTCCATGGCCGCGAAGCGACGCGCGGCATCCTTGGGAAACCGGGTGGTGATGGTGGTGTGCGCACCGTCGCGCAGCAGCCGGAGGGCAATGTACATGCCGATCTTGGCCCGTCCTCCGGTGAGCAGGGCGCGCCGCCCGGTGAGGTCGGTCCGGGCATCGCGCTTGCTGTGGCTGAACGCAGCGCATTCGGGGCACAGCTGGTGGTAGAAGGCGTCCACCTGGGTGTAGTGCTGCTTGCAGATGTAGCAGGGGCGGGACCGGAGGAGGTGTCCGGCGACCTTCCCTGTGGCGGACGGCGCCAGCTTGTTGCCGCGGGTCTCGTCGTCGATGCGGTCCGGGGCAGCGGTGGCCGTCTGGGCAATGACGGCCCGGTCCGCCTCGGCGATCGAATCGCGCTTGGTGACGCGCCGGTGGCGCTTGACGGCCTTGAACATCTTCCCCGTGGCGCGGCGCACCGAGATGTAGTCCGGGTGCTCCTCGTCGTAGGCGTGGATGGTGTTCAGGACCTTGAGGCAGGCCTGGATGTCCTCAGGGGTCAGATCGGGGGAGCTCATTGGGAAAATTTTACAGCGTACGCCGCAGGCCGGGGCACCATCAGTGGTGCCCCGGCCTGCGGATGCCGTCGGGGGAGGCTAGCTCCGGGTCAGCCCAGCCGGGCGGCAGGTGCAGCCTCCGCTGCTGCGGCAGCGTGCGTCCCGGCCACCTTGTCGGCGGCCTCACGGACACCGGAGTACTGCTCCGCGGCGGCCTTGATGGCATTGGGCAGCAGGCTCAGGTGGCTGGCGGCGAGCTGGCGTTCCTCCTCGCCCGGTTCCGGCACTTCCTGGCCCTTGGCCAGGACGGTGATGCCGGACTCGGTGACCTTGAAGCCGCGGGCCCGGTCCAGCTCAGGATCCAGGCCGATGGCGGCTCCGGCCGGAACCTTGACGTTCTTGTCCAGGATGGCCCGGTTGATAACGGCCCCCGCGCCCACCTGGACCTTGTCCATCAGGACCGAATCGATGACCCGGCCGCTGGTGGCGACGTACACGTCGTTGGACAGGACCGAACCCTCCACCACTCCACCGGAAATCACCACGCCACTGGAGACGATCGAATCCAGCGCCGTGCCAACGGTATTGTTCTTGCCGCGGACGAACTTGGCCGGCGGGGAGATGCTTTGCCGGGTGTAGATGGGCCACTCGGAGTTGTAGAGGTTGAAGACAGGCAGCGGGGAGATGAGGTCCATGTGGGCGTCATAGAAGGAGTCGATGGTACCGACGTCCCGCCAGTAGGTGCGGTCGCGTTCCGTGGAACCGGGGATCTCGTTGAGGGTGAAGTCGTAGACGCCGGCCTCGCCACGGTTGACGAAGTAGGGGATGATGTCCCCGCCCATGTCGTGCTTGGTGTCCAGCCGCTCGGCGTCCACGTGGAGCGCTGCAACCAGGGCGTCGGCGTCGAACACGTAGTTGCCCATGGAGGCGAGGAACTGTGACGGATCGGCTGCGAGCCCGGGCGTGCTGGAGGGCTTCTCCACGAACGCGGCAATCTTCTGGGCGTCGTTCTGGTCCACTTCGATGACACCGAACTGGTCGGCCATGTGCAGCGGCTGGCGGACGGCCGCCACGGTGGCCTTGGCGCCGCTGCGGACGTGCTGGTCCACCATCTGGGCGAAGTCCATGCGGTAGACGTGGTCCGCGCCCACCACGACGACGATGTCGGGGTTGGCGTCATGGATCAGGTTCAGGGACTGGTAGATGGCATTGGCGCTGCCCAGGAACCAGCTCTTGCCGACGCGCTGCTGTGCGGGCACGGAAGCGACGTAGTTTCCGAGCTGGGTGGACATCCGCCATGCTTCGGAAATATGCCGGTCGAGGCTATGGGATTTGTATTGGGTGAGGACCACAATCTGCAGGTAACGCGAATTCACCAGGTTGGAAATCGCAAAATCGATAAGGCGGTAACTGCCGGCGAAAGGCACCGCGGGCTTGGCCCGGTCTGCCGTCAGAGGCATCAGTCTGTTTCCCTCGCCACCTGCGAGGACAATGGCCAGGACTTTTTTGGTCAACGGCATAATGGTCGCTCCTATACGCCTTCGTAACTCCCCAAGACAGTCCGGTAGGCCCGGACTCCTTCACACTAGAACAGTTATCCGTGAACGACTACCTTGGGTCTTGTGCGAATAGACATTGTGACTAAAGAGTTCCCGCCGGAGATCTACGGCGGCGCCGGGGTGCACGTAGCCGAGTTGAGCAGGGTGCTTAGTAAGCACGTTGACCTGCAGGTTCGTGCTTTCGGCGCTCCCCGCGACGCCGACTACCACGGCGCCACCGTGACGTCGTACCAGGTTCCCGGGGACCTGGACGGGGCCAACGCGGCGGTCCAGACCCTGGGCGTGGACCTGCGCATCGTGCCGGATGTGCAGGGCGCGGACCTGGTCCATTCGCACACCTGGTACGCCAACATGGCCGGCCACCTGGCCTCCCTGCTGCACGGAATTCCGCACGTTCTCAGCGCCCACAGCCTCGAGCCGCTGCGGCCCTGGAAGGCCGAACAGCTCGGCGGCGGCTACGCCCTCTCCTCCTGGGTGGAGAAGACGGCCTACGAAGCGGCGGCGGCCATCATCGCCGTGTCGGAGGGCATGCGCCAGGACATCCTGCGCAGCTACCCGGACGTTGACCCGGAAAAGGTCCGGGTGGTCCACAACGGGATCGACGTGGCTCTCTGGCAGCGTGATGAGAACGACGACGCCGTCCGTGCGCTGGGCATCGACCCCGCCAAGCCGAGCGTCGTCTTTGTGGGAAGAAACACACGCCAGAAGGGCGTTCCCTACCTCCTGCGCGCGGCAGCGAAGCTGCCCGCCGATGTCCAGCTGGTCCTGTGCCTGGGCGCGGCGGACACTCCGGAACTGGCCGCCGAAACAGCGGCCCTCATCGAGGAGCTGCAGAAGCAGCGCACCGGCGTGGTGCTGATTGAACGGATGCTGCCGCGCCACGAACTGATCCAGGTCCTCAGCCACGCCACAGCCTTCGCCTGCCCCTCCATCTACGAGCCGCTCGGCATCGTAAACCTTGAAGCCATGGCCTGCGGCGCCGCAGTGGTGGCCAGCGCCACCGGCGGCATCCCCGAGGTGGTCCAGCACGGTGAAACCGGCCTCCTGGTGGACCTGGTACAGGTCACCGATGGTACGGGGACGCCCCTGGACCCGGAGAAGTTCGTCGCGGAGTTCGCGGCCGCCCTGACCGAAGTGGTGTCCGATCCCGCCCGCGCCCGCGCCATGGGCCAGGCAGGCCGCGAGCGCGCCGAAAAGCACTTCTCGTGGGAGTCGATCACGGAAACCACGCTCGAGGTGTACCGCTCGGTGTTGCCCGCCGGGGCCTGAGCGTCCCGGAGATACAAACCACGACGGCGCCGCTCCCTTTGGCAGGGGGCGGCGCCGTCGTTTTTTGCCCGGTTCCCGGTGTCCGCCCGGGTCAGGCCTTCCGGCCCGCGGCCCTGGCGATCAGGACTTTCTCGGCCACCGGGGCTTGCCCGCTGGCACGCTCAGCGCGGACGTGCGCACGCGCCTCGTCCTGGCGGCTCTTTTCAGCGCCCGTGGCGATGGCAGCCCGGACGTGTTCCCCGCCGTACCCGAAGGCCTCGACCAGGTCGAGGGCATGCGGTCGGATCTTCTCCAGCAGCCTGTTGATGTAGCCGCCCACAGTGCGCGCCCGCTGCATGGAGAGCCGGCCGTTCATGAGGTACCAGGACAGGTTCTTCTCAATCAGGGACAGGCCGAAGAGGTCACGCAGCCAGGTGAGGACCAACCTGGTTCCCGGATCCTCCACCTCCCGGAGCGCCTCGGTGAAGGCCTCCCACTGCAGCAGTTCAGCGTGCGCCTGGGCGGCGTCGATGAGTTCATTCTGGTGCCGGTTGAACAATGCAGCGCCCTTGTCCTGCGGCAGGCGCTTGCTGCCCTTCAAGGCGGCCCCGGCCTCAGCCACCATGGTCTGCACCCGGTCCGTGAGCAGGGCGCGCTGGCCTTCCTCGTCGCGGAGGGCAATTGCGGCCTTCTGCACTGACCCCGTGTCAGCCATGAATTGGGCCACCTGGCGCAGGCCCGTGCGGTGCACAGCGGCGCCCGCCGCCTGGTTCACCACGTACCGGGCCAGCACGCCGAAGTCCACATTCCTGAACTCCTTGGCGTAGTCGGCCAGCAGGCGCTTGGCCACCAACTGCAGGAGCACGGTATTGTCACCCTCGAAAGTGACATAGACGTCCAGGTCGGCGCGCAGCGAGGCGAACCGGTTCTCGATCAGGAAGCCGGCGCCGCCACACGCTTCACGGCATTCCTGGAGGGTGTCCAGGGCATGCCAGGTGCTGAGGGGCTTCAGCGCCGCAGCCAGGGTTTCCAGGTCCTGGCGGTCCGCGTCAGTGTCGTGGGCGCCGGAGAAGACGTCGTCGAACTTCTGCAGCAGCTGCTCGTGTGCAAAGCTGGCCGCATAGGTGGTGGCCAGGCGGGTGAACAGGCGCCGCTGGTGCCGCTGGTAGTCGAGCAGGACTTCTTCCTCCGTGTGCGAGGAAGCGTTGAACTGGCGGCGTTCGGTGGCGTACTGGATAGCAGCCTTCAGCGCGACCTTGGAGGCGGCCACGGCGGCGCCGTCCAGAGACACGCGGCCCTGGACCAGGGTGCCCAGCATGGTGAAGAAGCGCCGGCCGGGGCTGGCGATGGGTGAGGTGTAGGTTCCGTCCGCGTCGACGTTGCCGTACCGGTTCAGGAGGTTGGTCCGGGGGACGCGGACGTTCTCGAAGTGCAGCCGGCCGTTGTCGATGCCGTTCAGGCCGCCCTTGACGCCATCGTCCTCCCCGCCGATTCCGGGCAGGAATTCCTTGGTGTCCGCATCCCGGAGGTCCACGTAGAAGGCGTGGACGCCGTGGTTCACGCCGCGGGTGACCAGCTGGGCGAACACCACGGCGCCGAGGCCGTCGTTGGCCGCGTTGCCGATGTAGTCCTTCCAGGCGGCGCGGAACGGGGTGTTGATGATGAACTCTTCGGTGGCGGCTTCGTAGGTTGCGGTGGTGGCGATGCTGGCCACATCCGAGCCGTGGCCGGTCTCCGTCATCGCGAAGCAGCCGGGGATTTCAAGGCTCATGATTCCGGGCAGCCACTTGGTGTGGTGTTCTGCGGTCCCCAGGTGCATCACGGCGGATCCGAAGAGTCCCCACTGGACCCCGGCCTTGATCTGCAGGGAAGGGTCCGCCACTACCAGTTCCTCGAAGCCGGCGATGTTTCCGCCATGGTCGTCGGATCCGCCCAGCTCCGAGGGAAAGGCGCGGTGCACTGCTTCATTGTCCACGAGGTACTTGAGTTGTCCGAAGACCCGGGCGCGGTGTTCGGTGTGCGTCAGGCCCTCAGTCTTGTGCAGTTCGGGCCGGCCGGCCAGGTCGCGTGCCTGGAGCCGGACATCGGCCCATTTGCCCAGGAGCTGCCTGCCCAGCGCCTCGACGTCGACGGCGGGTGCGGCGTTTTCGCCCGCGGGCTTTGCTGCAGGGGTTGCGGCGGGGCGGAGTCCCTTGCGCGCGGGGCGGTCCACTACGTCAGTCATGTCACAGTCCTTCTTTGGCGGATAACTTGGTGGTCGGTGAAGCGGTGGTGAGTTCGGGGACGATGCCCACGCACAGCCACGCCGTGATCTGGCGGGCCATGGTCTCCTGGTCTGGTTTGGCGGGGGAGTCCGGGGTGCTGAGCCATTGTTCGCCGGCGTTCCGGACCAGGCCGATCGCGGCCTTGGGCCAGTAGCCGATGACGGTTTCCTTGACGTCCGCCAGGTGGGACCGCATGGGAGTGGCGATCATGTCCGCGATGGCGTCGAAGAAGGGGCCCAGCGGTCCGCCTGCTGCGGCAGGGTGCGGCGGGTTGGCGGCATCAGCCGGCGCATAGCTGGTGACAAAGGTATAGACGTTGGGGCTGGTGGCGGCCATTTGGAGATAAGCCGAGACCATCGCGAGCAGGCCTTCCCGGGGCGTGAGTGCACTTTGCGCGGCCTCCTGGATGCGGTGCTGCATCTGGCTGAGGACGACCTCGCCTACTGCCTGCTGCAGCCCGGCCTTGTCCCCGAAGTACCGGTAGAAGACGGACTTCGATGTCCCGGCTGCCGTGGCGATGTCTTCCATTGAGGCATCGCTGCCGAGCGCGTGCACGGCGCGGCGGGCCTGCTTGATGAGCTCCCTGCGCCGTTCCTCCCGGTGGCTTTGCCAGCGCGACGAACGTCCGTCGGGGCTGGCAGGCGACGGCAGTTCGATGGTCAAGGGGGAGTGCGTGTCCTGAAGGTTCACGATACCCAGCGTATCAGGTACGCTGGGTATCGGTAACCACTTGTGACCCAGAGGAGCCCTCCATGTCCACAGAAGGACAGTCCACCCACGCAGGCGGATCAGCCCTGCCTGCCGTCCCGGCAACCCGCAGGGCGGTGATTGTTGGCGCCAACAGGCTTCCGTTTGCCCGCGCCGGCGGTGCCTACGCCAAGTCCTCCAACCAGGACATGCTGACGGCGGCCCTCGATGGCCTGATCGCGCGGTTCGGGCTCCAGGACGAACGGATCGGGCAGGTGGCGGCCGGCGCGGTCCTGAAGCACTCCCGGGACTTCAACCTCACCCGGGAGGCAGTGCTGGGGTCGGCGCTCTCGCCGGAAACGCCCGTGTATGACCTCCAGCAGGCGTGTGCCACGAGCCTGGAGACCGTGGTGGGCCTGGCGAACAAAATCAAGCTCGGGCAAATCGATTCGGCCATCGCCGGCGGCGTGGATTCGGCCTCCGACGCACCCGTGGTGGTCAGTGAGGGACTCCGCGAGGTCGTTCTGGACCTTCACCGGGCCAAAACCCTTCCCCAGCGGCTCCAGATCCTCAGCCGGCTCCGGCCCAAGGACCTGGCCCCTTTGGCCCCGGGCACTGCGGAGCCGCGTACCGGCCTGTCCATGGGCGAGCACCAGGCCCTGACTACCGCCCAGTGGAAGATCTCCCGGGAAGCGCAGGATGAGCTGGCACTGAACAGCCACCACAACCTGGCCGCCGCCTACGACTCCGGGTTCTTTGATGACCTGATGACCCCCTACCGGGGACTGACGCGTGACGGGAACCTCCGGGCGGACACCTCGCTGGAGAAACTGGCATCCCTCAAGCCGGTCTTCGGCCGCAACCTTGGAGCGGATGCCACCATGACGGCGGGCAATTCCACCCCGCTGACGGACGGTGCGTCCACGGTGCTGCTGGCCTCGGACGAATGGGCAGACGCCCGCGACCTACCCAAGCTGGCAGCCGTGGTCGATGCCGAGGCTGCCGCTGTCGACTTCGTCCATGGGAAGGACGGGCTGCTGATGGCTCCCGTCTTCGCCGTGCCCAGGCTTCTGGCCCGGCAAGGCCTGACGCTGGCCGACTTCGACTTCTTCGAGATCCACGAAGCGTTTGCCGCCACGGTGCTCAGCACGCTGGCAGCCTGGGAGGATGACGAGTTCGGGCGCACCCGCCTGGGGCTCGACGGTGCGTTCGGCAGCGTCGACCGCTCGCGCCTCAACGTCAACGGGTCCTCACTCGCAGCAGGCCACCCCTTTGCCGCCACCGGTGGCCGCATCGCGGGCACGCTGGCCAAGATGCTCCAGGCCAAGTCTGCTGCCACCGGGAAGCCGGCCCGGGGCCTGGTGTCCGTCTGCGCCGCCGGCGGCCAGGGCGTCGTCGCCATCCTGGAATCTCTGTAGGGGGCGGCCGTGGCAGATACGTACACCCAACTGGTCAACAGCGGCATGGGCCGCAGCCTTGCAAAGAAACTCGGCCTTCCGCAACCTGCGGTCCTGCGCCGCTACCAGCCAGGGCAGCCCCTGGTAACCGGACCGGTCGTGGTCCTGGGAACCACCCCGGGGGCGGATAAGCTCGCCGCGGAGCTGCTGTCCTGGGACCTCGACGTCCGGCGGCATGCTGTTCCCGCCGAAAAGCTGGGCGCCATCATCCTGGTCCTCGACGGGCTGGAACACCCGACAGACCTTGAAAAGCCCGTGCTGGCGGCGGCAGGCTCCCTCCGGGACCTGCGCGCCGGCGGGCGGATCATCACGCTTTCCCGCCCGGCGTCGGAAGCGGCTACACCCGAAGCTGCAGCAGCCCGGCAGGGAGTGGATGGCTTCCTGCGGTCCCTGGCCAAGGAACTGCGGGGCGGCGCAACCGGCAACGGCGTGATCCTTGCGGACGGCACCACCGCCACCAGTCCCAGCGCCCTGGGCGCCCTGGCGTTCTTCCTCTCCGGCCGGTCAGCATTCGTGGACGGACAGTTCCTGACCGTCTCATCAGAGGACGGCAGCCTGCCCGCTGATCCGGAACGGCCGTTGGCAGGGAAGGTGGCTGTCGTCACCGGCGCTGCCCGCGGCATCGGAGCCCAGATTGCCAGGACGCTGCACCGCGACGGCGCCACCCTGATCCTGGTTGACATTCCTGCCGCAGGGGACCAGCTGGCCTCGGTGGCCAACGAGGTGCGGGCCACCGCACTTCAGCTGGACATCACCGGTGCCGACGCCGGCCAGCGGATCATCGACCATGCCGTTCAGCGGCACGGGCGGCTGGACATCGTGGTGCACAACGCGGGCGTTACCCGGGACAAGCTGCTGGCCAACATGGACCAGGCCCGGTGGAACTCGGTCATGACCATCAACATCGCCGCCCAGCTCCGCATCAACGAAACCCTCCTGGCCTCCGAACACTTTCGGCAGTCACCGCGTATTGTTTCAGTGGCCTCCACCAGCGGCATCGCCGGAAACCGGGGCCAGACCAATTACGCTGCGTCCAAGGGAGGGGTCATGGGAATGGTGCGGGCCACAGCCCCGCTGCTGGCGTCCCGCGGCGGCACCATCAACGCAGTGGCTCCCGGCTTCATCGAAACGGAGATGACGGCCCGGATCCCCTTCGCCGTCCGGGAGGTGGCGCGCCGGTTGAACTCACTGCAGCAGGGCGGGCTCCCGTCCGACGTCGCGGAAACCATCGCGTTCCTGGCCAGCGATGCCGCGGGCGGGATCAACGGAGAGGTGCTGCGTGTGTGCGGGCAGAACCTGGTGGGGGCATGACGGTCAAGCAGCCGGTGGTCCTGGCCGAGATGCCCTCGTTGTCCAAGCTTTACGTCAACGCTGCCGCGCAGGCCGCAAGACGCAGGCTGCTGGGAACACATGACTCCGCAGTCCTCCCGGCGGAGAGCCACGAAGTCAGGGGCGTCACCGTCGGGGTGGAAAACCTTACGGCTTACCAGCACCTGATCGGCGAAACGGCCAGTGACGTCCTGCCCGCGGGGTTCATTCACGCCATCGCATTCCCCTTGGCCATGAGCGTCATGAACCGGGACGACTTCCCGTTGCCCCTGCTGGGGATGATCCACCTGCGCAACAGTGTGGAGCAAAGATCACCGCTGTTGTTCACCGATGTCCTTGACATGACCGCCCGCGTGGAAAACCTCGGCGGCCACCGTGCGGGGACACAGCTGGACGTCGTGGCGGAAGTCCGGCGCGCCGGCTCCGGCGAGGTCAATTGGCGCGGAGTTTCAACATACCTCGCCAAGGGCGTCTTCCTCCCGGGGATCGACAAGCCCTCAGCCATACCTCCCAAAGCTGATTTCACGGCACCGGACCCGACGGCGCTGTGGCACCTCGGCGTGGATACGGGCCGTGCGTATGCAGCGGTCTCAGGGGACTTCAACCCCATCCACCTCAGCGTGCTCTCGGCCAAGGCCCTGGGCATGCGGCGATCGATAGCGCACGGCATGTACCTCGCGTCCCGTGCGCTCGCAGATGTGGGCCCCGCCCGGGGCGACTCGTTCATGTGGGACGTGGAATTCGAGGCCCCGGTCTTCCTGCCTTCCCGGGTCGCCCTGGAGATCGGGACCGAACAGACCGGCTCCGGGGCATGGAAGCACTCCAGTTTCGTTGCATGGAGTCCACGCTCCGGGCGGCGCCATTTCAGCGGGACGGTTTCGGCCCTGTAGGACCTGGCCTTCAGCTTCCGGCCTGGGGCCAGGGCCTGCCTAGTCCTGCGGCTGGACGGCCCGCAGGATCCGGTGGAGGCTGAGGAGGACCGATTCTGAGGCAGGGACGGTTCCCTGTTCTGCCGGCCTGTCGGCGGTGGCAGCCATGCAGGCTTCCACCGCCGCCCTGGCAGCGTCGTAGCGGTCCTTCAATTCCTGGGCGTCACCGTCGGTGTCCGTGGAAACCAGTTCCCCGGTGGCGGTAATGGCGTCTGCCAGCGGTTCATTGTCCTGAAGGGGAATCTCGTAGGGCACGTCGTCCTCCCAGATCACATCGGACAGCACATCCGTCATGTCCTGGATATGGAAGGTGACCCGTTCCAGGTTTCGCAGGTCCCGGTAGTCCCGGTCCATGTCGCGCGGGTGCAGCTTCCGCCGGGGGTTGGCGCGCCTGCTGGCATCCGCCTCCTTGACCAAATGACGCACTGAACGCGCCGCTTCCGCCAGTTCGTCCGACCTGCGCGACCAATCCTCGTGCTCAGGGGGCCATTTTTCCACCAGTGCCGCGCCCATGTCCGTCAGCTGCCGGCCAAGGGCGAGCCGCAGGTCGGCAAGGCTCGATGCGGCGGCGTTGAGGTGCAGCGGAGGAAAGATCAGGAAATTCACCGCAATCCCGACAGCCACGCCCGCCGCCATCTGCACAAGGTAGCCGTAGGAGAAATCTTCGGCGTTGCTGCCGCCCACCAGCAGGACCAGGAGCGCCGCCGTGGGGATCCAGTCACTGCCTGAGCCGATGCCCGGCAAGCCGCCCAGCAGGACGCCCACCCCCATGAACAGGGCGACCGTCAGGGGCGACGGTTCGCTGATGCTGACCAGGACGAAGGCAAGACCGATTCCCATCGCCAGCCCCGCCAGCGCCTGTGCCCCCTGCTTCACTGACCCGGCCACGTTGTGATACATGGCCACGAGGGCGCCCAGCGGTGCGTAGTACGCGTAGTGCGAGGCGGCGCCAGGCATGAGGGGTGCGATGGCGAACGCCAGCCCCGCGGCTATGGCCGCTTTCCCTGCCAGTTGGAGCCGCTGTGCCGCGAAGGCAGCAGAAAGCCCCGCCACTGATTGTCTAAGAAGTTGGGTCCCCCGAGCCCACCGTGCATCCGGCCGTGCCTGAGTATTGCCCATCCGGACAACAGTAGGGCCGGGGGTGGCTCAGGACAAACCTGCTGCTGAGCGCGTTACCGCAGTTGCCAGCCTGTGGGCACGGCCCGGGGTGCGGCCTTCTTCCGCGCGCCGGGGGATGTAGCCGAAGCCCAGCCCGTAGGAGGGGTCGGCGAAGCCCAGGGCAGCGTTGGCTCCCTCGTGGCCGAAGGCCCGGTGGCTCCCGAAGTTCCGTGAGGGGTGGGGTTTCATGAAAACGACCGCGAAGGCATTGTCCAGGCCGGAGGACCGGTCCAGGCCCCAGACCTGTTCCCGAGTCATGGCCGTAATGGTCCCGCCGGAGAGGAACGGCTCCGTGCCACCGACACCGGTGGTGGCCGCTGCGTACAGGCGCGCCAGCCCCTCCGCGGAGCCAACGCCACCCGCGGCGGACATGCCCGCGGCACGCACGGAGCGGATATTGGGCAGTTCCATGATGGTGCTGACCGGGGCATTGCTGTTCAGGCCGTCGAGGCTGAGCGGATCCATCCACGCTTCGGCCGGCCCTGCTTCGTACAGGACGTCCTGGTACCTGCCGTCCTGGCTGTCCGGCAGGCCCAGGAAGAAGTCCACGTCCTGCGGCTTCCGGATTCTCTGGTCGTAGATGTCCTGCAGGGCCTCGCCCGTGGTCCGCCGGCACAGTTCTTCCATCAGGATGCCAATGGTGAGGGCGTGGTAGCCGAACTGGCGGCCGGGCTCCCAGGCGGGAGCGGCAGCGGCGAGCCGGGCTGCGGCCCCGGACGTGGTGAACTCGTCCAAGCTAAAACCGCCCTCGACCCCCAGCAGCCCCGCCTGGTGCGACAACGCCTCCCTGACGAGCAAACGGTCCTTTCCGTGGACCGCAAACTCGGGCCAGTAGTGGGCCATCGTCCGGTCAAGGTCAAGGACACCGTCCTGGACCAGCAGGGCGATGACCAGGGCGGCGACACCCTTGGAGCAGGAGTAGGCGCCGGTCAACGTATCCGGTGCCATGGCCGGGCCGCCGGTCAGGCGTACCACCGGCACCCCGTTCCGGTAGGCGGCCAGCTGCGCGCTGTAGCGGGAGTCCTCCGCGAGGAAGGACTCAAACAGTGCCAGGACACCCTCGTACCCCGGCGCTACGAAACCCAGAGAAGTCTGCATGCCTCCAGTCTACGAGGAAAGCGGTTTCCGTCCGCGGATGAGGTCAGCGGGAAGCTCCGTGTCCGGCTGCGACTTCCTCGCCGGGCCGCACAGGTCCCGGTGCGGTGCCGTCGCCGAACGGGCGTCCGCCCAGCGCCTCCCGGCCGTGCTCCGTCAACCATCCGGCAAGATCCGGGCCGGCAGGGACAATGCCGGTGGGATTGATGTCCTCATGAACGATGTAATAGTGGCGCTTGATCTGCACGAAGTCGATGGTGTCCCCGAAGCCCGGAGTCTGGAACAAGTCCCGCGCATAACCCCACAGGTTGGGCATTTCGCTAAGCTTTTGCCGGTTGCACTTGAAATGTCCGTGGTAGACGGGATCGAACCTGGCCAGGGTGGTGAACAGCCTGACGTCCGCCTCGGTAATGGTTTCACCCACCAGGAAGCGCTGCCGCGAGAGGCGGTCCTCGAGCCAGTCCAGCGCGGCCCACAGGCGCTGGTACGCCGAGTCGTAGGCCTCCTGTGATCCAGCGAAGCCGCACCGGTAGACGCCGTTATTGACCTCGGTAAAGACGCGCTTGTTCACGTGGTCGATTTCTTCGCGGAGATGCGCGGGGTAGAGCTGCGGGGCGCCCGGCCGGTGGAATTCTGTCCACTCGGTCGAGAAATCAAGGGTGATTTGGGGGAAATTATTGGTCACCACTTCACCACTGCGCACGTCGACGATAGCGGGAACGGTAATTCCGCGGGGGTAGCCGGGGAACCGCTTGAAGTAGGCGTCCTGCAGGCGCTCGATTCCCAGGACCGGGTCCACTCCACCCGGGTCCAGGTCGAATGTCCAGGAACGTGCATCGTGGGTGGGCCCAGGCTGGCCAAGGGAGATGGCCTCCTCGAGCCCCAACAGCCTGCGGACAATGACGGTGCGGTTGGCCCATGGACAGGCCCTTGCGGCAATGAGGCGGTAGCGCCCGGACTCGACCGGCCAGCCCGGCTCACCGTTGCTGCCGGGCGCGGCATTCCTGGTGATGCGGTCCTCGATGTAGTTGGTGTCCCGGGTGAATTCCGCCCCGCCTGTCACGTAGGCTCCCCGGGTGCTGTGCGCGTCGGCGGTGTCTGCTGGTGTGCTTTCCGTTTCCTGGCTCATGCCATTAGCCTATGCGCCGGCTTCACGCCCTAGGCGCCCTGCCGGAGGATTGCCACGAGGGGCTGCCACGCCACCAGCCAGGAAGCGGCCACGAGGAGCGTGAACAGGGCAATCCAGATGCCGGACGGAACGGAGGTGGCCCGGTACAGGAGATACGCGTCCGAGCTGTTGAGACGGTCGCGACGGCGTAAATGCACGTGGGTGAGCTTGACCAGGTCACGTACGGCGGCCACGAGGAGTGCCAGGCCGAAGATCACGGCGGCATGGCCAACCACGGAGGGCGGCGCAAGGAAGGTGAGGGCACCGGTCCCGGCGATCGCGGCCCCCGTGATCACGAATCCCGCAAGGTTGCGAAGGAAGAGGAGCGAGGCAGTCAACACCACCGCGCTGGCCGCCATGGCTGCCGGTCCCCATCCGTTGAGCCCGGACCAGACAAATGCGGCACCCGCCAGCGCTGGCACCGGATATCCCCAAAAGCAGGACCAGGCAGCGGCCAGCCTGCTCCTGCTGTAGGTGGTGGTGGTTCCGGAGTGGTCAAGGCGAAGCCGGATCCCGGAGAGCCGCTGCCCCGAGGTAAGGGCAGCGAATGCGTGGCCCAGTTCGTGGGTGGCGGTAGCCAGGAGGCCGAAATAGCGCCAGCTGCGCCGGGGGATGGACAGCACGACGGCGGCCGCCAGCGACAGCATCAGCTCGGCGAATGTGATGTTGGGTACGTTGGTTTGGGTGAATGCCGCGCTGAAGGTATTCCAGAAGCTGGCAGGGCTGTCCAATATGGCCTCCTGGCTGCGTGTCGGCGTCGTAAGTCCTGTGCCCCACGCTACGCACCCAAGCTGGACGCGGGCAGGAACCTGGTCAATGCTTAAAGCCGAAAGGCACGCCAGGTTCGGCGTGCCTTTCGTACGGGGCCTGGCGTTGCCGCCCTGGTACAAACCTGCTGATTAACCTTCGCACTCCGTGCAGTAGCTGTGGCCGTCTTTTTGCCGGGCGATCTGGGACCGGTGGCGGACCAGGAAGCAGGAGTAGCAGGTGAATTCGTCCTCAGCCTGGGGGATGACCTGGACTACGAGTTCCTCAGCGACAAATTCGCCGCCAGGAACTCCGGCGCCGTCCAGCCCGTCAGCCTCGTCCAACTCCTGCACAACGCTGCGGGCGTCCGGAGCATTCGCTGACTGGAGCTGCTCGAGTGAGTTGTCCTGCGATTCCTTGACGTCGGAACGCAGTTCATCGTAATCGGTTGCCACTTTGGGTGCTTCTCTTTTCTTAGTTGGGCTGTCGGGTATGAAACGTACAGCATGAACCCGGTATTCCCCAACAGGAAGCGTAGATCCGTTGCCGGTTGGGTACGGGTGCAGAGGAGCGGCCACGGGTTTCCCGAACCGATATTCGGCTGCGTGGGCAGGAGAGGGACGGCCATGCGGTTTCCTCCCCGGGACGGAAGGGGCAGTTTTTGGAGCAACTCACTGCGGAGCTTGGCGGCGCCGAACAAATCGGTGCGGGGGTAGGCCCGGTGCTGGAGAAGTTCGACGCTGTGTCCCGGATAGCGGTCCTGCGGGGAGGGGGCCTGGGAGATCTTCTCTTCGCAATTCCAGCGATGGCTGCGTTGAAGGCGGCCTACCCGGCAGCACACCTGACACTGCTGGGCACTCCAATCCATGAGGCGGTTCTCGGGGCGGTGGAAGGCCCTGTCGATGAAGTGGTTATCCTGCCCTTCGCCGAAGGAGTCCGCCCGGGGGAGGAGGATGCCGGCGAGCTGGATCACTTCTTTGCCGGCATGCGCGGGCGCGCCTTCGATCTGGCCGTCCAGCTCCATGGAGGTGGACGGTTCTCGAATCCCTTCCTGCTGCGGCTGGGAGCCCGCCACACCGTAGGGACGCGGACGGCCGACGCCGCCATGCTTGAGCGCAGCGTTCCCTACCTCTATTACCAGCACGAACCCCTCAGGGCTCTGGAAGTGGCGGGTTTTGCGGGCGCGTTCCCCGTCGACCTTGAGGCCCGGCTGGCGCCCGCCGGGCAGGAATTCCCGCCAGCCCGCCCCGGGGACCGCGCCCACCCACTCGTCGTGATCCATCCCGGCGCCACCGATCTCCGCCGTCGTTGGCCCGCCTCAAAGTTCGCTGAGCTTGCTGCCGCCTGTGCGGCCGATGGTTCACAAGTGGTCCTTATCGGGGATAGGAGCGAACAGGGCCTGGCAGCGGAAATCGCGGACAGTGCCGCTTCAGCAGCAGTCCGTTCCCTGGCCGGCGCCCTTGACATGGCAGGGCTCGTGGCGTTGCTGGTGGACGCCGACGTCGTGGTGGCAAACGACAGTGGGCCCAGGCACCTTGCGCAGGCGCTGGGCGTGCCCACAGTCGGCATTTTCTGGGTGGGCAACGTGATCAACGCCGGAGCGCTGGGGCGGAGCCTCCACCGTGTCCACGCCTCATGGGTGACGGCGTGCCCGACATGTGGTGTCGATGTAACCCAGGTCGGCTGGACGGCAGAACGGTGCGTCCACGACGATTCACTGGTGGCCGGGGTGGGCGTTGCTGAGGTCTACGGGGACGTCCGGAGCCTCACGGCCGGCAAGCTCGCAAAGCAGGATGCATGACGGGCGGGGCAGCGGCACACACAGCAGTCGTTCAAGAGCCGGCAGACGGCAGGCCGGAGCTCCTGGTTCTGCGCGCCCTCAAGCTCGGAGACCTGCTGGTGGCCGTGCCGGCGTTGAAAGGCCTCCGACGGGCCTTTCCCGGGCACCGGCTTCGGTATGCTGCGCAGGGGTGGTTGTCCGACGCCCTGGGCCTGGTGGGCGGCTATGAACTGCTGCCCACGCACGGCCTGGACGAGCCGCTGGCACTGCCACCGGGCGTGGTGGACGTAGCCGTCAACCTTCACGGCAGCGGCCCGGAGAGCCAGGGCCGAATAGAGGCGTTGAAGGCCCGGCGGACCCTGGGACATCACAGTGCACACTGGAACGGGCCGCAGTGGCGGCCGGAACTGCACGAACGCGAACGCTGGGTACGGCTCCTTGAATGGCATGGGATAGACGCCGATCCGTTGGACGTGCAGTTGGATACGCCCCAGGTACCCAGTCCCGTGCCCGGGGCCACTGTCCTGCACGTGGGGGCAGCGTACGGCAGCAGGCTTTGGCCTGCGGAGCGGTTTGCGGCGGTGGCGACGACACTGACCGAGGCGGGACACCAGGTAGTCTTCACCGGCGGCAGTTCCGAGAGGGACCGGGCGGAGGAAGTGTGCCGCCTCGCAGGAATCCCGGGTACGGCTGTCCTGGCCGGGGTATTGGGCCTCGGGGAGTTCGCTGCGACCATTGCTGCTGCCCGCCTGGTGGTCTCTGCCGATACCGGCGCCGCGCACCTGGCATCAGCCTACGGCACCCCGTCAGTGGTGCTCTTTGGCCCGGCCCCACCCGAGATTTGGGGGCCGCCCCCTGGGCCCCATATCGTCCTCACCCGGGCCGAACTGCGGCGCGGGGACACGTTCGCGGCGCGGCCGGACCCAGCCCTGCTCGCTGTGCAGGCCTCCGACGTGATGGCTGCTGTCAAGGCATTGGGACTGCTCTGAAACACTGTGGGTTTAAGCGTCCGTGCTGTGGGTCCGCAGAGGGGTGAACCCTGCTCCACGAGCCTAAAATAATGTGTATGAGCACTGAGCTGGAAATCGCTTTGGTGTTGGGGACGGCGCTCCTCTGGATTGCCGTAACGCTGACCATCCTGTCCGCCATCGACCGGCCGGAAAGGAAGGCGCGGCGGCAGGAACGCCGCGGCGTCCGGGCCGAGAAGCACCGGATTGAGTACCGTCCGGTGGCAGCGGCGGCCCATAGCCCCGGACGTAACCGGCACCCACGGACCCGGCGGCTTCATCCGCACTGACGTCGGCGGCGCTCCGGAGGTGCGAAGGGGACCGCCCAGGCTGGCCCGAACGCGGTCCCGGCGCTCGCCGTCGTGCGCGCGTGCCGGTTAACCATGGCGCATGCCTCGGCGCCCCCTCAGTCAAGTCTTGACGGGATTGGCCGGATCCCCGACACTTTCCCGATGGGAGTAAGCGAAGAGTTGCGGGCGCTTGGCGACGTGGTGGACCGGCTTGCCGTGAAGTTTCCAGCGCTGTCCAGGGAGTACATCGAAGATGTGGTGCAGCAGGAACACAGCCTCCTGGATACGGGCCGGGTCCGCGCCTTCGTGCCGGTCCTGGTGGAGCATGCAGCCAGGGACAGGCTTGCACGGTAGGGCGTCAGGTTCCGGGTGCGACGTCGATCAGCACTTTTCCGACTGTCCCCTGTTCCACGGCGTCATGGGCTGCGGGGGTCTGGTCCAGCGGAAACCGTGTCAGGGGCAGTCCGTGCTCTTCCCCCACCCGCAGCGCGCCTGCCGCCAGGGCCTCGGAGATGGCGGCAACGGCCTGACGTTTCTGCTCGTCGGTGACGGTGTAGGTGAGGATGAACTGGTAGCGGACGTTCCTCGCCATGCTTTCGCGGATTGGAACGGTGAGTGATTGTCCCGGGTTCGCCGCGAATATGGCGATCGTGCCGCCCGGCTTGATGACGTCCAGGTCCGTCTTGATGTTCGCGGGTGCGTTGACATCCACAACCATGTCGACGCCGTTTGCGGCCACCTGGTGGACGGCGCCAACAATGTCCCCGGTCCGGTAGTTGATGACGGTGCCGGCGCCCGCACGGCGGGCCAGTTCAGCCTTTTGGTCTCCGCTGACGGTGGTGATGACTGTGGCCCCGGCCCAGCGCGCGAGTTGGATGGCCGCGTGGCCTACGGCTCCGGCCCCTCCCGTCACCAGAACGGTTCGTCCCTCGAGGGCACCGGCGGAAAGCCTGGCTGGGCCGTCCTCGTTCGATGTCAGGGCCCGGTGCGCCGTCAACGCCGGGATGCCCAATGAGGCGCCGGCATCGAAGGATTCGGTATCGGGAAGGGGCACAGCTTTATTGCGGGGCACAACGACGTATTCCTGTGCCGTGCCTTCATTACTGCCCCAGGCGACGTCCCACAGCCAGACACGGCCGCCCACCGACAGGCCCGTCACCCCGGGACCCAGGTCATCGATGACACCGGCTCCGTCCTGGTTTGGAACTTTGGGGGCGTCGAGCTTCCTGCTTCCGCTCCCGGACCGCGACTTCCAGTCGGTGGGGTTGACGCCGGACACCACCATTCGGACACGGACTTCTCCGGGCCCCGGCACCGGCAATGGCCTGTCCTGAAGCTTCAGTACGGATGAGGGCCCTGTTTCTTCATAACTGATTGCCTTCATTGTCTTCTCCCGACTTGATTGCCGTTGCCTTTACCGCCCAACCTACCGAACGTGATGGGCAGGCATGAAAAAAGCGCACCCCGTTCGCTGGGTGCGCTTTTCCTTGACTGCCTGTCAGTGCTTGAAGGCGTCCTTGACCTTTTCGCCGGCCTGCTTCAGATCACCTTTTGCCTGATCTGCTTGGCCCTCGGCACGCAGGCTCTCATCGCCAGTGGCAGCTCCGGCAGCTTCCTTGCCCTTACCGCCGGCTTTTTCGGCGGCGTTCTCGATTTTGTCGCCCAGTCCCATGGTGTTTCCTCCTCTGGTTGGCAGCCGTTCGCATTCGGCTGGGAATATCATAAGCATGCTTAGGAACAATTTTTCAAGTCCCCGGACTGCTCCCTGTCCGGCCTAGAACCGGGAAGTGCCACGCAGCGGGCGGGGGCGGCCGTCCGGGTCCACGATTAGCCGGTAGATCGGATCGGCCCAGAAACGGTGGATGGCCCGGACCGGTTCGGGGGAGTGGAGGCGTATCTGGCCTTGCGGCCGCGGCCCGGACCGGCCGGTCCCGTGCCACTGGTCCAGGGCACCGGCCACCCTGTTCCAAAGATCAAGTTCCCCGCCGTCGGCGGTCAGGAGGGGGTCGTCCTGGTCAATGCCCAGATGTTCCGCCCAGAGCTGGAGCCGCAACTTCCGCGGGAGTGGCTGGGGCGTTCGGCCGGCGGCACTGCCACCGGCACCAGCCGGAGCGGAGGTGTCGATCACTGCGCAGGTGAGCTCGCTGTCGGTGGTCCAGGACCGGCGGTTGAAGTTGTCAGATCCGCAGGTGAACCACGTGTCGTCAATGATGCAGATCTTCGCGTGGACGTAGATCGGTGTCCCGTCATTGTTCTCCAGGTCGAACACACCCACCCGGTCTGGGGCGGCCCGGCGCAGCATGCTGATGGCACGCTGTTGCCCCAACCGCCGGGGTGGGCCGCCAAGAAACCCGTCAGAATCGGGATAGCGCGGCACCACGATGATGACCTTCAGCGAAGGGTTCCGCTCCAGCGCCTCCGCGATGCCCGCGGCGACCTCTGTTGACCATAGGTACTGGTCCTCGATGTAAATGAGTGAACGCGCCTGGGCGAAGGCCTTTGCATAGGCGCGCGCGATGCTCCGCTCACCGTGAGGCGCGAACGGGAAAGGTGGGTGCTTCACGCCGTAGGTGCGGAGCAGCTGCACGGCGTGCGATCCGGCAGCCGGCGGGGGCGGAGCCGCTTCCGGCAACGGTTTGGGGTGCCGTGGCATGCGGGCCAGACGCTGCAGCAACATCCGGTAAGGGGTGTGGCGGTCCAGCGGGTGGGGATCGTTCCAGCGTTCAGCAAAGATGGCCAGTACATCGGCAACCACCGGGCCGCGAAGTTCGAGGGCGGCGTCGTGCCACGGGGGCCTCGGTCCGTACCGGGAATCCATCTTCACCGCCTGTGGGTCACCCCGGTGGGCGGCGTTATCCCGGCGGCTGTGCGAGAGGTCGATCCCACCCACGAAGGCGACGTCCCGGGATGGGTCGTCACGACGACGGATTACCACCAGTTTCTGGTGGTGCGACCCGAAGACCCGGACCCGCTGATCCAGCAGCGCCTCACCGCCGGCGTCATTGATTTGGCGGCTGAGGAGTTCGTTGGACCTGCCGCTGATGGGGGCGGATAGCCGCTCTCCGTGGGATCTCCAGACGAGGCCCCTGACCTCCACGCCGGACCTGGCCAGTCCTGCGAGCAGCCCGCCGATCGTGGTGCCGCCCGGCTCCAACTGCTCATCGCCGTCGCCCCGCCAGTCGGTGAACCAAACCCGGTCTCCAGCTTTTAAGTCCGACAGCTCCGCATGCAGCCTGGCAAAGTAGGCTTCCCCGTGCACCAGGGGCGCCACCAGGTTGCCTTCCGACCAGAGCGCCGAGCCCGGCCCGCCCGCGTGGATCCTGGAGGCAGGGTTTCCCCGCTCATCACCGCTCAGAAACCACTTGCCAACGGTGCTGTCCACTCGGTGCTCCTTTCGGGGCCCGGGTGGGCCCAGGCCGCTGCGGTTTCCAAACTAGCCTACGGCGGCACCGGTGTGTCTTTCCCCGGGGTGGAACGAACCGGCACGCGGCGCCACTCCGGCCGCACGCGGAATAGGCTTGTCCCGGAAGGCTCCCCACCAACGAAGAACGAGGCACGCCATGTCATTGAAGGAACAGTTGAAGGGCGACGTCGTCGTGCACATGAAGGCGGGCAACCGTGTCGCTCTTACGACGGTGCGCAACGTCCTCGGTGAGATCGAAACGCGGGAGAAGTCGGGTAAGACCCCGGTTGAACTGGACGATCTCCAGGTCACCGCGCTGCTGCAGAAAGAGGCCGCGAAGCGCCGGGACACCGCAGCCACGTATACGGCGGCGGGTCATGACGACCGGGCTGAGGCGGAGATTGCCGAGGCCGAGGTCATTGAGGCCTACCTTCCGAAAGCCTTGAGCCGGGCGGAGGCCGAGGCGATCGTGGACGGCGTCATCGCGGAACTGAGGGCGGACGGTGATGTGCTGACCATGCGCTCCATGGGTACTGTCATGAAATCCGTGACGCCCAAAATCGGAGGGCGTTTCGACGGCAAAGCCGTCAGCGAGATTGTGAAGGCGCGCCTGGCCTGAGTGTGCCCGGGGACGCCGCATCAGCTGCCGCTGGTCCGCGGAGCAACGATCCGGCGACAAATGGCGACGAACCGGCCCCGTGACCGGTGACGCTGAACATACTTGCCCCATGGGATTTTGGGCTTTGAGGGCAAACCCGCGGGCGACGAGAGCTGTCACGGCGGCCATGGGCTGCCTCTTGTCCGCCTGTTATTTGTCCGCCTGTGCCGGGTCATGGCAAGGAGAGCCGCCCTGCTTTCCTCCCAGCTATGAGGTGAGCCCCGGCGTTGCAGGACGCGGAGACTCCGTCACCGTCCACGCGGCCGACGCCGACTGCAATCCCCGATACGGACAGAACGCCCGGATTTACGTCTCAGTTACCGACGCCGCCGGCCACGCCTTCGTCAGCACGACTGCCGCGATGAACGATGCCGGCGGGTTTGCATTCCAGTTTGACGTGCCGCTGCAGGCAGCGCCGGGGGAGGCCAGTGTTGAGGCCTACCCGTTCGGCGTGGATTGGTGTGACGATACCGGGACGAATAACCGCGTTCGCCACGCGGAAGGTTTCAGCCGGGCCTCGTGCGCTGCAAGGACAAAGCCGCTGACTATTACCCCCTAGCTGCCCAGTCCGCACCGGGATCGCATCCCGTGCGGGATTCAGGAGGCGCCATAATCGATCCTGGCGTTACCGTCTTTGGGAACGGTGACACGTCCGCCCTGGAAATCCTGAACGGTACTGCCGTCCGCGGTGATGTAGTTATCCGTGGTCGGGTAGCCTAGCCGGCCGAATTCGAATCCGGCCGCCGCCCACGCATCACGGGTTTTGCCCACTGAGACGCGAACCCCCACGGCAGGAGCGAAGATCAGGGCGCCCCTCTCGAAGTTTTGGTATGAGCCGCCATCCTTCAGGCCGGTGACCCTCCCCGATTCGGGGAAGCCCAGGACGCCGGAGCCCTGGATGTCATCGTACTTTTTCGCGTAGTCGGCAAGAAGTGCGTGGGGGCCCGTGGACGGAGACCAGTAGATGGTTCCGCCCTGGTAAGTCTGGTAGAACCCGCTGTTGAGCCCGAGGTCGTTTGACGTCGGGTAGCCCAGGGGTCCATATTCATACCCCTGCTGGGCCCATACGTCCCGGGTTGCACCGTAGGAGATATGAGCTCCGGTGGCGGGCGACCACATGATGACCCCCTGCTCGAAGCCCTGCCACGTGCCGCCGTCCTTCGCCGGGTTGGCCTTGGTGGTTGCTGTGCCAAGCCACTGGTTGGCCTTTAGTGGCTCAGCGGTTGCTCCCGTCACGGTAAAGACACCCGACTGGCCGGCGGTGATATAGCCGCCTTGGTATTCCTGGGCGACACCACTTCGCAGGCCGAACTCGTCCGTGACCGGGTAGCCGAGGGGTCCGTGCTCGAAGTCCTGTCCCGCCCACACGCTGCGGATAGCGCCAACGGAGAGAACGGGGCCAACGCCTGGCGTCAGAAGGATCGCCCCGCCCTGGTAGTTCTGGAAGGCTCCACCGTCTTTCAGTCCTGTGATGACATCTGTGACGGGGTACCCCAGGCGGCCACTTTCGAAGCCGGTGGCGGCCCATTTGTCACGGATCGGGCCGCTGCTGATGGCTGCGCCCGAGGCCGGGGAAAACATGATGGCGCCACCCTGGAACCCCTGCCATGTGCCGCCGTCCCTGATGCCCCGGACCTCGTCGGTTGTCGGATAGCCGAGCGGCCCGTTTTCCGCCCCTTGTGCGCGCCATTTGGTATGGATCGCGGCGGTGATGGCATGGGCGCCGGTGGCGGGGGACCAGAAGATGGCCCCGTTTTGGTACGCCTGGTAGATGCCGCCGTCCTTCAGGCCCCCAATTTCATCACTGATCGGGTAGCCGAGAGCGCCGTTCTCGAACCCGGTCCGGGCCCACGCGTCCCTGATCGCGCCGACCGAGATGTGCGCGCCGGTGCCCGGCGACCAGACGATGGCTCCGCCTTGGTAATTCTGGTAGACGCCGCCATTGCGGAGCCCACCGACTTCGTCGGCAACCGGGTAGCCGAGGCTCCCGTTCTCGAATCCATATTCGGCCCACTTCCCGCGGGTGGCCCCAACCGAGAGCCTGGCGCCGGTGCCCGGCGACCAAACGATCGCCCCACCCTGGTAATTCTGGTAGGCCCCGCCGTCTTTTAGCCCGCCGGTTTCATTGGAGGCGGGGTTGCCAAGGCCGCCGGCCGGACCGCCGGTGGCTGCGTACTTTCCGCTGATGGCGCCAAAAGGATTCGCGGAGTACGGGGTGAAAATGTCGTCGACGGCGCCCATGATGATCCGGTCCCCGGGGCGGTTGCTGCGGAGGAATCTGTTGACCACCTCCAGGCTGGTGGACAGGCAGCCGGCGGAGGTGGTGCGGCCCGCGTGCAGGAAGATCGCGTATGAGGCCCCCTGCACGGTGTTCATGTCGGGCTGGCGGTTGTAGTTGATGACCGCCGCCTGTTCGTAATAGCCCTGGTTCATGTAGGTGTAGAGATTCTCGTCCGAGGGGCCGCCGCGGCCTTCGAAGTATTGGTTGTAAGTCGGACCGTATTCGCCGCCCCAGCGGGAGTCAGGGGTGACCGTGTGGTAGCTGAGGGCTGTTCCGGGGTTGGAGCGGCCCAGGGCCTCAGTGACGCTGTATGACCCTGTTGGTGATTTGAACGTGTCCTCCCAGGTCAGGCCAGGTCCGGCGAAGCCTTTCAGGCCTGCATAACCCCAGTCCTGCCATTCCTGGACGTAGCCGTTGCCGGAGCGAACGCACCCGGTAAGGGTGACGACGTTGGATTCACGGGACGTTGCGGTTGCAAAAGTGACCCGGTTGGCGCCAAAGCTGTTGTACTTGACCTGGCCGGCCGAGAGCCGCTGGCAGGGATTGTTCTCCTGGGATGAAGCCCGGGCCCCGGCATTGCCAAGGAACGAGCCGCCTGCGACTGCGATGACGGCCAGCGCGAGTGACAGGGGTCTGGTATTTTTCACGGTTCTGCTTCCTGGCCCGGGCAGCGGGACGCGCCTTGGTGATCGACGGTGTGCCCAGACCCCAAACCCCTGTTGACGTGGGACGATACCGGCTCTGGTGCGGTTGCCCCTAGGGTATCGGTGCTTTGCCGAATTCGATGCCCATACGAGTCGCGGCGCGGATAATTTGGGTTCGCTGACGCCTCGGACGCCGCCGGCCAGGGGGTGGAAGCGTTTCGCCCACTGGATACACGAAAAACCCCGGAACATCAGTGATGTTCCGGGGTTTTCCCTTTTGTGCGCGGAGGGGGACTTGAACCCCCACCCCCTTTCGAGGACTAGCACCTCAAGCTAGCGCGTCTGCCATTCCGCCACCCGCGCAGGTGGTATTTCGGGAAGCCGTCCCGCCTTTCAGCGTTTCGCGCCTCTCCGAAGCAGCGAGAAAAACTCTAACACGACTTTTCGTAGAACAACGAATCGGGGCAACTGGGTAGGCTGAGGGCAGCGGTTTTGCCCGTGCCAGCCAGTCATTCCCTACCAAGGAGCATCCAATGCCTGACGTCCTGCCCGAGGATGAAGTTGTCCGGATCTGCCAGCAACTCATCCGGATCGACACCTCCAACTACGGTGACGGTTCAGGGCCAGGCGAGCGTGCGGCGGCCGAATACGCCGCCGGCCTCATCGAGGAAGTTGGACTGACAGCGGAAATATTCGAATCCGCCCCCGGCCGGGCGAACGTTGTCACCAGGATGGCAGGGGAGGACCCCTCGGCCAGCGCGCTGGTGGTGCACGGACACTTGGACGTCGTTCCCGCACTCCGGGACCAGTGGTCCGTTGACCCCTTCGGTGCGGAACTGAAGGACGGCCTCATTTGGGGACGCGGCGCCGTCGATATGAAGGACATGGACGCCATGATCCTGTCGGTCCTGAGGGGATTTGCCAGGGAGGGCCGGAAGCCCAAGCGCGACATCATCTTCGCGTTCTTCGCCGACGAGGAGGCCGGCGGCGTATATGGCGCCCGCTACGCCGTGGACAACCGGCCCGAATTGTTCGAGGGCGCCACCGAGGCCATCTCCGAGGTGGGCGGCTTCTCAGCCACCATCGGCGGCCAGCGCACATACCTGTTGCAGACCGCGGAGAAGGGCATCTCCTGGCTCCGCCTCGTGGCACATGGAAGGGCCGGCCACGGTTCGCAGATCAACACGGACAACGCAGTCACCCGGCTCGCTGCTGCCGTGACCAGGATCGGCGAGTACAAGTGGCCCATCGAGCTCACACCCACCACACGCCAGTTCCTTGACGGGGTGACGGAACTCACGGGAGTGGAGTTCGACGCCGACAATCCGGACCTGCTGCTTGACCAGCTTGGCACCGTGGCAAGGTTCGTCGGGGCCACCCTGCAGAACACCACCAACCCCACCCTCCTCAAGGGCGGCTACAAGCACAATGTCATTCCCGAGTCTGCCGAAGCACTGGTGGACTGCCGTACCCTCCCGGGTCAGGAACAGCAGGTCCTGGAGATCGTGCGCGAACTCGCCGGCAACGGCGTGGATGTCAGCTACGTTCACAACGACGTCTCGCTTGAGGTCCCCTTCGCCGGCAACCTCGTGGACTCCATGATCGACGCGCTCCACAAGGAGGATCCCGGCGCCAAGGTGCTGCCTTACACACTCTCCGGCGGCACCGACAACAAGTCACTCAGCCGCCTGGGCATCACCGGCTACGGCTTCGCGCCCCTCATGCTGCCTGACGAGCTGGACTTCACGGGCATGTTCCACGGGGTGGACGAGCGCGTTCCCGCGGATTCCCTCAAGTTCGGCGCCCGCGTGCTGAACACGCTGCTCACCAACTACTGAGAGGAGGCCGCCGTGAGCCCAGAGGAACTGCTGCCGGATGAGCTCCTGGAGCGCATCCGCAGCCGCGCCGCCGGTTATGACCGTGACAACGCCTTCTTCCACGAGGACCTGACGGAGCTGGCAGCGGCAGGCTACTTGAAGCTTTTCGTACCAGCGTCCGACGGCGGCGCAGGGTTTGGGCTCGAAGCGGCGGCGCAGTGCCAGCGCAGGCTGGCAACGGCTGCCCCGGCCACCGCCTTGGCCGTCAACATGCACCTGGTCTGGACCGGCGTCGCCCACGTCCTGGCGGCGCGGGGCGACAACTCGCTCGATTTCGTCCTCAAGGAAGCTGCCCAGCGCGAGGTGTTCGCTTTCGGCAACTCGGAGGCCGGGAACGACTCGGTCCTCTTCGATTCACGGACCACCGCCACACCGGAACAGGACGGCGGCTACTCCTTCACCGGTACCAAGATTTTCACCAGCCTGTCGCCTGCCTGGACCCGGCTGGGCATCTTCGGGAAAGATGCGGCAGCCCGGGACGGTGCCGGTGAACTGGTCCACGGGTTCCTCACGCGGGATACTCCCGGCTACCGGGTCCTGGACGACTGGGACACCTTGGGCATGCGCGCCAGCCAGTCGGCCACCACGGTCCTGGATGGCGTGAAAGTTCCAGCCGGCCGCATCTTCCGCAAACTGCCCGTCGGCCCCAACGCCGACCCGCTGATCTTTGCCATCTTCGCCTGCTTCGAGAGCCTCCTTGCCGCCGTCTATACAGGACTGGGTGAACGCGCCCTGGTCGTGGGCGTGGAGACCGTGAAGAGGCGCACCTCCTTCAAGAACGGCGGCCGCAGCTACGCGCAGGACCCAGACATCCGCTGGAAGGTGGCAGAGGCTGCCATGGCCATGGACAACCTTTACCCCCAGCTCAAGACCGTCACCGCCGACGTCGACGCCCTGGCTGACCATGGATCCCAGTGGTTCCCTAAACTGGTGGGCCTGAAGGTGAATGCCACCGAAACGGCGCGGCGCGTGGTGGACCTCGCCATCCGCGTCAGCGGGGGATCGAGCTACTTCCGGGGAACCGAGCTGGAGCGGCTTTACCGCGACGTGCTGGCCGGGATATTCCACCCCTCGGACGATGAGTCAGCGCATAACACCGTAGCCAACGCGTGGCTGGGGCCGTTGGACGACTGAACAGTCCGCTGGACCGCGAATTGCTCAACGAGCCTTTGGACCGCACATTCTCAAACGGTGCGCTGGACCTGCATCACCCGGCGCCGCAGCCAGAAGCGCCTGCCGCCGCCCACGTAAAGCTTGCTGCGTTCCAGTTCCCACTTGCCGTATTCGGAGTGTTCAACGAGCCGGCGCCGCGCCTCCGGCAAGGAATCATCAGGGCTGACGGTCAGTACGAGGTACTCGTACTGCCGCAAATAATCCCGCTCCCGCTGGACCGAGCTGGTGAGAAATTGTTCCTTCATTTGCTCTCCATTTTCGTCCTTTTCCGGCTAACGTGAAGTCATGAGCATCGATCCGCGTGTCGCGCTTTCGTCCCTGACCACCGCTTTGGAAGAACACCTTATAGCAGCATCGAACCGCCGCGGGGACGGTGATCCCTCCGTTGAGGCAGCGTTTTTCGCAGTTGCCGATGCTTTCGAAGTTTACGAGGACGCCCTTTACGAGGCCTACAACGAAGTAACGCCCCTGCAGGTCTTCGACGACGAGGATGACGAGGACGAAGAAGCCGACGTGGACGAGGATGAAGACCTCGAAATCGTCGAGGAGTAGCAGCGCCCACGTATCAGGGAAGTCCGGGAACAAGCCCTAAGACACCGCGGAAACATCCTCCAGCGCGCGCGCAATCTGCGGCGGCAAGGGCGCCAACTGGGCATCGAGGACTTCCTTCAGTTGCACCGGCGTGCGCGCACCAACGATCGCCGTGGCAACTCCCTGCTGTGCCAGCAGCCAGGACAGCGAAACGTCCTGCGGAGTCCGGCCCAGCCCGTTGGCTGCCATGCACACGGCATCCACAATCCGCGACGGCTTTTCCTCCAGATACGGCTCCACGTAGGCGGCTTCGCTGACGGAGGCGCCGCGTGAACCGGCCGGGATGCTGCCACGGTACTTTCCTGTGAGCACCCCGCGGCCCAGGGGAGCCCAGGCCATCAGGCCGAGCCCGGCATCGTCGGCGGCCGGTATCAGTTCCGCTTCCGCCGTCCGGTCAAGGAACGAGTACTCGGCCTGGACAGCCACCAGCGGCACACTGCTGGTCGCCGCGGCCTTCGCCGCCTGCCAGCCCCTGTAGTTAGAGATGCCCGCGTACCTGGCCCGCCCGGTCCGGACGGCGAATTCCAGCGCCGCAAGGGTTTCGTCGAGGGGAACGTTGCCATCCCACGCTTCGGCGAACCAGACGTCCACGTAGTCCGTGCCCAGCCTTGCCAGGCTGGCGTCCAGTCCGGTGAGCATCGCATTGCGTGACGTGTCCACGGCGCGCCGGCCATCCGGCGTCGTCATCCCCGCTTTCGTGGAGATGGAAATTTCCGTGCGGGACACCACATCGCCCAGCAGCGATCCCAGTACCGCTTCCGATCCGCCGCCCGCATATGACGCCGCCGTATCCACGTGCCGGCCGCCCGCCTCAAGGAAGGTGCGCAGCAACTCCGAGGCGTCCTGCTCATCAGTGTCGCCACCCCAGGACCGGGTGCCAAGGGAGAGGGCTGAAACTCGCAATCCACTGTTGCCGACGTAACGCTGCTGCATAGCAGCAAGCTTACGGGCAGGAGCACCGCTGCCATGCCGTAGGGTCTTAGCGTGAACTGGTTTGAAGCGGCCCTGCTGGGCCTAGTGCAGGGACTGACCGAATTTCTACCGATTTCATCAAGCGCGCACCTGCGGATCGTGGGGGAGTTCCTCCCCAACGCCCAGGACCCGGGGGCAGCCTTTACGGCCATCACCCAGCTCGGCACGGAGACCGCCGTCCTGATCTTTTTCTGGCGGGACATTGTCCGCATCGTCAAGGCCTGGGCCGGCTCCCTGACGGGCAAGGTGCCCCGGCAGGACCCTGACGCGCGCATGGGCTGGCTGGTGATTCTGGGCAGCCTGCCTATCATCGTGCTGGGGCTGCTCTTCCAGGACCAGATCGAATCCGTGCTCCGCAGCATGTGGATCGTGGCCACCATGCTGATCGTCTTCGGCCTCATCCTCGCCGTGGCGGACGCAATCGGCGCCCAGAAGCGGGACCTGGCCCACCTGACCTACAAGCACGGCATGTTGTATGGGCTGGCGCAGGCCCTGGCCCTTATTCCCGGCGTCTCCCGGTCCGGCGGCACCATCACCGCGGGCCTGCTGATGGGGTACACCCGTGAGGCCGCGGCACGGTACTCCTTCCTGCTGGCCATCCCCGCCGTCTTCGGCAGCGGGCTGTACCAGCTGTACAAGGTGGTCACCAAGGAAGGGATCTCCGGACCCTTCGGCCTTCCGGAGACGGCGCTTGCCACCGTCATTGCCCTGGTGGTGGGCTACGTCATCATCGGCTGGTTCCTGAAGTTCGTCTCCACCCGCAGCTACCGGGTCTTTGTCTGGTACCGGATCTTCCTCGGGCTCGCCCTCTACCTCCTCCTCGGTTTCGGCGTCATCAGCGCCTAGGACTAGGCTTGGCATGTGAAATCCTGGACTTCCCGCCCTGTGCCTGCCCTGCCCGGAAACATGCCCGCCATCCGGCTGTTCGATACAGCGCAGGGCCGCGACGTGGCACTGGAACGGGAGGCCCGGCCGTCCATGTACGTCTGCGGCATCACTCCTTACGACGCAACCCACATGGGGCATGCCGCCAGCTATGTGGCTTTTGACCTGCTGAACCGGGCCTGGCGAGACGCAGGCAGCGAGGTTTCCTACGTGCAGAACGTCACCGACGTGGACGACCCCCTGCTGGAACGTGCCACCGCCACCGGCATCGACTGGCGAGACCTCGCCGCGGAACAGGTGGAACTCTTCCAGACCGACATGGAGGCGCTGAACGTCCTCGCGCCGGACAACTACGTGGGCGCCGTCGAATCCATCGGCCTGATCGTCCCCGAAGTGGAACGGCTGGTCAGCATGGGGCTGGCATACCGGGTGGCAGGCACCAACGGCGAACCGGACGGGGATGTCTATTACGACGTCGAAGCCGCCGGCAAGCAGTCAACGGCACCTGATGCGTGGGCCCTGGGGTCCATTTCCCACCTGGGTGAAAGCGCCATGCTGGAGCTCTTCGCCGAGCGCGGCGGGGATCCGGGCCGGGCCGGAAAGCGGCAGGCCCTGGACCCGCTGCTCTGGCGGGTGGAACGGGAAGGGGAACCGAGCTGGCCTGGCGGCAGCCTCGGACCGGGACGGCCCGGCTGGCACATTGAGTGCACCGTGATCGCACAGAAGTACCTCCCTGCGCCCTTCACCGTGCAGGGCGGCGGATCGGACCTGATCTTCCCGCACCACGAAATGGGTGCAGGCCACGCCTATTCACTGGCAGGCGTCCCGCTGGCCAAGCACTACGCCCATGCGGGGATGGTGGGCCTGGACGGCGAAAAGATGAGCAAATCCAAGGGCAACCTGGTGCTGGTGTCCAAGCTGCGCGCGGCAGGTGAGGATCCGGCGGCCATCCGCCTGGCCATCCTGGCCCACCACTACCGGTCGGATTGGTCCTGGACGGACGAAGGCTTCGCGGCCGCAAAGGCAGACCTGGCCGCCTGGCGCACGGCTCTCGACCACGCCCCGGAGGGTTCTGGCCCGGCACTGCTGGCCGGGATGCGTGAAGCGCTGGCGGCCGACCTGGACGCCCCGGCGGCGGTTGCCGCGGTATCGCGCTGGGCGCGGGCTGCGAACGACGGCGGTGCTCCCACCAGCGCCGCTGACGCAGCGCTGGTCAAGGACGCGGTGGACGCGCTCCTGGGTATCCGGCTCTAGGAGTCCATACACAGCAGCAAACGGTAAAGGGCCTGGCGGGATCGCTCCCGGCCAGGCCCTTCCTGTTAAGGCAGTCAGTACGGCCGCGTCAGGGCCGGTCCTGGCCCCGGCGCTTCAGGTAGCGCTCGAATTCACGGGCGATGGACTCGCCGCTGGCTTCCGGGAGGTCAGCGGTGTCCTTGGCTTCCTCCAGCTGCCGGACGTAGGCGGCAATCTCAGGATCCTCGGTGGCGAGCTCGTCCACGCCGCGCTCCCATGCGTCAGCTTCCTCCGCCAGCTCGTGCGTGTCCAGCGGCACCTGGAGGAGTTCCTCGATCCGGTGCAGGAGGGCCAGCTGGGCTTTGGGGGAGGGCGCCTGGGCCACATAGTGCGGCACTGCGGCCCACAACGACACGGTGGGAAGGCCGGCCAGGAGGGCCACCTCCGACAGGACGCCCACGATCCCAACGGGGCCCTCGTACTGTGAAGCTTCGAGGTTCATGCGCTCCCGGAGCGGGCCGTCGTCGGACGAGGTGCTCACCGGGATTGGGCGGCTGTGCGGAACGTCGGCCAGGAGCGCACCCACCAGCACCACGTAATTCACGTTCAGGGCCTCGGCGTGGACCAGCAGCTCCGCGGTGTAGGCACGCCACTTATAGGACGGCTCCGTCCCCTGGACGAAGATGACGTCCACGTTGGAGTTGGGGGCACTGGCCTTGTAGATCCGGGTGGAAGGCCATTTGATCTTCCGTTCACCGGCTGCGTTCCTGCGCACCGTGGGGCGGGTGAACTGGAAGTCGTAGTACTCGTCGGCATCGATGGAAGCGACTTTCTTGCCGCCCCACAATTTGTTCAGGTAGCGCAGCGAATCGCTGGCTGCTTCTCCGGCGTCGTTCCACCCTTCAAAGGCGGCAAGCATCACAGTTACGCGCCGTCCGTCAGCGACAGGCTGCAGGAACCGTTCCCGCTCGGGTCCGGCACCCTGTTCGGCGGTGTCTCCCTCGAAGCTATTCATTTCTTCACCCTACGTCCAAGCGGCTGGCCCGTGCAGGCAATGAAGCGCCGCAAATCCCGTGAAACCCAGCCATGGGGTGTCCGGCCACTGCATATTCGCCAAGGGCGTAGCCCACAGCCTCCGCCCAGCCACGCCCCGTAGACTGGCGTTATGCCAATTCCTGCCGCCAGTTCCCCGCTTAAAGCAGTCCTCTGGGACATGGACGGGACCATTGTGGACACGGAGCCATACTGGATCGCCGCGGAGCATGCGCTGGTGGAGGCCCACGGGGGAACGTGGAGCCATGACCAGGCCATGCAGCTGGTGGGTCAGTCGCTGACGTTTTCCGCCGGCCTGCTCCAGGAGGCCGGCGTCGAACTCGAAATCCGGGAAATAATCGACACCCTGACCGCCCAGGTGGTCAGCAGCGTCCAGCAGCAGGTGCCGTGGCGGCCCGGTGCCCGCGAACTCCTTGAGGAATTGCACCTCGCCGGCGTGCGCTGCGCTTTGGTGACCATGTCAGAGGGTCCGTTGGCCCGCGAAGTGGTGGCCAGCCTTCCCCGGCCGTACTTTGATGTGCTGGTTACCGGGGACACGGTGACCCAGGGCAAGCCGCATCCCGAAGCGTACCTGACCGCCGTCGAACTCCTGCGGGAGGACGATCCCGACCTTGGGATCCACCACTGCGTCGCCCTTGAGGACTCCGTGCCGGGCGTGGCCGCGGCCGTGGCCTCCGGCGTGGCCACCGTGGCTGTCCCGCACATAGTTCCCCTCCCGGACAATGGCAGCTACGCGCTGTGGGATTCCCTGTCCGGCCGGGGCCTGGAGGAGCTCGAAGCCCTGCTCCTGGCGGCCGGTCCCGCTGGCTCGGCCGCCTCGCCCGGTGGTCACCGTGGCTGAACCGGATACCCGGCAAGGCCCCGCCTCGGGCGCCCCGGCGCGGCGTGAAGGCATCCCGCTCGGACGCATCGCTGGCGTGCCCGTTGTCCTTGCTTACTCGTGGTTCGTGATCGCGGCCTTCACGGTGATTGTCTACGGGCCGGTTCTTGCCCGAAACAACCCCATGCTGGGCGTCAGCGCCTACGTCGTGGCCTTCGCCTATGCCGTGCTGCTGCTCATCTCCGTCCTTGTCCACGAACTCGCCCACGCCCTGACAGCAAAAATTTACGGCTGGCCCACGCAAAAGATCGTCCTCAACCTGTGGGGCGGGCACACCCAGTTTGAAAGCTTCACCTCTTCTCCCGGCCGGTCCGTGCTGGTTGCGCTGGCCGGGCCGGCCGCGAACTTCGTCCTGGCCGGCGGGGCGTGGCTGGTGCTCAGCACCAACAGCCTGGGAAGCGTGGCCGAAATCCTGACGAACATCTTCATGTGGGCCAACTTCCTCATCGGTGTCTTCAACGTCCTGCCGGGCCTCCCGCTCGACGGCGGCCGGCTGGTCGAATCAATCGTCTGGAAAGCGACCGGCAGCCAGGCTAAAGGCACCGTGGCGGCCGGGTGGGGCGGCCGGATCATCGTCCTCGCCATCGGTTACTGGTTCCTCCTTCGCCCGTTCCTCGCCGGCGACCAGCCCGAATTCAGCCTCCTGATGATCACGATCCTGGTGGGCGGATTCCTCTGGATGGGCGCATCCGCCTCCATCCAGCAGGGCACCTTGCGCGGGCGGCTCCCGCTGGTCAGCGCCGCAGCCTTGTCGACGCCGGCTGCCGGGGTTCCCTCCACCGGCACGGTCCGGGACGCCCTGCGCCTGGGCGCCGCAGGAACAAAGTCCGTGGTGGTCTGCGGTCCCGACGGACGGCCGGAAGGCGTGGTGGACCCGGGCGCCCTTGCAGCTGTGCCGGGCGCAGCGGCAGATACGACCCCCGTCACCGCCGTCTCGTTTCCCTTGGCCGCCGGCGCCTTCATTCCGGAGTGGTCCAAAGGGCAGGAACTTATCCAGTTCCTCTCCCAGCTTGAGGGGCGCCACTACGCCGTGGTTGACCACAACGGAACTGTCACGGGTTTGCTGACGCAGGAAGCCGTCCTCGCCGCCATCACCGGGAAGCGCCTGCGCAACGATAGGCACCCGCAGGGCCAGAACCGGTAGAGTTACCTGCCGGTCGTGCATTGCCGCCGCACGCCCCAGCGTCCTTGGGACCATCAGGCAGCGGCACAACAGGTTTACAGGAGCGAGGAAGAAACATGAGCAGCGAAACTGCCGTCAACGACGCCAAGGGAGCAGCGCAAGCCGGTGCTGCCGCCAGCGGCTCGCAGCCGGTGGGCGCTGCCCGTCGCCGGGGCCCTTTCCGGGAGGGCGAACGCGTCCAACTGACCGATGAGCGTGGCCGGATGAACACCATCACCCTGGAACGCGGCGGCGCCTTCCACACCCACCGCGGCTTCCTGAACCACGACGAAATCATCGGCCAGGTGGACGGCTCGGTGGTGGTCAACAACGTGGGCCAGCAATACCAGACCCTCCGGCCCCTGCTCTCGGACTTTGTGCTGTCGATGCCGCGCGGCGCCGCCGTCGTATATCCAAAGGACGCCGGCCAGATCGTCACCATGGCGGACATCTTCCCCGGCGCACGCGTCGTGGAAGCCGGCGTCGGCTCGGGTGCCCTCTCCATTTCCCTGCTCCGCGCGGTGGGCGACAACGGCTACCTGCACTCCTTCGAACGGCGCGAGGAGTTCGCGGACATCGCCCGCGGAAACGTGGAAACCATCTTCGGCGGCCCCCACCCCGCGTGGCAGATCTCCCTCGGGGACTTCCAGGAGGAAGTGGTCAAGGCAGAGGAGCCCGGCTCCGTGGACCGCGTGGTCCTGGACATGCTGGCGCCATGGGAGTGCCTCGACGCCGTCGCCACCGTCTTGGCCCCTGGCGGCGTCTGGATCAACTATGTCGCCACGGTCACCCAGCTCTCCCGCACTGCCGAAGCCATCCGGGCGGACGGACGCTTCACCGAACCCGATGCCTGGGAGTCCATGGTCCGGGGCTGGCACCTGGAAGGCCTGGCCGTGCGCCCTGACCACCGGATGGTGGCCCACACCGGGTTCCTGCTGGTCACCCGGCGGCTGGCAGACGGCGTCACCGGCATCTCGGTCAAGCGCCGCCCGTCCAAGACGGAATTCAACGAAGAGGACGTCAACGCCTGGACTCCGGGAGCAGTGGGGGAGCGGGCGGTGTCCGACAAGAAGCTCCGCCGTGCCGCCCGCGACGCCATCGCGGGGACCAACGTCGTGGACAACCCCGAGGTCACGAACTAGTCCATATTTCGGGAGCCTCCATCCCTACCCGGCCTCTTGGGACTAATGTCTTAAGAGAAGCGCAGGAAGGGGCTGATACATCATGGAGACACCAAACCAGGACTCCGGACGTACACCGGCAGAGCAGTCTGCCGCCAACGACCTCTCGGTTGCTGACCGCCAGGTCAACATACTTCGGGACAAGCTCAGGCACATCGACCGCCAGTTGGCTGCGGCAACGCAGAACAACTCGAAGCTGGTCAGCATGCTCGAGACGGCGAAGGCTGAGATTCTCCGTCTGAAGAACGCCCTGGACCAGGAAGGGCAACCGCCCTACAGCTTTGGCACCATCCTCCAAATCAACCCGAAGCGGCAGCCCGCTCCCGGCAACAGCGGCCAGGCTGCCACCGAGGAATCGGTGGACATCTTCAACGCGGGCCGGAAGATGCGCGTGGGAATCAGCCCACTGGTCAACATCAACCAGCTTGCGGTCGGTCAGGAGGTGCTGCTGAACGAGGCACTCCTGATCGTCGCGGGGCTGGGCTACGAGCGGGCCGGTGAGCTGGCCACCCTGAAGGAAATGCTCGGACGGGACCGCGCCCTTGTGGTGGGCCGCGCGGACGAAGAACGCGTTGTGCGGCTCTCCGGTGCGCTCCTGTCCGAAAAATTGAGGGTCGGCGATGCCCTCTCCGTCGATTCCAGGACCGGATACGCGCTGGAGAAGGTGCCCCGCTCGGAGGTGGAGAACCTTGTCCTCGAAGAAGTCCCCGACATCACGTACGAGGACATCGGCGGCCTTGGCCCCCAGATCGAGCAGATCCGGGACGCCGTGGAACTGCCGTTCCTGCATCCGGACCTCTACCGCGAACACGGACTCAAGGCTCCCAAGGGCATCCTGCTGTACGGCCCTCCCGGCTGCGGCAAGACCCTGATTGCCAAGGCCGTTGCCAACTCGCTCGCGGCCCGGGCCGCGGAGCGATCAGGGAATGTTGACCTTAAAAGCTACTTCCTGAACATCAAGGGCCCGGAACTCCTGGACAAGTACGTGGGTGAGACCGAACGGCACATCCGCCTGATCTTCGCCCGCGCCCGGGAAAAGGCGTCCGACGGCAGCCCCGTCGTGGTGTTCTTCGACGAAATGGACTCGCTGTTCCGCACCCGCGGCACCGGCATTTCGTCCGACGTCGAAACGACCATCGTGCCCCAGCTCCTCAGCGAGATCGACGGCGTCGAGCGGCTGGACAATGTGATCGTCATCGGCGCATCCAACCGCGAAGATATGATCGATCCCGCCATCCTCCGGCCCGGCCGGCTCGATGTGAAGGTCAAGATCCAACGGCCCGATGCGGAGGCAGCGGCCGACATCTTCAACAAATACATCACGCCGGACCTGCCGTTCCACGAATCAGACCTGGCCGAACACAATGGTGATGTCCAGGCCACCGTCGACGCCATGGTCCAGCGCACCGTCGAGGCCATGTACTCCACCGACAAATCCAACGAATTCCTGGAGGTCACCTACGCCAACGGTGACACCGAAATGCTGTACTTCAAGGACTTTAACTCCGGTGCCGTGGTGCAGAACGTGGTGGACAGGGCCAAGAAGTATGCCATCAAGGACCTTCTGACATCCCACCAGAAGGGGCTCCGTATCGAGCACCTGCTGCGCGCCGTGGTGGACGAGTTCCGTGAGCACGAGGACATGCCCAACACCACCAATCCCGATGACTGGGCACGCATCTCCGGGAAGAAAGGTGAACGGATTACCTATATCCGCACCATCGTGCAGGGCAAAGCCGGCCAGGAGCCCGGCAAGTCCATCGAGACAATGCCCACTACTGGACAGTATCTGTGACGGGTCCACAGGGATCCGCCGCCGGGGAAGCCCTCCCCGCCGGCGGGGCCATGAGGGTCATGGGGGCAGAAACCGAATACGGCATCCACGCTCCGTCAGCCCCTTCCGCCAACGCCACCATGATGAGCGCCCGCGTGGTCCAGGCATATGCCCAGGTCACCCGGCAGCGGGCGGCCGGCGGGGCGGAAACGCGCTGGGACTACACGGATGAGGAGCCTTTGCACGATGCCCGTGGCTGGACGGTGGACCGCGGTGCCGCCCATCCCTCGCAGCTGACCGACCAGCCGCCGGTGCTCGATGCGGAGGCAGTGGCCCTGGCCTACGGCCGCGAGGAACTGGAGCTCGACGGGCAGGACGAGTCGGGGAGCCTCCTGATGAACATGGTCCTCGGCAACGGAGCGCGGCTTTATGTCGACCACGCCCATCCCGAGTACTCCAGCCCCGAGGTAACGAACCCCCGGGACGCGGTGGCCTGGGACGCCGCCGGCGACCTGGTGGGCCTGGCGGCCGTACGCAGACTGGCAGCGGACCCAACCCTGCCGCCGGTCAATCTCTACAAGAACAACACAGACAACAAATCCGTTTCGTACGGCTCGCACGAGAACTACCTCATGCCCAGGTCAGTCCCGTTTGGGGATATTGTGCGTGGGCTGACACCGTTCTTCGTCAGCCGGCAGGTGGTGTGCGGGGCAGGCCGGCTGAGTATCGGACAGGACAGCTCCACCCCTGGCTTCCAAATCAGCCAGCGCGCCGACTTCTTCGAAGCGGAGGTGGGCCTGGAAACCACCATCCGCCGGCCCATCATCAACACCCGGGATGAGCCCCATTCCACCGCTGACAAATACCGGCGGCTGCACGTCATCATCGGGGACGCCAACCTGAGCCAGGTGTCCAACTACCTCAAGTTCGGCACCACCGCCCTGGTCCTCAGCCTGGTCGAAGCCGGGCTGGCTCCGAAAATCGAAGTCTACGAGCCCGTCACCGCCCTCAAAACGGTGAGCCACGATACGTCCCTGACCGCCAAAGTCCGGTTGCTGGACGGCAGGCGCGTCACGGCACTTGATCTCCAGTGGATGTACCACGAGGCCGCCGCCAAACTCGCCCAGGACACCGGTGTGGCCGATGCCGTCGACGGCGACGGACACACCCATGAGGTCCTGGAACGGTGGGCTTCGGTTCTCACCCAGCTCGACAGCGACCGGGCCGCGGCGGCCACCTCGGTGGAATGGCTCGCCAAGCTCTCCCTGCTGGACGGGTACCGCCAGCGCGACGGCCTGGACTGGAGCGACGCGCGGCTGGGACTAGTCGACCTGCAGTGGGCCGACATCAGGCCCGAGAAGGGCCTCTACTACCGGCTGTTGTCCAGGAACCGGATGCAACGGGTGGTGGACGATTCCGCCATCGCAGCTGCCGTGGCGGAGCCACCGGCGGATACCCGGGCGTTCTTCCGGGGAAAGTGCATCAGCAGCTTTGGCAAGGATGTGGTGGGGGCCAGTTGGGATTCGGTCATCTTCGACGTACCCGGCTATGGGAGGCTTCAGCGGGTACCCACCCGTGAGCCCCTGAGGGGAACCAAAGCCCTGACTGGAGCGTTGTTTGAGCGCTACCGGGAAGCGGGACCGTTCCTGGGTGAACTGCTGGGACACAACAGCACTCCGCCTGCGGCGTAAACCGCGCCGGAACGCCCGTCGCGTGGCAGGATGGGCATATCGGAGGATCCGCCGGATCCACCGACGGAAGAAAGAGGGAAACCAATGGCAGGCCAGGAGCAGCAGCAGCCGCAGTCACGTGACACCCAGGTCGACGAAGACATCCCCGAAGCACCCCCGGCAGCACCGGAGGCGCAGGCCTCGGCATCGACCGAAGGCGTGGATGACCTGCTCGACGAGATCGACGGCGTCCTCGAATCCAACGCCGAAGAGTTCGTCCGGGCATTCGTCCAAAAGGGCGGCCAGTAACCCGGACCGCTGGGTGGCTGAAGCCGCGGACGGCCGGAATCTGTACCGACGTTGTGAGTACCACGTTCAAGGAGTGATGAGTGCAGGAATCAACCGCCAACCAGGTAGCCGCCAACGCCACCTCGTCCTTTACCGAACACCTGCAGCGGGACCGGCCTGAGCTGTTGCCCTTCAGCCGGTCCTTCCAGGGAGGCGCGTCAACCGCCGCGCCGGTCCAGGTGCCCCATGCCACCACCATCGTGGCCATGAGCTACGGCGGCGGCGTCCTGATGGCGGGGGACAGGCGGGCCACCATGGGAAACGTCATTGCCAGCAGGCACATCGAGAAGGTCTTCCCGGCTGACCACTTCTCCGTCCTGGGCATCGCCGGAACCGCTGGCATAGCCATTGACCTGACGCGGCTGTTCCAGGTTGAACTCGAGCATTACGAAAAGATTGAAGGCACCCAGCTCAGCCTTGAAGGCAAGGCAAACCGCTTGGGTGCCATGATCAGGGGCAACCTCCCCTTGGCCCTCCAGGGACTGGCGGTGGTTCCCCTGTTCGCCGGATTCGACATCAGCGCCGGGGTTGGGCGGCTGTTTTCCTACGATGTCACCGGCGGCAGGTACGAGGAACACGAACACCACACCGTTGGTTCCGGCTCCGTGTTCGCCCGCGGCGCCTTGAAGAAGCTTTGGCGGCCCAACCTCGCCCCGGAGCAGGCACTCTCCGTTGCCGTGGAATCCCTGTATGACGCCGCCGACGACGATTCGGCCACCGGCGGTCCGGATACAGTCCGCCAGTTGTGGCCCGTGGTGTACACGGTTGACAGGACCGGAGCCCGGCGCGTCCCTGAAGCCGACCTCGCGGCGGCCTCGCGCAGTGTGATCGAAGCGCGCACCATCGCCGGACGGGAGGCCTGAGATGACCCAGCAGTTCTATGTCTCACCTGAACAGCTGATGAAGGACCGCGCGGACTTCGCGCGGAAGGGCATCGCGCGCGGCCGCTCCGTAGTGGTCATCAGCTGTGCCGACGGCATCGCCCTCGTGGCCGAGAACCCGTCGCCGTCCCTGCACAAGATCGGGGAAATCTACGACAAAATCGCGTTCGCAGCCGTCGGCAAATACAACGAATTCGAAAGCCTCCGGCAGGCCGGAGTGCGCTACGCCGACGTGCGGGGATACTCCTACGACCGTGAGGATGTGACCGCGCGGGGCCTGGCCAGCGTGTACGCCCAAAGCCTGGGAGCTGTCTTCACCGCCGAGCAAAAGCCCTTCGAGGTGGAACTCGCCGTCGCCGAAGTGGGACCGACGCAGGCCGAAGACCATCTCTACCGGCTGACCTTCGACGGTTCGATCGCCGACGAACACAGCTTTGTCGTCATGGGCGGACAGGCCGAGAAAGTGTCGTCCGCCATCGGGGAAGGGTGGCAGGCCTCGCTGGGTTTTGCCGATGCCGTGCGGCTGGCGCTGAAGGGACTTACCCCTGCCCAGGAGGGGGACCAGCCGGCGGCACCGTTGCCGCCCAGTGCGCTGGAAGTTGCCGTCCTGGACAGGGTCTCCGAGAACACCCGCGGCACCCGGCGCGCCTTCCGCCGGCTGAACGACGCGGACATCACCGCACTGCTGGCCTAGGAGGACCGCATGGACAAGAGAATCTTCGGTATCGAAACCGAGTTTGGGATCTCCTATTCGAGCCCCGACTCGAGGCCCCTTGCCCCGGAGGAGGTGGCCCGGTACCTGTTCCGCAAGGTGGTCAGCTGGGGGCGCTCGTCCAATGTGTTCCTCACCAATGGTTCACGGCTGTACCTCGATGTCGGGTCCCACCCGGAATACGCCACGGCCGAGTGCGACGACCTTGCCCAGCTGATCGCGCACGACCGGGCCGGCGAGCTCATTCTTGACGATCTCGTGGATGAGGCCCAGGCACGCCTGGCCGCTGAAGGCTTCAACGGCACCGTGTACCTGTTCAAGAACAACACTGACTCAGCGGGGAACTCCTACGGCAGCCACGAGAATTACCTGATTCCCCGGCGCGGCGAATTTTCCCGCCTGGCCGAAATCCTGATTCCGTTCCTGGTCACCCGCCAGCTCATCGCCGGCGCGGGAAAGATCCTTAAGACGCCCCACGGTGCGACGTATGCGTTCTCCCAGCGTGCCGACCACATCTGGGAGGGCGTCTCGTCCGCCACCACCCGTTCCCGGCCCATCATCAACACCAGGGACGAACCGCATGCCGATGCCGAATTCTACCGGCGTCTGCACGTGATCGTGGGGGACTCCAACATGTCCGAGGCCACCGCGCTGATGAAAGTCGGCACCGTGGACCTGGTCCTTCGAATGATCGAGGCCGGGGTGATCATGCGCGACATGCGGATGGAGAACCCCATCCGCAGCATCCGGGAAATATCCCACGACCTCAGCGGCCGCGCCCTGGTCCGCCTGGCCAACGGACGGCAGCTCACCGCACTCGAAATCCAGCAGGAGTACCTGACCAAGGTCACAGCGTTCGTCCAGGAACACGGCGCCCACAACCCGCACGTTCCCCTGATCCTGGATCTGTGGGAGCGAACACTCCACGCGATCGAGTCTGGAGACGCCAGGGGGATCGACACCGAAATTGACTGGGCCATCAAGAAAAAGCTGATGGACAACTACCGCGAACGGCACAACCTTGGCCTGGAGGCACCCCGGATTGCCCAGCTCGACCTGACTTACCACGACATCTCCCGCAGCCGCGGGCTGTACTACCTGCTGCAGTCCCGGGGCGCGGTGCGTCGTATTGTCGACGACACCGTGATCAAGGGGGCCGTGGACGCACCGCCACAAACAACCCGTGCGAAGCTGCGCGGCGACTTTGTCCGCCGCGCGCAGGAACTGGGACGCGACTACACCGTGGACTGGGTGCACCTGAAACTCAACGACCGCGCGCACCAGACAATCCTCTGCAAGGATCCCTTCCGCAGCGTTGATGAGCGCGTGGATGCCCTGTTGGACTCTATGGGCTGACGTCCAGCTTCAGGGTCTATTCTGGATAAGGTCCTTTTTAAAGGGACCCTCCACGGCATCTGTCCGCAGCCATGCGGAAAGCCGTGTCCACCCTGCCCCGACGAAAGTTTTACTACGTGCGCCGACTACTAGCAATCCTCCTTCCCGGCCTGCTGCTCCTGACCGCCTGCGGAGGCACAGCCCCGCAGCCCGAGCCGAGCAGCCAGTCCGCCGGGGAGACTGCAAAGTTCGACTCCCTCAAGCTGACCGACAACGGGGACAAGAAGGCCCCGGGTGTGGACTTCGACAAGCCCCTGGCCGTCACCCAGCCCACCATCAAGGTGGTTTCCGAAGGCAGCGGCGACACCGTCAAGGCAAACCAGGTAGCCAAGATCTCCATCCTGGCCCTCAACGGTTCGGACGGATCGCAGCTGGAGGATACGTTCCCCAATGAGCCTGAAAGCCTGGAGCTGAACGATGAGCTCAAGACCAGCAGCGCCGTGATCTACAACGCCTTCGTGGGCGCCAAGGTTGGCTCCAGCCTGGCCCTGGCCGTCCCCGCCCAGCAGAGTGCGCCTTCGGCGAGCCCGAGCCCGTCAGATGGTGCCAGCCCCAGCCCCAGCGCAGCAGCCGGGCCTTCCCAGCTGCTGATCATCAAGGTCCTTTCCGCCTCGGACCCCACCCCCGTCCTCGACAAGCCGCAGGGTGATGCGGTGACGCCGCCGCCCGGGCTGCCGACCGTGACGGAAAAAGACGGCGTCCCGGAGATCAACGTCGCAGGTGCCCCCGCTCCCACGGCACTGGTGTCCCAGGACCTGATCAAGGGCACTGGCGCGACCGTCAAGGATTCAGACACGCTCACCGTGAACTACGTTGGCGTCAATCTCTCCGACGGCACCAAGTTCGACTCCAGCTTCGACCGCGGCCAGCCGGCCAGTTTCCCGCTCTCGGGCGTCATCAAGGGGTGGACCCAGGGCCTCGCAGGTAAAACCGTGGGTTCCCGCGTCCTGCTGGTCGTCCCCAAGGACCTGGCGTACGGAGACGCCGGCCAGGGCCAGGCAAAGGGCGACCTTGTCTTCGTAGTGGACATCCTCGGGGTCAAGTAGCAAGACTTACTGGGACGCCGCGTCCTTCGCGGCACCCATCACCACTCACTCATTAGGAGCAAGCATGTCGTTTGGACAGCGGGAATTTGACCGCCAGAAGCCCGAGATCGACTTCCCGGAAGGCGACGTCCCCACCGAGCTCGTCATCACGGACCTCATCGAGGGTGACGGCAAGGAAGCCAAGGCAGGGGACACCGTCTCCACCCACTACGTCGGCGTTGCCTGGTCCACAGGCGAAGAATTCGACGCTTCCTGGGGCCGCGGCGCACCGCTCGACTTCCGGGTCGGCGTCGGCCAGGTCATCCAGGGCTGGGACCAGGGCCTCCTGGGCATGAAGGTTGGCGGCCGCCGCCGCCTGGAGATCCCCTCCGAGCTGGCCTACGGCTCGCGCGGCGCCGGCGGAGCCATTGCCCCCAACGAGGCACTGATTTTCGTCGTGGACCTCGTCGCCGTCCGCTAAGGCGACCGTACACGCGGAAACTGACCGCACCTCGAAGCGCGGCAGCACCGAAGGACAACCTCCGGTACTGCCGCGCTTTCTGCTTTCACCCGGGGAGTTTAGTAACGTAACCAAGGTGTCCGTATCCCGCACTGAACGCCTCCTCAACCTGCTGATTGCGCTGCTCAATACCCGCTACGGACTGCACCGCAGTGAACTGCGCGAAAAGGTCTACCGCGACAGCTCCGGCAACGACGTCGCTTTCGGGCGCATGTTCGAGCGGGACAAGAACGACCTCAGGGCCATGGGTTTCGAGGTTGAAACCCTGACGGACCTCGGCTGGAGCGAGGATGACCCTGCCACCACCAGGTACCGGATCGGCAAGGAAGCCAGCCGGCTCCCGGACGTCCAGCTGGGACCGGAGGAATGGACTGTCCTCCTGCTGGCCTCCCAACTCTGGGAGCGGGCAGCGCTGGGGACGGCCGCGCAAAGCGCCCTCCGCAAGCTCCAGTCCTCGGGAAGGCTGGCCGAGGTGGAACTTCCTGCCGGCGTCCAGCCGCGCATTAAACCCGCCGGACAGGCCTTCGATGACATCGTTGCAGCCATGCACGCCCGCAACCCAGTCAGCTTCACGTACCTCGCCGGAAGCACTGGCAAGGAGGAGGAACGGCGGGTGGAGCCGTGGGGCCTGGGCAGCCGTTTCGGCCAGTGGTACCTCATGGGCTACGACCGGTCCCGGAACGCTCCCCGTCATTTCCGGCTGTCCCGCCTCACCAGCGCGGTGACCGTCCTCAACAAAGAGCACTACCTGCCGCCTGCAGGCTTCAACATCCGCGCCGAACTTGACCGGCTGCCGGAACTGCCGCTGCGCACCGCCGTCGTTGACGTCAGGGAGGGGCGGCTCCTGGCCCTGCGGCGCCGGGCCATGGACGGCGGCACAGACCAGGCTCCCGGTAAGCCCGACGACGGCTGGGACCGGCTGGTCCTCGAGTACCGCGACCCGGAAGTCCTCGCCGAAGAGTTGGCCAGCTATGGACCCGACGCCCTGGCAGTGGAGCCCGTGGAGCTGGCAGGGGCAGTGCGGCGCCGGCTGCAGGCTGCAGCCGACTTCACTGCCGCGCCCGTCCCCGCCTACACGTTCCCCGATACCCGTCCCCGTGCAATCCGGAAGGGGACCTCGGAGGACCAGCTGAAGCGGATGCTGCAACTGGTCCCGTTCCTGGTCCATAACCAGGGCCTGCACATCCGGGACGTGGCAAAGCACTTTGGCATCACCAGGGAAGAGCTCGAAGCGGACCTGCGGATCCTCATCTGCTCAGGATTGCCTGAGGGCTATCCGGACGATCTCCTCGACATCCAGTGGGACGACGACCACGTCTACATCACCCAGGACCTTGACCTGAACAAGCCCGTCCGGTTCACCGTGGCGGAGGCATGTGCCCTGCTGACCGGACTGGAAACCCTGAACACCCTGCCCGGCCTGCCCGGCGGAGGCGCCCTGGAATCGGTCACGCTGAAGCTGCTGGCCGCCGCGGGCGAGGAAGGACTCGGTGCGGCCTCCATCGCAGGGCCGCAGGTCGCTCCCGCGGACGCCGCCACCCATGCCACCGTGCGCCAGGCGGTCGAGTCCGGTTCCCAGCTCCACCTTTCCTACCTCTCACCCCAGCGGGACGCGATAACCGAGCGCGACGTGGACCCCCTGCGGCTCTACTCCCTGGACAACACCTGGTATTTCGAAGCCTGGTGCCATTTGGTGGACGGGCTGCGAAACTTCCGGCTGGACCGGGTCCAGGAGGTGCGGCCCAACGGCCGGCCCGCCGCCAGGCACGGGACGCCGGCTGGCGGGGTCCCCGCCAAACTCTTCACAGCGAACGACGACGACACGACAGTCACCGTCCAGCTCACCCGGCAGGGGCGCGGGCTGGCGGAGGACTACTACGCGGAGCGCAGCGCGGAGTTGCCCGACGGCGGATTGGTGGCCGAGATCAGGTTCGGCAACACGGCGTGGCTCCCGATGTTCGTGGCCCAGCACGGGGGCATGGTCCGCATCCTGGCACCTGTTGGGCCGGCTGACGCCGCGCGGGAGTGGCTGGCGGCATCGTTGGACAGGTACGCCGGATAGACTTCTCAGCATGCCTTGGTGGTCCTGGATTCTTATATGGGTGGCGCTCGTCGCAGTGTCCGTACTGTTCTACGTCCTTCTGGGCATCCGTCTCTTCCGCCAGTTCATGGCGACGGTAAAGGACCTCAGCGCTGCGGGTGAAAAGCTGGGACACCTGGCCCCCGTTGAAATCGAGGATTCCACGGAAACGCGGTCGGCCCCGCCCGGTGCTGCCGTTTTTGCCTCACCCGCCCTCATGCGACATGATTACGAGGCATCCAAATCGGCCCGGCGCGAAGATCGCCGCCGCCGGCGAGTGCAGCGCAAAAAGGACCGGGGCCAGCCGCAGGCGCTCGGAGATCTCGACTTCACATAGAAGTAGGATGTATTTAGAGGAAAGGATTTCCCGTGGGAAGACTCTTTGATGGCCCTTGGCCGATCGTAATTATCATCGTTGTTGCTTTGCTTCTCTTCGCCGCGCCCAAGCTTCCGGCCATGGCCCGCAGCCTGGGCCAGTCCATGCGGATCATCAAGTCCGAGGTCAAGGAAATGAAGAACGACGGCAAAGCCGACACCACCGCGGACGCCACTGGCCCCGTGGAAGGCACCATCGTGAACCACCCCAAGGCGAAGCCCGGTGAGCCGACTGACGGCACTGACGTTCCGCCGTCGACCCGCGCCTGACCTCCCGTGGCACTGTCGCGGGGCCGTAAAGCCAATCCCGAGGGGCGAATGTCCCTCTGGGAGCACCTCAAGGAGCTGAAGAACCGGCTGATCAAGTCGGCTATCGGCGTCGTTATTGGCGGCATTGGGGGCTGGATACTTTACGATCCGCTGTTGAAGGCCCTCGCCGAACCGGTAAACCGGATTTCGAATGAAACCGGGGGCCTGGCGGCCATCAACTTCGGCACCATAGCGTCGCCCTTCGACTTCAAGCTGCAGATGTCGCTCCTCATTGGGGCGGTCATCTCCAGCCCCATCTGGATCTACCAGCTCTGGGCCTTCATCACCCCTGGGCTGACCTCCAAGGAACGGCGCTACACGCTGGGCTATATGGCAGCTGCCATTCCCCTTTTCCTCGCCGGAATCTGGGTGGGCTGGCTCGTAGTGCCGCAGGTGGTCCACGCGCTGACCCAGTTCACGCCGGCAGGTTCCTCCAGCGTCATAGATGCCAGGACCTACATCGAATTCGTCACCCGCATGGTGCTGATGCTGGGCCTTGCCTTCCTTGTCCCCGTGGTGCTGGTTGGCGTCAACATGGCCGGCCTCGTGTCCGGCCGCACCATCCTGAAGGCCTGGCGCATCACTGTTTTCCTGGTGTTCGTCCTGGCAGCCATCGCAGCACCGGGTGCCGATGCCATCTCCATGTTCATGCTGGCCGGCCCTTTGCTGGCGCTCTTCTTCGCGGCGATCGGCATTTGCATAATGAACGACAAGCGCCGTGAACGCCGCGAGGCCAAGCACGTCGAGGAGACCGAGGCCACTGCTGACATCGCCACCCCCAGCAGTGAACTTAAGAAGCTCTAGCCTGCCGCTAGGCTTGGGGTATGTCCTCCACCACCGGACCCTTCTCCGCCGGCCCCGTCGATCCCGATGAACTTTCGCCAGCCGAGAGGTACCGTGCCAGCGCCGAGCGCCGGGCAGAGGCGGCCACTTACCTCGGACAGTTTTCCCGGACCCTTGAGTTTGAGCTTGATGACTTCCAGCGCGCAGCCTGCCGTTCGTTGCAGGAGGGCAGGGGAGTCCTTGTGGCTGCCCCTACCGGAGCCGGTAAGACCATCGTTGGGGAGTTCGCCATCTACCTTGCTCTCCAGCGGGGGCTGAAGGCGTTCTACACCACCCCCATCAAGGCGCTCAGCAACCAGAAGTTCAGTGAACTGAGCCAGAAGTACGGTGCGGACAACGTAGGCCTCCTGACCGGGGACACCAGTATCAACGGGGACGCACAGGTGGTGGTCATGACCACCGAGGTCCTCCGGAACATGCTGTACGCGGACTCAGCCACCTTGGGCGACCTGGGCTATGTGGTCATGGACGAGGTCCACTACCTTGCCGACCGGTTCCGGGGAGCGGTCTGGGAAGAAGTCATCATCCACCTGCCCAGTGAAGTGCAGGTCGCGTCGCTGAGTGCCACCGTCTCGAACGCCGAGGAATTTGGTGCCTGGCTGGATACCGTGCGGGGGGACACGGACATCATCGTCTCCGAACACCGGCCGGTGCCTCTGTGGCAGCACGTGATGGTGGGGCGGCAGATCATGGACCTGTTTGCCGGGGAAACCACGTTCGACGAGATTGCCCCGCCTGCGGACGAAGAGGGACAGCGGCCTGCCGCATCCGTCAGCCCGGCCGGGACCGTCAAGGGCCGCGGCTTCGATGTCAATCCTGACCTGCTCTCCGTTGCGCGCAGCGAAAGCCAGCAAAGCTTCCGGAGCCGCCCGGGCGGCCGGGGGCAGCGTGGCCGCCGTGGGTACGAGCGGCCGGGCCGGGGAGAGCCGTCGGGAGTGCGCCCCGCCAGCCGGCCCCAGGTCATTGCCAGCCTGGACCGGATGGATCTGCTGCCTGCCATCACCTTCATCTTCTCCCGTGCCGGCTGTGAAGCCGCGGTGGCGCAGTGCGTAGGGTCCGGCCTGTGGCTTACCACCGAGAAGGAACAGCGGATCATTGCCCAGCGGGTGGACGAGGCCGGGCAGGACATCCCGCCGGACGACCTGGACGTCCTGGGTTTTTGGACGTGGCGTGACGGCCTGCTCCGGGGTTTTGCAGCCCACCATGCCGGCATGCTGCCCACTTTCAAGGAAGTGGTGGAAAAGCTGTTTGCCGACGGCCTGGTGAAAGCTGTTTTCGCCACTGAGACCCTGGCCCTGGGCGTCAACATGCCCGCCCGCTCGGTAGTGCTGGAAAAGCTGGACAAGTTCAACGGCGAAGCCCACGTGGACATCACGGCGGGCGAATACACCCAGCTGACCGGAAGGGCCGGCCGGCGGGGGATCGACGTCGAAGGCCACGCCGTAGTTCTGTGGCAGCCCGGGACGGACCCGACGGCAGTGGCCGGCCTGGCGTCCCGGCGAACCTATCCGCTGAACTCGAGTTTCCGGCCCACCTACAACATGAGCATCAACCTCCTGGCACAGTTTGGGCGCGCCAGGGCCCGCGAGATCCTGGAGTCCTCGTTTGCCCAGTTCCAGGCCGACCGCTCGGTGGTTGGGCTGGCCCGGCAGGTGCGCAGCCGCGAGGAGTCGCTTGCCGGTTACGCCAAATCCATGACCTGCCACTTGGGTGACTTCACGGAGTATGCCCGGCTGCGTCGGGAACTCTCCGATGCCGAGAGCGCCACCTCCCGGACCAAGTCGCGCGTGCAGAAATCGCTCAGCGGCGACTCCTTGGCCCGCCTCCTGCCCGGGGACGTGGTGAACGTTCCCGGCGGTCGTGCCCCGGGGCCCGCCGTCGTCCTCAGTTCCGACCATGGAAGCCGTGAACCCCGGCCAGCCGTGCTCACCCTGGACAACCAGCTGCGCCGGATCGGAACCGACGACCTCGAAGGGCCCATCGCGCCGGTTACCCGGGTCCGGATCCCCAAGTCCTTCAATGCAAAGGTGCCAAAATCCCGCCGGGACCTGGCATCTTCGGTCCGCAACGCACTGCGCGAAAACCGTCCTCCGGCTCCCGGCCAGAACCGCAACCATGACTTCGGCCGTGGCGCCGCCCTCCCCAACCAGGAGAGGCGCATCGCAGATCTTCGGCGGGCCCTGAAAGCCCATCCCTGCCACGGATGCAGCGAACGCGAAGACCATGCCCGGTGGTCGGAGCGCTGGTGGAAGCTGCGGCGAGAAACGGACGGCCTGGTCCGCCAGATCCAGGGCCGCACCAACACCATCGCCAAGACCTTCGACCGAGTCTGCGATGTCCTTTCCGCCTACGGCTACCTGGAGGACGCCGGAGAGGGCCGGCTGAACATCAGCCCCGACGGCCAGCGGCTGCGCCGGATCTACGGTGAAAAGGACCTGCTGATCTCCCAGTCCCTGCGGCTGGGCGCGTTCAATGACCTGGACGCGGCGGAGGTGGCTGCCCTGGCCAGCGTCCTGGTCTACCAGGCTAAACGCGAAGACCGCGGCCTGCGGCCGCGCATGCCCAGTGTCTCCCTGGAGACCTCCGTGGACGTCGTGGTCAAGGAATGGTCGGTGCTTGAGGACGTGGAAGAGGAGAACAAGCTTCCGCTGACCGGCGAACCCGAGCTCGGCCTCGTGTGGCCGCTGTACAAGTGGGCCCGCGGGCGCCACCTGCAGGATGTCCTGAGTGGCACCGACCTTGCCGCCGGGGACTTTGTCCGCTGGGTCAAGCAGGTGGTGGACCTGCTGGACCAGCTCGCCAAAATCCCGGGCCTCGATCCGCGCCTGGCACGGCTCTGTGTCGAGGCGATCAATCTCATCCGCCGCGGCGTCGTGGCTTACTCGTCCGTTCTCTAAGTCTGCCAACCCCGGCCGGGCCGACCCGGCCTGCCCACCTTCCAGGAGTCCTGCCTTTATGCCCCGCCCTGATTCGACCCCCGTTGCCGCCTCCCGTCCAGCCCCGGTGCTGTACCGCAATGGATCCGTCTATACGGCGGCTGATCCGTTCGCCACGGCCATGCTGGTGGACGGCGACACAGTTGCCTGGGTGGGATCGGAGCAGGCGGCGACGTCCATTGCCGACAGCACCATGGACATTATCGACCTCCGGGGCGCCCTGGTTGCACCGGGCTTCGTTGACTCCCACATGCACCTGACCGAAACCGGAATCGCGCTCGAGTCGCTCCAGCTGGCGCCGGTGACGTCGGCCCGGGCCCTGCTGGAAGCAGTCGCCGGGGCCCGCGGGGACGGACCGGTGCTGGGCCACGGCTGGGACGAGAGTACCTGGGCGGATCCCACCCTGCCCACGGCGGAAGAGCTTGACCGGGCAGCCGGGGGAAGGCCGGTTTACCTTTCCCGCGTGGACGTGCACTCGGCGCTGGTATCCACGTCCCTGGCCAAGTCGGCGGACCTTCAGGACCGGGACGGGTACGACGGCGGCGCTCGGGTGACGCGGGCGGCCCACGAGGCAGCACGGAAGGCAACCCGGCAGCTTCCGCAGGATGAGCTGAAGCGGCTGCAGGCCCGGGCCTTGGCGGAAGCGGCCGCCAACGGCTACGTCGCCCTCGCCGAAATGGGTGCACCGCATATGGGCGGTGCCGACGACCTGCGGCTCGCGGCAGCATGGAACGCCGCCGGAACCGGGGAGCCCCGTTTTCCCGAAGTCATGCCGTACTGGGGCGGGCTGGTCTCGTCCGAGGAGCAGGCCCGCACGCTGGTGGCAGAGCTGGGGGCGGGAGTCCGCGGCCTTGCAGGAGACCTGAACATCGATGGTTCCCTGGGCTCGCGGACCGCCGCCCTGCGTGCCGGTTACAGTGACGCCGGCCAGGAACGCGGCACCTTGTACCTGAGCGTGGACCAGGCAGCAGCCCACCTTGCCGCCTGTTCCCTTGCCGGGATCCAGGGCGGGTTCCACGTGATCGGGGACGCCGGACTGGACGCTGCGCTGGAGGCGCTGGACCTTGCCGCCAAGGAAGTGGGGGAGCAGCGCGTGCGCGCCGCAGGCCACCGGTTTGAGCATGTGGAGATGGCCGACGCCGACGCCGTGGACCGGCTGGCCCGCTACTCCGTGACCGTCAGCGCACAGCCCTCCTTCGACGCTGCCTGGGGCGGCCCCGGTGGCCTCTACGAGCATCGGCTGGGAGACCGAAGCCGGTCGATGAACCCGTTCGCCGCGTTCTACTCGGCCGGAGTGCCCGTCTGCTTCGGCAGCGACAGCCCCGTCACGCCCCTGCGTCCCTGGTCCAGTGTTCGCGCCTGCGTGGAACACCACAACCCGGACCAGCGTATTTCTGCGCGGGCAGCCTTCCTGGGCCACACCCGGGCCGGCTGGCGGGCCGCGCGGCACCCGAACCCCATGGCCGGACAACTGGTGCCCGGGGCTCCCGCGAGTTTTGCCGTGTGGGAGGTGGAGGAACTGATGGTCCAGGTGGCTGACGGGCGCGTTCAGTCCTGGAGCACCGATCCGCGCGCCAGGACCCCCCTTCTTCCGGCGCTGGACACGGGCTCCGACCCAGTCTGTCTGCAAACCGTAAAAGACGGTGCCGAACTGTTCGCCAGCCCGGCCCTGCGTTCCTGACCCGGGAATCCTCCGCCCTATAATGGGGAGTTGCGCCTGCGGCCGGCATGCCCGGCACCAGGTGCACCGACCACTTCCACCAGGAAAGGCCCTCTGTGCGCGTCCTTACGATCATTCCCACCTACAACGAACTGGAATCGCTGCCCAAGACGCTCCAGCGCCTGCGGAAGGCCGTTCCGGCGTCGGACGTGCTGGTGGTCGATGACAACAGTCCTGACGGCACCGGCCAGCTCGCCGACGGCTTTGCTGCCGAGGACTCCCAGGTCCATGTCCTGCACCGTAAGGGCAAGGAAGGGCTGGGCGCCGCGTACATCGCCGGTTTCAAGTGGGGCCTGGAGGCCGGCTACGACGTCCTGGTGGAAATGGACGCAGACGGCTCCCACCAGCCCGAACAGCTTCCCCAGCTCCTTGAGGCCGTGGAACAGGGCGCAGACCTGGCCATGGGGTCGCGCTGGGTTCCCGGCGGCAGCGTGGTGAACTGGCCGCTGTACCGCCAGGCAATCTCCCGGGTAGGCAGCACCTATGCCCGGTTGATGCTGGCTCTGCCGATCCGGGATGTGACCGGCGGATACCGCGCGTTCCGCAGGACCACCCTGGAAAAGCTCAACCTGGACCAGGTGGACTCTGTGGGCTACGGCTTCCAGGTGGACCTGGCCTGGCGCGTCGCCAAACTTGGCCTCCGCATCGAGGAACGCCCCATCACCTTCGTCGAACGGGAACTGGGCGCATCCAAGATGAGCGGTAACATCGTGGTCGAGGCCATGATCAACGTCACCAAATGGGGACTGGCAGCACGCTGGAACACCCTGGCCGGCAAGGTAAAGAACAAGCAGGCCTAGGTGTAATTCCCAGGGACGTTGTGAACAGCGTGGCGTGATGTAAGAGGCGAGGGCCTCCGGTATCGATTTGGGTTACCACACTCATCTCGACGCCAGGAGGCCCTCGTGTCCTACGTTACCCACGCCAACGCCGACCTCACACCTA
>NZ_JBFTLY010000010.1:0-145705 GCF_056396685.1 Pseudarthrobacter sp. 05T312
CCCGCCGCTTCATGCTTGTGCCGGGAAGCCCGGGCTGTTAGACGTCAGCGCCTTCAGCAGGCTCCGTGGCGTGGGCGCGCTCGGAGTCGGCCGGAGCCTCTTCCTCGGCAACCACCGGGGCGAGCGAGAGCTTTCCGCGGTCGTCGATCTTGGTGATTTCCACCTGGATCTTCTGTCCGACGGAGACCACGTCTTCCACGTTGTCCACGCGCTTGCCGTTGGCCAGCTTGCGGAGCTCGGAGATGTGCAGGAGGCCGTCCTTGCCCGGGGTCAGCGACACGAAGGCACCGAAGGTGGTCGTCTTGACGACCGTACCCAGGTAGCGTTCGCCGATTTCCGGGACCTGCGGGTTCGCGATGGCGTTGATGGCGGAGCGTGCTGCGTCGGCAGACGGACCGTTCGTGGCGCCAATGTAGACGGTGCCGTCGTCCTCGATGGAGATGTCGGCGCCGGTGTCTTCCTGGATCTGGTTGATCATCTTGCCCTTGGGGCCGATGACCTCGCCGATCTTGTCCACGGGGATCTTCACGGCGATGACGCGCGGTGCGAACTCGGAGAGCTCGTCCGGGGTGTCGATGGCCGAGTTGATGACCTCGAGGATGTGCAGGCGGGCTTCGCGGGCCTGCTTCAGGGCCGCGGCGAGGACCGAGGCGGGGATGCCGTCGAGCTTGGTGTCCAGCTGGATGGCCGTGACGAACTCGGAGGTACCGGCAACCTTGAAGTCCATGTCACCGAAGGCGTCTTCGGCGCCGAGGATGTCGGTCAGCGCTGCGTAGCGGGTCTGGCCGTCCACCTGGTCGGAGACCAGGCCCATGGCGATGCCGGCGACGGCGGCCTTCAGGGGCACACCGGCGTTCAGCAGGGACAGGGTGGAGGCGCAGACGGAACCCATCGACGTCGAACCGTTGGAGCCGAGGGCCTCGGACACCTGGCGGATGGCGTAGGGGAATTCCTCGCGGGACGGCAGGACGGGCACGAGTGCACGTTCGGCCAGGGCGCCGTGGCCGATTTCGCGGCGCTTGGGCGAGCCCACGCGGCCGGTTTCACCGGTGGAGTACGGCGGGAAGTTGTAGTTGTGCATGTAGCGCTTGCGCGTCACCGGCGACAGCGAGTCGATCTGCTGTTCCATCTTGAGCATGTTCAGCGTGGTGACACCCATGATCTGGGTTTCGCCGCGTTCGAAGATGGCGGAGCCGTGGACGCGGGGCAGGACCTCGACCTCGGCGGTGAGCTGGCGGATGTCCGTCAGGCCACGGCCGTCGATGCGGACCTGGTCCTTGAGGATCCGCTGGCGCACAACGTGCTTGGTGACCGAGCGGAATGCTGCGGAGAGTTCCTTCTCGCGGCCTTCGAACTGGCCGGCGAGGCCGGAGAGGACCTCGTCCTTGAGTGCGTCGGAAGCGTTGTCGCGTTCCTGCTTGTCGGCGATCTGGAAAACGGCGGCCAGCTTGTCGGCAGCGGCGGATTCGACGGCGGCGTAAGCGTCGTCCTCGTAGTCCAGGAAGACCGGGAACTCGACCGTGGGCTTGGCGGCGCGGGCGGCCAGGTCGGCCTGGGCGTCGCACAGTGCCTTGATGAACGGCTTGGCAGCCTCCAGGCCCTCGGCCACAACCTCTTCGGTGGGGGCGGTGGCGCCCTGTTCCTTGATGAGGTTCCAGGAGTTGTCCGTGGCTTCGGCTTCGACCATCATGATGGCGACGTCGTCACCGGCAACGCGGCCGGCAACCACCATGTTGAACACGGAGTTTTCCAGCTGGGAGTGCTTGGGGAAAGCAACCCACTGGGAGCCGTTTTCGTCGTTGACCAGGGCAACGCGGACGCCGCCGATGGGGCCGGAGAACGGCAGGCCGGACAGCTGGGTGGACATGGAGGAGGCGTTGATGGCCACCACGTCGTAGAGCTCGTCAGGGTTGATGGCCAGGACGGTCACCACGATCTGGACCTCGTTGCGCAGGCCCTTGATGAAGGCGGGGCGCAGCGGGCGGTCCATCAGGCGGCAGGCCAGGATGGCTTCGGTGGACGGGCGGCCTTCGCGGCGGAAGAACGAGCCCGGGATGCGGCCGGCAGCGTACATGCGCTCTTCGACATCAACCGTCAGCGGGAAGAAGTCGAAGCCTTCGCGCGGGTGCTTGCCGGCGGTGGTGGCGGACAGCAGCGCGGTGTCGTCGTCGATGTACACCATGGCTGCGCCGGCGGCCTGCTTGGCGAGGCGGCCGGTTTCGAAGCGGATTACACGCTTGCCGAAGCGGCCATTGTCAATGACTGCCTCTGAGAACTGGATTTCGGGACCCTCCAAGAGAGTCACCTCCGTTTCTGTTTCACGGAAGTCCAGCCGCATCAACCCAGCCCAGCATCTGTCTACTGGCCCTGCACCCGGTCATCGATCGAGACCCACGGGCCGCCGGCTTCAGTCAACGAAGCCGTTCCCGGGGATCACTACCGAGGACCGCGAATGCGTGATGCGGTTGATCCTCCTGTTTAGTTTTTCATTTGGAGAAGGCGGCCCGTTCCGGCAGGAAAGGGCCGCCCCAAAGCCAGACTAGCGGCGCAGGCCGAGGCGCTCGATGAGCGAACGGTAGCGGGCGATGTCAGTCTTCTTGAGGTAGCTCAGCATGCGCTTGCGGCGACCAACCATGGCCAGCAGACCGCGCTGGGTGTGGTAGTCGTGCTTGTGCTCCTTCATGTGCTCAGTCAGATCCTTGATCCGCTGGGTCAGGACGGCAACCTGGACCTCGGGTGAACCGGTGTCGCCTTCGGCGGTTGCGTATTCCTTGATGATGGACTGCTTTACAGCGGCGTCAAGTGCCACAATAACTCCTTGGGGATGTGCCGTGAGGGCCCAGGTCAGTAACTCACTGCCGGGTCTGCCGCGGTGGTCCCGCCCCGGTCAACCGGAGGGAACCGACAACAACAGGAACCAGCCGCCACGGACTGCAGCCGGATCCATCGTCCAGTTTACCGGCCCGGGCCTAACCTTGTCGAAACACGCGCGGCAGGACCGCGCTGCGCTCAGCCCTGCAGCCTGTCCCGGATGGCCGCCATGCCCTGCAGCACTTCGGCGAAGCTGGTACTCAGCGGTGACAGCCCCACCCTGATGCCGCGCGGGGAGCGGAAGTCGGGGAGGACGTCGCCGTCCCACAGGGCCTCGACGGTGCCCTTCGTGAAGCCCGGATGGTCCACCGTGATGTGGCCGCCCCGCTCCCCCGGATTCCGTGGCGTAGCCAGTTCGGCGCCCAGGGGTGCCAGCCACGCGTCGAAGACCTCAACGGCGAAGGCGGTGAGGTCTTCGGACTTCGAACGGATGGCAGCCATGCCGGCTTCTTCGATGATGTCCAGTGTGCCCTGCATGGCGATCATGCCGAAGATGGCGGGAGTGCCGCTGAGGAACCCGCGGATCCCTTGCGCCGGTTCATAGCCGGCCGCCATTTCGAAAGCGTCCTTGCGTCCCATCCAGCCCCAGATGGGCTGGTTCAGCGAGGGCAGGTGCCGGGCGTTGACGTAGGCGAACGCCGGGGAGCCGGGGCCCCCGTTGAGGTACTTGTAGGTGCAGCCCGCGGCGAAGTCGACATCCGCGCCGTCCAGGTCGATCTCCACCGACCCCGCCGAATGGCAAAGGTCCCACACCACCAGGGCGCCGGCGTCGTGCACTGCCGCGGTGATGCCCGGCAGGTCAGCCAGGTGGCCCGAACGGTAGGCGATCTGGCTAAGGAGGACGACGGCGGTGCGCGGCCCGGTGGCCTGGCGCACCTGTTCAAGGGTGACCCCAGCGGCAGGGTCCGGTTCGATCCAGCGGAGGGTCAGGCCTTCCTCGAGGGCGATGCCCTCCACCAGGTAGCGGTCCGTGGGAAAGTTCTCGGTATCCAGCACCAGTTCATTGCGGTCCGGGTCCGCGACGGCGGCGAGGGCAGCCCGGATCAGCTTGTACAGCACCACGGTGGTGGAGTCCGCGATGATGGTCTGCCCCGGCGCCGCACCCAGGACGGCGCGGCCCAGCTGGTCCCCGATGGCCTCCGGCATGGCGAGCCACTGTTCGTCCCAGCCTCGGATCAGCCGGCCGCCCCAGTCGTCACGGATGAAGGCCGCGACATCGTCCGCCGTGCGCTTCAGCGGCCTGCCGAGCGAGTTTCCGTCCAGGTAGGACAGGGGCGTGTCCGTGCCGATGAAGTGGTCCCGGTAGTGCGCCAGGGCGTCTTTCCGGTCCAGCTCTTCGGCGCGCTGCCGCAGCGTCCCTGCTGCCCCGCCGGCGGTGTCTTCTTGGTGGATCCTCATTGTCCGATCTCCGTCCTGACGGCGAATAATTCCGGGAAGAACGTCAGCTCCAGGGCCTTCTGCAGGAACGTCACACCGCTGGATCCGCCGGTTCCGGACTTCATGCCGATGGTCCGCTGGACGGTCCGCAGGTGCCGGAACCGCCAGAGCTGGAAGTTATCCTCCAGGTCCACCAGTTCCTCGCAGGCCTCGTAGGCCGCCCAGTTGTCCGCCGCATTCTCGTAAATGTGCTTGAAGAGCGGTACCAGTTCCGGGACGAACTCGTGGGCCAGGGTCACGTCCCGTTCCAGGACTGCCGGCGGGACATTAAACCCCTGCCGGGAGAGGTAGGCCAGGAACTCGTCGTAAATGCTGGGGGCGGCAAGCAGTTCCGCCAGCATGGCGTGCGCCTCAGGATCGGATTCGAAGACCGGCAGCATCTTGCGGTTCTTGTTCCCCAGGACGAACTCGACGGCCCGGTACTGCGCAGACTGGAAACCTGAAGAGTTGCCCAGGAAGCCGCGGAACTGCGAGTACTCGGTGGGCGTCAGGGTGGCCAGCACGGACCACTGCTCGGTGAGGGTCTTCTGGATGTGCTTGACCCGGGCGATGCCCTTGAGCGCCGAACCAAGATCGTCCCCGCGGAGCCAGGCGGCCGCGCTGCGGAGTTCATGCAGGACCAGTTTCAGCCACAGTTCAGTGGTTTGGTGCTGGATGATGAACAGCAGCTCATCGTGGTGCTCAGGCTGGCTGACGGGCTGCTGGGCGCTGAGCAGGGTGGGAAGCTGCAGGTAGGAGGCGTAGCTCATCCGGGAGCTGAAGTCGCGGACGATCCCTTCATCCAGCGTGCGGGTGTTCTTTTCGACGGACACGTCCTGCCTTTCGCTTGCTGCCACCCGGGGCAGTATTGTCAGTGGCCGGCCAGGAGCTGGTGGGCCTGCGCCACGTCCAGGCGCATCTGTTCCACCAGGGCCTCAGGGCCACGGTAAGCCACCATGCCCCGAAGCCGTTCCACGAATTCGACGATCACTGTCTGGCCGTACAGATCGAAGTCCTCAACGGCCTCCTTGGGCCGGTCAATCACGTGGGCCTCGACCTGGCGGCTGACGCCGTCGAAGGTGGGGTTGGAGCCTACGGAGATGGCTGCCGGCCAGCGCTTGCCGGCCTGGTCCACCAGCCAACCGGCGTAGATGCCGTCTGCGGGAATCAGCCCCGTGGCGTTGGAGGCGAGGTTGGCCGTGGGGAAGCCAAGCGCCCGGCCGCGGGCGGCTCCGTGGACCACTTCGCCGCGCATCCGGTGCGCCCGGCCCAGGACCGACGCGGCGGTGGTGACGTCTCCGGCCTGCAGGGCTTCGCGCACCCAGGTGGAGGAACAGCGGCGGTCCGTGCCGCCGTCGTCGTGCAGGGGGTAGCCCTCGGCCCCGAATTCGCTGATCACCTGGACATCGAAGCCAAATTTTTCGCCCAGCGCCTTCATGGTGTCCAGGTCGCCGGAGTTGCCGCGGCCGAACCTGGCATCGTGGCCGATGACCACGTGGCTGGCGTGCAGGCAGTCCACGAGGTACTGCTCCACGAACTCTTCGGCCGTGAGGCTGGCGAGGTCCAGCGAGTACTTGACCACCAGGATGGCGTCCAGGCCCAGCTCACCCAGCGCGTCCAGCTTGTCATCGAGCCCCATGATCAGTTCCGGCGCGGCCTCCGGGCGGTGGATTACTGCCGGGTGGGGGTCGAACGTCACGGCCACTGCCTTGGCATGGGACAGGCGGGCCGAGCGGATCAGCTGGGACAGCACCTGCTGGTGGCCGCGGTGAACGCCGTCGAAGTTGCCGAAAGTGACAACGGATGGGCCGAAGTCCGCCGGGACATCGGACGGATCGTTCCAGATGTAAACCATCACCCTCGCCTTAAGCTGCCTGAAAGCATCAACGTTCCCGGACCCTTCCGGCCGCGGAACTCTTCAAGGTTACCCGGATTCACTGCGCAGCTTTGGCGCGCGATGGCCGGCGCCGGTACAGCCACACCAACCCAAGGATGGGCAGCAGCAGCGGGATGAAGCCGTAGCCGCGTCCGAACAGCGACCAGACGGTTTCATGCGGGAACTGCACGGAGTCCAGGATGCTCAGGGTGCCCACCACCAGGACGCCGGCCAGTTCAACCAGCACCGCCGCAACCGACACCTTGAACCACGTGGTTCCGGCCTTGGCCAGTGACACGGTGGCCAGGATGTACACCAGGGCGGCAAAGGCGGAGAGCAGGTAGGCCAGGGGCGCGTCGGAGAACTTGGTGAGGATCTGGTAGCCGGCGCGGGCGGTGGCCGAGATGGCGAACACACCGTACACCGCGATCAGGAGGCGCCCGGGCCCCGTGTTGCGGGTGTTGCGCACGGCTCCTCCGGTGGCCGGCTGGGACTGCTGGTCTTTCATTTTTGCTGCTTCTTCCACTTCAGTACCAGATCTGGTTCATTCGGGCCGCCATCACCAGCGCGGTGACGCCGACGGCGGCCAGGACAAAGTTGCTCCACCGCGTGCGCTCCAGGATGGACCAGTAGATGGCGGCGGGCGGCAGGAGCATCGCGGTGGCCATGTAGCCCCAGAACTCCCAGGCTTCCCCGGCAATCGGTTCGCCGGCGATCACGCGGATGATCGATCCCACCAGGTAGACCACCAGGGCCACCTCCACGGCCACGACGGACAGGATGGTGATGTCGTTGGGTGCCTTCTTCAGGATCCCGGCGCCCAGGCACAGCAGCGTGGACACCAGGCCGACCACCAGGATGATCCAAAAATATGCGTCCATCCGCTATGCCTCCGCCGGCGCGGTCGCGGCCGCACCGGTGCCGGGGGCGAAGACCAGGACCGGTTTGGCGTAACTGCCCGCGTCGGCAAGAAGGGCCACCAGGCTGCCGTCCGGGGCGAAGGCCGCGGCAGGACGCTCCACCGTGGCGGCGCCGGGCATCCCGGCTGCGGCACCGGCCGCGATCCGCCGGCCGAAGGAGATTTCGGCGGTTTCTTCGGCGGTGAGTTCCCGGTTGGGCATCAGCGCCCTGGCGGCGAGGGACATGTCCAGGACGTCGAGTTCCCCGGCGAGCTGTTCGAGGGTACGCGCCTGGTCGAGGGAGTAGGGGCCCACCTGGGTCCGCCGGAGCACCGTCAGGTGGCCTCCCACGCCAAGGCCGTTTCCGAGGTCCCGGGCCAGGGCGCGGATATACGTGCCGGAAGAGCATTCGACCGTCACGTCCAGGTCCACTACCCCTGCTTCATCGTCCCGGCGGATGCCGTGGACATCAAAGCGGTGGATGGTGACGGGGCGCGCGGCGAGCTTGACGTCCTCGCCGGACCGCACGCGGGCATAGGCGCGTTCGCCGTTGACTTTGATCGCGCTGACGCTGCTGGGCACCTGCTGGATGTCCCCGGTGAGCGTCGCAACGCCGTCGTGAATCTGTTGGTCGGTGATGCCGGCCGCGCTGGTGGTGGCGGTGACCTCGCCCTCCGCGTCGTCGGTCACCGTGGACTGGCCCAGCCGGATGGTGGCGGTGTAGGTCTTGGAGGTGCCCACGATGTAAGTCAGTAGCCGGGTGGCTTTGTTGATGCCCAGCACCAGAACGCCGGTGGCCATGGGGTCGAGGGTTCCTGCATGCCCCACTTTCCGGGTCCCTGCGAGGCGCCGCATCCGGCCAACCACATCATGGCTGGTCCATCCCTGCGGCTTGTCCACTATCACCAGTCCAGAAAGCACGCCTCCCAGTATATGGGCGCAGGTTGGGGCGCATGTGCAGGGAACCGGCAGGGAGCGGACGACGGCGGCCCCACCACGGCGGCCGCGTCACCGGGCGGGGCGGAGGCAGAGCAGGGGACGGCTAGGATGGCTGGCATGCCTGAGCTTGCCGCCCATGTCCGCGACGTGCCCGTCAACCAGATCCGTGAGATTACCGAGGCAGCGTGGCGCACTCCCGGCGCCGTGGTGCTCAGCATCGGGGAGCCCGGCTTTCCCCTCCCCCGACACGTCCTGGACGCGGGCATCGCCTGCCTGGACCGGGACGAGACCAACTACACGCCCAACGCCGGGATCCCGGCCCTCCGCGAAGCGTTCGCCGCCAGGTTCCGGGAAGAGCAGGGCGTGGACGTCGGCGCGGAGCGGGTGTACGTGGTCTCCGGCGCGCAGCAGGGCCTGCACTTCGCCATGAGCCTGCTGCTATCCCCCGGCGACGAGATCCTGATCCCGAACCCGGGCTACCCCACGTTCGCCATGACCAGCCGGCTGCTGAACGCCGTTCCGGTGGGCTATCCCCTGCACCCGGACCACGGCTTCCAGCCCCGGGTTCCCGACGTGGAAGCCCTCATCACCAGCCGCACCCGGGTCCTGGTACTCAACTCCCCGTCCAACCCGCTGGGCGCCGTGCTCAGTGAAGACCTGGTCCGGGAGCTGGTGGAGCTGGCCCGCAGGCATGACATCTGGGTCATCTCGGACGAATGCTACGAGGCGTTCACCTACGATGTCCCGCACGTCAGCCCGGCACGGTTCGACGGCGGCACGGCGGAGCAGGCCCGGGTGTTCACCTCGTTGACGCTGTCCAAGACCTACGGCCTGACCGGCCTGCGGATCGGCGCGCTGATTTGCCCGCCGGGGCTTGAACAGAGGATGGACAACGTCATGGAGTCGATCGTCTCCTGCGTGGCCTCCGCCCCGCAGTACGCCGCGCTCGCAGCCCTCACCGGGCCGCAGGACTACGTGCGGCACGCGCACCGGCACTACCGGGAAAACCGGGATGCCGCCTCCGCGGTCCTGGCCGCGAAGGGGATCCGCTACCTGCCGGCCCAGGGCGCGTTCTATCTGTGGGCGGACATGTCCCATGTGACCGGCGGGGACGTGCGGAGCTGGGTCCGGCAGTTCCTTGCCGACTCCGGCGTGGCGCTGGCTCCCGGAACCGCCTTTGGATCCATCGGCGAGGGGTGGGTCCGGATCGCGCTGTGCGGCCGTAAGCAGGACCTGCTGGAAGGACTGTCCCGGCTTCCTGCCGCCGGCAGGTAACAGGGGGGATCAGCGGCGGGCGCCGGCCAGCGCTTTGTCCAGCCAGGTGCGGAGCGCCTCCGCCGGGGCGGCGCCTGCCTGCCGGGCCGCGACCTTACCGTCCACGAGCACCATCAGCGTGGGAATGGCCTGCACGTCGAACCGCCGCGACAGGCCGGGCGATGTGTCCACGTCCACTTTCACCAGCTTGATCTTCCCCGGCCGTTCCCGTGCCAGCTTGTCCAGGACGGGGCTGACCATCCGGCAGGGGCCGCACCACGCCGCCCAGAAATCGACCAGCACCGGAACTGAGGACTGCTCCGCCACGGCAGCGAAGTCAGCATCGCCCGCGGACACGATCCACGGCAGGTCCGCCTTGCAGTTCCCGCAGCGGGGGTGGCCGGCAGCCTGTGCCGGCACCCGGTTGGTCTTCCCGCACTGCGGGCAGCTGAGGAGCGTGGGTTCCATGGCTAGTATTCCTTCCTGCTGTCAAAGTCGCGCCACGCCTGGAAGGGAAGGTCCGACGTCGGGACCTCACCCCTGGTGACCGGCATCAGCTCCGGCGCGGCGCCGCTGAAGTAGTCGTAGAAGAGTGCGTCGTCAAACCCTGCTGCCGCAGCCCCGTGCCGGTCCGCGGCGAAGTAGACGCGGCCGATCCTGGCCCACAAAGCAGAGGCCAGGCACATGGGGCACGGCTCGCAGCTGGCATAGAGGACGGAGCCGCTGAGGTCGAAGTCAGCGGTTGCCGCCGCTGCTGCCCGGATGGCCACCACCTCTGCGTGGGCGGTGGGGTCGTTGTCCCGGGTCACCCTGTTGACGCCGGTGTGGACCCGCCCGTCCGGCGTCACCACCACCGCGCCGAAGGGGCCACCGCCCTGGCCGACATTCTGCACAGCGAGGTCCACGGCCTGCCCGAGATAGCGGCTGGACTCGGGGTGGTTGGCGGGGCTGTTGCCGGGGTCCGCGGAGGTCATAGCACGATCCTAGCCACGGGGACCGCGTTGGGGGATGAATTGGGGGCCAAGAAGGGGAGGCCCACCGCAGGCCTACCGGCTGGTAGCGGCCTACGCTGGCGCCCGGGGGAAGTATTTTGCCTCTACCGAGGCTTCCATATCCTGCCCGCAAGGGCCTCGCACCCGGAGTACCCCATGAAACGCAAACTCACTTTTATCGCCTGCGTGGCCGCCGCAACGGTGGTGCAGGCCGCGCCGGCGTTCGCCTCGGATCCCCACCAGGATTATGAAGTCATGGCCACCGGCCTGCTTTCACCCCTGCACCTGGCGGTAGGCGACGGCGAATCCGTACAGGTCAGCCAGGACTTTTCCGGAATGCTCACGCACGTCGAGCACGATGGAACACGCCACGACGTCTACACCGCCAAGCAAGGGTGGGAAGTTGCCGGGGCGGAGCTCCGCGGCGACAAGACCTATTTCCTGGAAAGTATTGGAGCCGGCCAAGGTGACCCGGCCGCACTGCATGGCTACCTGAAGTCCATCGACGCCAAGGGCCATGTTGACACGATCGCCAACTTCGCCGACTACGAACGGAAAGCCAATCCCGACGCCAAGCAGCATTATGGCCTGGAAGCGGACGCCAGCCAGCAGTGCCTCACCCAGGCTGGTGGCCTGCCGGACGCTCCCCCGCCGCAGTACAAGGGCACCGTGGACTCGCATCCTTACGCCCTGGCCCTCTGGAAAGACACGGCCTATGTCGCCGACGCGGGCATGAACGCCATCCTGAAAGTCGACCTTGAGTCCGGGCAGATTTCCACGGTGGCAGTCCTTCCGCCCCGTCCGCTGACCCTGACCAAGAAGATTGCTGCCACCCTGGGGGCCCCGGACTGCGCCGGCTTCTCGTACGCTTTTGAGCCAGTGCCCACGGACGTGGAAATCGGTCCGGACGGCTGGCTGTATGTAACGTCGCTGCCGGGTGGACCCGAGGACCCATCCCTCGGTGAACGTGGAGCTATCTTCAAGATCAATCCGTGGAGCGGCGACGCGGACGTGTGGGCGGACCACATCATGAGCCCCACCGGCCTCGCTGTGAGCGACAAGGGTGACGTCTATGTTGCATCCCTTTTCGGCGGAGAAATCCTGAAGTTCAACTGCCAGGGCCACCGTTCACAGTTCCTGGCCGTCAACCAGCCCGCCGACGTTGAGTTCAGGGACGGGGACGTCTTTGCCACCGTTGACGCACTGGTCGGTGCACCCGATCCCATGGCACCCAGCGGCGGTCCGACGCCGCAACCCGGAGGCCGCCTGATCGAAGTCGACCACCGCTAAACCCGGACAGGAAAACGGCAGGACCGCGCGCGGTCCTGCCGTTTCCATGATGCGTGGCTGTTGCCGGGTCCTACTTGTTGCTGTCCTCATCGACATCGCCGTCATCGCTGAGGTCGGTGTCTTCCTCGTCGAAGTCGTCTTCGTCGATCTCCACCTCACCGGAGGCATCGGTCTTGTAGGGGTCGGCATCCCCGGCGTGCTGTGCGTTGGCAGCAAGCGCGGCAACCTCCGCATCGCGCTTCTTAGCCTCACGAAGGAGTTCTTCGAGGTTGGAAGCAACCACAGGGATCTGGTCAGCGACAAACTCGAGGGTGGGGGTCAGGCGCACAGTAATGTTGCGTCCCACCTCCTGCCGAAGCACCCCCTTGGCCTTCTCAAGGCCCTTGGCGGCATCAGCCTGGACGGCCTGGTCACCGAAGACGGTGTAGTAAACGGTGGCATGCTGCAGATCATTGGTCACACGGGCATCGGTGACAGTAATGCCCTCGAGCCGGGGATCCTTGACCTTCCGGCCCAGGGCCTCAGCAACAACAACCTTAATCCGCTGCGCCAACTTGGCAGCACGTGCGGGATCGGCCATGAACAACTCCTAAGAAATTGGGACGTACGACGGCGGTGCGTGGGCTGCGTCGTACGATTCAGTTGAATGCCACGCACCCAAGGCGAGCCAATCGGCGGACCCGGCGGGATTTTTCCGGCGGCCTGGGAGTGGCATCGGGCCTGCCGAAGCTGGGTGGCCGACGTCGTAAGACGTTGGCCACCCAGCGAAGGGGCGGGGCCGCCGGAAAAATTCCGACGGCCCCACGACACACAGACTAGACGCGCGGCTTCTCGCGCATCTCGAAGGTCTCGATGATGTCGCCTTCGGTGATGTCGTTGTACGACCCAAGTCCGATACCACATTCGAAGTCCGTGCGGACCTCGGTGGCGTCGTCCTTGAAGCGCTTGAGCGACTCAACGGTGAGGTTGTCACCGATGATCTTGCCGTCACGGGTGACGCGTGCCTTGGCGTTGCGTCGGATGATGCCCGAGCGGACGATCGAGCCGGCGATGTTTCCGAACTTGGAGGAGCGGAAGACTTCGCGGACCTCGGCGGTGCCGAGCTGGACTTCTTCGTATTCCGGCTTGAGCATGCCCTTGAGCGCTGCTTCGATGTCATCGATTGCTGCGTAGATGACGGAGTAGAAGCGCATGTCCACGCCTTCGCGGTCTGCCAGTTCGGCAACCCGCTCGGCGGGCTTGACGTTGAAGCCGATGATGACGGCGGAGTCGACCGTTGCCAGGTTGACGTCGTTCTGCGTGATGGCACCCACACCGCGGTGGATGACGCGCAGCTGCACGCCTTCGCCGACGTCGATCTTGAGCAGCGCGTCTTCGAGGGCTTCCACGGCACCGGACACGTCACCCTTGAGGATGAGGTTAAGGGTGTCGATCTTGCCTTCGGCGACGGCCTGGTCGAAGTCTTCCAGGCTGATGCGCTTGCGGCGCTTGGCCAGGGCGGCGTTGCGGTCGGCTGCTTCACGCTTCTCGGCGATCTGGCGGGCGGTGCGCTCGTCAGCGGTCACGAAGAAGGTGTCGCCGGCGCGCGGCACGTTGGACAGACCCAGCACCTGGACGGGGCGGGACGGGCCGGCCTCGGTCAGGGCGCTGCCGTCGTCGTCGAACATCGCACGGACGCGGCCGTGGGCCGTGCCTGCCACGATGGTGTCGCCGACGCGCAGGGTGCCGGACTGCACCAGGACGGTGGCAACCGCACCGCGGCCCTTGTCCAGGTTGGCTTCGATCGCGATACCGCGGGCGTCCTTGTTCGGGTTGGCGCGCATGTCCAGGGCAGCGTCTGCGGTGAGCAGGACGGCCTCGAGCAGCTCGTCGATGTTGAGGTTCTGGCGGGCAGAGACCTCCACGAACATGGTGTCGCCACCGTATTCCTCGGGAACCAGGCCGTACTCGGTCAGCTGGCCACGGACCTTTTCAGGGTTGGCGCCTTCCTTGTCGATCTTGTTCACTGCCACGACGATCGGCACGTTGGCCGCCTGGGCGTGGTTGAGGGCTTCAACGGTCTGGGGCATAACGCCGTCGTCCGCTGCGACCACCAGGATGGCGATGTCGGTGACCTTCGCACCACGGGCACGCATGGCGGTGAACGCCTCGTGGCCCGGGGTATCGATGAAGGTGATCTTGCGATCGTTGCCTTCGTGGTTGTGGGTGACCTGGTAGGCACCGATGTGCTGGGTGATGCCGCCGTGTTCGCCCGCCATGACGTCGGACTTGCGGATGGCATCGAGCAGGCGGGTCTTACCGTGGTCGACGTGGCCCATGACGGTGACTACTGGAGGACGGGCCTCGAGTTCCTCGTCGCCTTCAGCTTCGAGTTCAGCATCAAAGTCGATGTCGAAGCTGGAGAGCAGCTCGCGCTCTTCGTCTTCCGGCGAAACGACCTGGAGCTTGTAGCCCAGTTCCTCGCCGAGCAGGGCGAAGGTGTCTTCGTCCAGCGACTGGGTCGCGGTGGCCATTTCACCGAGGTGGAACAGCACGGTGACCAGTGCGGCGGGGTTTGCCTCGATCTTGTCGGCAAAGTCCGTGATGGACGAGCCACGGCGAAGGCGGATGACGGTGTTGCCGTCGCCGCGGGGTACGCTCACGCCACCCAGCGACGGGGCACTCATCTGCTCAAGTTCCTGGCGCTTGGCGCGCTTGGACTTGCGCTGCTTGCCACGGCCTGCGCCGCCCTTGCCGAAGGCACCCTGGGTGCCGCCGCGGCCGCGGCCGCCCTTGCCGAAGCCACCGCCGGCGGGAGCACCGCCGCCACCGGGACCACCGGTACCGGGAGCGCCACCGGGGCGTCCGGGACCGCGGCCGCCGCCGGGACGGCCTGCACCTGCGGGTGCGGGACGTTCAGTGCGGTTGGGCATCATGCCGGGAGTGGGACGGGGACCGCCGGGACGCGGTGCACCCGGACGGGGTCCGCCTGCGCCTGCGGCGGGGCGGGGGCCACCGGCACCGGCTGCGGGACGCGGCCCACCGGGACGCGGACCGCCGGCACCGGCCGCGGGACGCGGACCACCGGGGCGGTCGCCGTCGCGGCCTCCGCCCGGACGGGGCATGCCCTGGGACGTGGCGAACGGGTTGTTACCGGGCCGCGGAGCGCGGTCACCGTCTCCACCGCGGCCACGGGGCATGCCCTGTGAGGTGGCGAAGGGGTTGTTGCCCGGGCGGGGGCCGCCGGGACGGGGACCGGAACCACCGGGCGTTGAACCGCCCGGACGTGCGGAGGGAGCAGGGGTCTCGGCCTTGGGAGCCGGACGTGCACCGGGCTTGGCGCCGGTGGACGGAGCACCCGCAGACGGTGCTGCCGGGGCGGCCGGCGCTGCGGGAGCCGGGGCTGCCGGTGCATCTGCCTTGGCTGCCGGTTCGGCGGGGGCTGCCGGAGCCGGCGCCTCTGCCTTGGGGGCCGGTGCCTTGGGCGCAGCCGGGCCGGGAGCAGGTGCCGAAGGACGGTTGCCTGCTGCGGGGGCGGGTGCCTTGGGGGCAGCGGCGGGCGCTGCGGCCGGTGCTGCCGACTTCGCGGCGGCGTCGGGGAAGGCGTTGCGCAGTTTACGCACAACGGGGGCCTCGATGGTTGACGAGGCGGAGCGAACGAATTCGCCCAGTTCCTGCAGTTTGGTTACTGCATCTTTGGAAGTTATACCGAGCTCTTTGGCGAGCTCATGTACGCGGACCTTGGCCACATTTCTCCTGTCTCGGTCCGCACCGAGCCAGGCACGAACCGTCTACTTCTTACTGCGGACCCCAGCCGCTGTTGATGCGAAGGGGCCCATTGCAGAGCGCAACAAAGTTGTCATCGTTACGCACTCATCGCTGGGAACTCATCGGGTTTCCATCAGATTTCTGACCCGCTTTCAGGTTGGACGGTTGGTGTTGCAGCCACCGGGGCGGCGTCAACGTTCGGGCCTGACATGATCCGGTGTTCGACGGCGGCAGTCCCGGCCGCGCCCTGGAGGGCACGTCCGAAGGCTCGCCGCTTGATCGCCAGAGCCAGGCACGATGTGCTGGGGTGCAGCCATGCACCCCGGCCAGCCATCCGGCGTCGTTCGTCCACCAGGACAGCGGTTGACCCGCTGCCTTCGGCGACGAGCCGGAGCAACTGCGACCGCGGACCCTTCTTCCGGCATCCGATGCAGGTACGTTGGGGCTGATTCCCGGTGGAAAGCACTTCTGCCACGGTCATCGTCCTGACGTTCTTTCTGCTGGCCGCAGGCTGTCCGCTTCCGCAGTCACGGAAACGAGCACGCCCAAGGCACACGACTGCCGGCCGTTAGGCGCGGTCTTATCTATTCTAGCCCCTTCGGGCCGTTCTGCCCGAAACCGGGGGGCTGCTGCCCTGCATCAGCCACCCGGTCCGGCTTACTTATCGCGGTTGCCCGCGGCGTCGGAGACGATGTCGATGCGCCAGCCTGTCAACTTGGCCGCCAGGCGGGCGTTCTGGCCCTCCTTGCCGATGGCCAGGGACAGCTGGTAGTCCGGGACCACAACCCGGGCGGAGCGCGTGGCCTCGTCCGTGATGGTGACCGAATTCACGCGCGACGGCGACAGGGCGCTGGCAATGAACGTTGCCGGGTTCTCGCTGAAGTCGACGATGTCGATCTTTTCGTCGTTCAGTTCGGTCATGACGGCCCGGACGCGGGAGCCCATTTCACCGATGCAGGCACCCTTGGCGTTGATCCCCGGGGTGTTGGCCTTCACGGCGATCTTGGTCCGGTGCCCGGCTTCGCGGGCCAGTGCCACGATTTCCACCGAGTGGTCGGCAATTTCGGGCACTTCGAGTTCGAAGAGCTTGCGGACCAGGCCCGGGTGCGAGCGGGACAGCGTCACGGACGGGCCCTTGGTGCCGCGGTGCACATCGATGACCAGGGCGCGGAGCCGGTTGCCGTGGATGTACTTTTCGCCGGGAACCTGTTCGGGCGGCGGCAGGAGCGCCTCCAGCGATCCAAGGTTGACCTGGATCATGTGCGGGTTGTTTCCCTGCTGGATGGTGCCGGAGACCAGTTCGCCTTCGCGGCCCTTGAATTCGCCCAGGACGTTATCGTCCTCCACGTCGCGGAGCCGCTGCAGGATGATCTGCCGTGCGGTGCTTGCGGCGATGCGGCCGAACCCTTCGGGGGTGTGCTCGAATTCACCGATGGGGGCGCCGTCGTCGTCAATTTCGACAGCCCAGATGGTGACGTGGCCGCTCTTGCGGTCCAGTTCGGCGCGCGCTTTTTCGAAGGCGCCGGGCGACTTGTGATACGCCACCAGGAGCGCCTGCTCGATGGTGGGGATCAGGAGGTCCAGCGGGATTTCACGCTCACGCTCCAAAAGTCTCAGTGCGCTCATGTCAATATCCATCAGGCCTCCTCGGAAGGTCCATTGTGTTCAGGTTCCAGACCATCCTCCGGGAGGTGGCTGAATTCGATCTCGACTTTTCCGTTGCGGATCCTGTCGAAAGGAAGCGTTACTGGTTCACCCTGCCGGGGCTTCATGCCCTTCTTGACGGGCACTTCGGGGATGAGCGTCACTCCCCCGCCGTCCACCGCCTGGATGCGGCCGGTGACGTTTTCGCCCTGGAGGACGTTGACCTTGACCATCCGGCCGCGGGCGCGGTGCCAGTGCCGGGGTTCGGTCAGGGGACGCCCGACGCCGGGTGAGGACACTTCGAGGTCATAGGGGCGGCCGTCGTCGTTGGGGTCGTTGTCCAGGACATCGGAGAGCACCCTGGAGATATCCGCAATGACGTCCAGGCTGACTCCGCCGGTCTCTTCCTGCGGCAGGTCCACCACCACGTGGACCACGCGGTGGGAGCCGGGGATGATGGCTACATCCTCCAGGTAAAGGCGGTTGGCCTGGACGGCGGGTTCCAGGAGGGCCCGGAGCCGGGCGGCTTCGGGATTGTGGGCCGGCGCGGATCCGCTTCCCGTACCGGTATGGTCTGGTGAAGCTGTGGCTTCTGCATTGCTCACGATGCCGGCCGCCCTCCCTATAGATGATGTGGTGTTTACTAGCGTAGCTATTTTACCGGCCCAGTGGTGCACCCGGGTGCCCCCTCGGCGTGACACCATGGTCTGTTGTGAATGACCGCCGCCAGGACCCCAAGCACAGCATGCGCCCGTTCGGGTATGCCGTCCTTGCCCTTGCCGCCCTGGTTGTCCTGAGCCTCGGTTTTGCCCTGATTCCCGCGGAAAAACCAGCACCTGCCGGGCCGCCGTTTTCCGAGCGGGCCCGCGCGGCGGCCTTGGGTGCGGTCCTGGAGATGCGCACCGCGGGATTGGCCCTCGCATCAGCAGACACCGCTCAATCCACTGCGCTGGGCCCTGTTGTGACCTTGCTGACCATCCAGGCCAGGGCCCTGATGGCCCCGTCCCCGTCCGCACCCACGGAGGCTTCCCCGCCACCGGCAGCGGCATCGCCGTCCGCGGACGCCGGTCCCCACAACACCGTGGAGCTGGTGCGGGCCCTTGCCGGCAGCGGGACATCCCGCCTCAAGGACGCGGAAACGGCCGACGGCGGCATGGCCCGGCTTCTCGCTGGCACCGGCACCGCACAGCTCCTCGCCGCCGCCCGGCTGGCTTCCGCGGCGGGCGTTCCCGTGCCGCAGGAAACGGCAGGACCCGGCACCGAAGGCCAGGCAGCGGCACCGGCCGCGTCGCCGTGCCCGTCTCCATCCACTCCGGCTGCCGCGCCGGCTTCCGCTGTTTCATTCCCCGCCGCCTTGGCCGCCGCCGTGTCCGCCGAACAGCAGGCCGTCTACGGCTACCAGGCAGCGCTCCCCCGCCTCGCCCCCGCCGACGCCGGCCCGGCGTCGGAATTCCTGGGTGCGCACCAGCAACTGGCTGGCGCGGCGGTGGAACGCCTGCGGCTGGCCTGCGGCACGGACGTACCGCAACAGCCCGGGTACGTCCTTGATCCCGGTTTCCTGGCTGCCCCGGCAGCGGCGCTGGGCAGGCTTGAGGCGGCCACGTTGGTGGCCTACGGCGACCTGGTGGCGGCAGCGCAGGGCCAGGACCGGAAGTGGGCGCTGGCAGCCCTTCAGTCAGCCGCAGCCCGCGCCCTGCAGTGGGGTGCGGATCCGGGGCCCGTTCCGGGCCTCGCCCTGGACGCAGGGCAACTGCCGGCCCTTCCCGCCGGGGCCGGCCGTGCTGCTGGATCCCGGCCCTCGCCGTCGTCCGCTGCATCCTGAACCCCGTCCGGAACGGCGCATCTTTCCGGCCCGGAATCCAGGCCCGCAAGGAAGACCATCTGGAGGGTGGCGTTGGGCGGCCCGGGATGGTTTGCTGAAGGGATGAACGGGGACGAACCGGCCGAACTTCCGGAACCCACGGCAGCCGGCCGGGGCCTGGACCGGCACCTTGAGGCGGAACCGCACGGTGATGACACTGCGCACCGGCTCAACTGGCTGCGTGCCGGTGTCCTCGGGGCCAACGACGGCATCGTCTCGGTTGCCGCGATCGTGGTGGGCGTGGCCGGGGCCACCCCCGAAGTGGCCCCCATCCTCACCGCGGGTGTGGCCGGCGTAGTGGGCGGCGCAGTGTCCATGGCGCTGGGCGAGTACGTATCCGTCAGCAGCCAAAGCGACAGCCAGCGGGCGTTGATCGAGAAGGAACGGCGTGAGCTGGCCGAGGATCCGGAAGCGGAACTGGCGGAGCTGGCCGCCATCTACCAGGAGAAGGGCCTTACCGCCGAAACGGCAGCCAAGGTTGCCAGGGAGCTGACGGCCCACGACGTCCTGGCGGCGCATCTGTCCGCCGAACTCAACATCGACGAAGCTGACATCGTCAGCCCGTGGCATGCCGCCTTTGCTTCAGCAATCGCCTTCACCATCGGGGCCATCCTGCCCATGCTGGCCATCCTGCTGCCGCCGCCGGGCATCCGGGTACCACTCACGTTCATCTCGGTACTGGTGGCCCTGGCATTGACGGGCGCCCTCGGGGCCTGGATTGGCGGCGGGTCGAAGACCCGGGCAGCAGTACGGGTGGTGGTGGGCGGTGCCCTTGCGCTGGCGGCGACGTTCGTGATCGGCAACCTGCTCGGCGCCTCCGGTGTTGTCTGATCCCGCTGTGCCACGCCCCATGGCGCCGGCGGTCCCCATTCCGCCAGGGCTCGCTGCCCGCTATGCGCGCAGCAGCGCCGGCCGGGACTGGCTTGGCAGCCTTCCGGGCCTGCTGGCCGACCGCCTGGAGCAGTGGCACCTGGAGGTGGACCTCGAGCAAGGCAGCCTTCCGTGGAGCGGCCACGGCGCCCTCGTGGTCCCGGTGCGGCAGGACGACGGATCCCCCGCGGCGCTCAAAATCGCTTTCCCCCACGACGAGGCCCAAGTGGAGCGGCATGCGCTGGCATTATGGGGCGGCCGCGGCGCCGTTCTCCTGCTGGCCTCGGACGGCGCATCGTGTGCCATGCTGCTGGAGCGCCTTGAGGCCGGCCGCTCTCTGGCCGCCCTGCCGATGGATGAAGCCGTGCACGTGTGGGGCGGACTGGTACGGGAACTGGGGCTGGTCCCGGACCGCCGCCCGGAGTGGCAGGAATTCAGCCACATCGCCGCCCGGGCCGAGCAATGGAGCGACGACCTTCCCGCTGACTGGGACCAACTGGGCCGCCCTTTTCCCAGGTGGCTGTTGGAGGCGGCCCTGGAGGTGTGCCAGACGCGCGGCGCAGTGGGACGCAGGTCCGCACACGATGTCCTGGTCCACACCGACCTGCATTTCGACAACGTCCTGGCGCGGCCGGGAACGGCGGCGGCAACTCCGGCCGGCTACGCGGCGATCGACCCCCAGCCCATGATCGGCGAGCCCGGATTCGCGGTTGCTCCACTGCTGTGGAACCGCCTCAAAGACCTCCCTGCGGGCCGGCCGGGCCCTGCGCTGGTGGAGCGCTGCCATGACTTCAGCACCGCCGCCGGGCTGGACCCGGACGCGGCCCGGGAGTGGGCCATCGCCAGGGAAGTTGACAACGCGCTGTGGTACGCCCGGAACGGCCACCGTGGCGACCTGGCCCGCTCGCTCTGGGTGGCGAGCACCCTCGCGGGGAACACCCTGGCGGACCTTCCGCATCCACATTCCCTTCCGGAGCCCGGACAGGGCGGATAGGGTCCGGCGCCGCAGGAGTACGTTAAGCCGGGTCCTTCACGGCGGCCAGGGCTGACCGGACAGCGTCCACTGCCGTGTCCACGTCCTCCCCCGCCGTGTGCCAGTTGCTCACAGATACCCGGAGGATGTCCCGGTCCCGCCAGTGCGAACCGGACATCCAGACTTTTCCCTCCTCGATGATGCGGGCGGTGACCGCGCGGGTAGTGTCATCGTCCCCGAACGCCAGGCACACCTGGGTGTAGCCGACGTCGTTGAGGACCTCCACCCCGTCCAGAGCCGCCAGCCCCTCCGCGATGGCCCTGGCCGCAGCGGCCAGGCCGCCCACCTGTGCCGCCACACCGTCCCGGCCCAGGCTTTTCAGCGCCGCCCATACCGGCACGCCCCGCGCCCGCCGGGACAGCTCCGGGACCTTCTCGAAAGGATCTCCGGGGCCTTCGGCGTCGTGCACCAAATAGCTCGCGTGCAGTCCCATCGCGGCCCGCAGTGCAGACGGGTCCCGGACGATGGCGATGCCGCAGTCGTAGGGAACGTTCAAGGTCTTGTGGGCATCCGTGCCCCACGAGTCCGCTTCTTCAAATCCCTGGGTGAGGTGCCGCAGTTCGGGCGCGGCGGCCGCCCACAGGCCGAAGGCCCCATCGATGTGGACCCAGGCGCCATGTTTGCGCGCCACGGCGATGGCTTCGGGAAAGGGATCGAAGGCGCCGGAATGCAGGTTGCCGGCCTGCAGGCACACCAGCGCCGGACCGCTCCCGGAGGCAAGGGCAGCATCCAGCGCGGCCGGCACCAGGCGGCCCTGCCCGTCGGCATCGACCTGCGTGGGCTGCCCAAGCCCCAGGTACCGCAGTGCGACGTCCACGGTGTCATGCCGCTCCCGGCCCACGAAACAGCGGATCCGGGGTGCGCCGGACAGCCCGTCCCGGTCAAGGTCCCAGCCCGCGTCGGCCAGCAGCCGCCAACGGGCAGCGGCCATCCCGGTGAAGTTGGCCATGGTGGCGCCGGTGACGAAGCCGACGTCGGCCGTGGACGGCAGGCCCAGCAGTTCCAGCAGCCAGTGCCCGGCGCTGTCCTCGATGGCGGCGGTGGCGGGGGTGGCGTAGCGCAGGCACGCGTTCTGGTCCCAGGCGCTGACCAGCCAGTCCGAGGCGAGGGCGGCCGGCAGGGTACCGCCAATGACCCAGCCGAAAAACCTGCCCGAAGGCATGGCCATGAGGCCGGGCTCGGCGTGCGTGGCCAGGAAATCGATCACTTCAGCGGCCGGGACGCCCGCTTCGGGAAGCGGGCCGCCGAACACCCCGCCAAGGTCTGACGCATGAAGCCGCGGTCCCACGGGGCGGTGCCGGAGGCTGGCCAGCCAGGCCTGCGAGTGTCCCGCTGCGGCCGCCAGGGCCGCGGCATAGTCGTCATCGCCGTGTGCCATACCTGCATGCTACGCCGGGCGTGCGTGTGCCACGAGGACGAGTTTCCGGCCGGGATCAGGCGAAGTTTTCCTGCCAGACGTCGTAGCCGAGTTTGACGATCAAAGCCGCGACAACCACCAGGAAGACCACCCGCACAAACTTGCTGCCCTGCTGCACGGCGGTCCGCGCTCCCAGGTAGCCGCCGGCCATGTTCGCCGCGCCCAGCAGCAGGCCGATCCCCCACAGAATGGACCCGTGCGGCGCAAAGAACAGCAGTGCCCCGGCGTTGGTGGCCATGTTGACGATTTTTGCCTTGGCACTCGCCTCCAGGAAGGCGTACCCCATGGCGGACACCAGTGCGATGACCAGGAAGGATCCCGTCCCGGGCCCGATGAGTCCGTCATAGAAGCCGATCACGGCACCGATGATGCAGGCGACGACGTAGTGGCGGTGGCCTTCGTGCCGGAGCGCCGTCAGTTCACCGACATTCGGTTTGAGGGCGGTGAAAAGCGCGACGGCGACCAGGGCCACCACGATGATGGGCTTGAAGACTCCGGCCGGCAGGGTGGCCGCCAGGCTGGCTCCGCCGAAGCTGCCCGCCAGGGCAATGACGGCCATGGGGACGGCCGTGCGGAGGTCCGGCCCCACTCTCCGGTAGTACGTCGCAGCGCTGGTGGCGGTCCCGAAGATGGAGCCCATCTTGTTGGTAGCAAGGGCCTGGACGGGCGCGATGCCCGGAACCAGGAGCAGCGCCGGAAGCTGGATGAGTCCTCCGCCGCCCACCACCGCGTCAACCCAGCCTGCTGCGAATCCAGCCACCACAATCAGGATGATCGTGGTGAGCTGGATTGACTCGAAGCCGGAGATCACTGGTTGCGGACGGCGTTGACCACGTAGTCGACGGCCTTGTCCACCGCGATGTTCTCGGCCTGACCGCTGCGGCGGTCCTTGATCTCCACCACGCCGTCCACCAGGCCGCGGCCCACTGCCAGGATGGTGGGGACGCCCACCAGTTCGGCGTCGCCGAACTTCACGCCGGGCGAGACCTTGGGGCGGTCGTCGTAGATGACAGAGAGGCCTGCTGCTTCAAGGTCTGCCGAGAGCTTCTCCGCTGCCTGGAAGATGTCCTCACCCCGGCCTACTGCCACCACGTGCACATCGGCAGGGGCCACGGTGCGGGGCCAGACCAGTCCGCGGTCGTCATGATTGGCCTCAGCCAGCGCGGCCACGGCGCGGGTGACACCGACGCCGTAGGAACCCATGGTGACCACGACCTGCTTGCCGTTCTGGTCCAGCACCTTCAGGTCCAGGGCTTCGGCGTACTTGCGGCCCAGCTGGAAAATGTGGCCCATTTCGATGCCGCGGGCGGTTTCGAGGGGGCCGGAGCCGTCCGGAGAGGGATCGCCGGCGCGGACTTCGGTGCACTCGATGACGCCGTCCCACGTGAAGTCGCGGCCTGCCACGAGGCCGAAGACGTGCTTGCCGGCCTGGTTGGCGCCGGTGATCCAGGCGGTACCGCGGACCACCCGCGGGTCCACCAGGTACAGGAGCTTTGTTGCGCTTTCGGCGCCGAGAAGTGCCTGGTCCAGGTTCAGGCCCGGGCCCAGGTAGCCCTTGACGATCAGCGGCTGCTTTTTGAGGTCCTCCTCGCCGGCCTGCTCGAGTCCGATCTCGCCCGCGATGGGCAGGAACGCACCAATGTTTGCTTCGACGCGCTTGAGGTCCACGGCCCGGTCGCCCGGGACGCCGATAACCACCAGCTGCCGCTCGCCCGTCGGCAGGGTGACGGCGAGGACCACGTTCTTGAGCGTGTCAGCCGCAGTCCAGGCGCCGCCGTCGGCCTCCGCCCGCGGGGCGATGTGGTTGGACGCGGCAACCAGGGTATCGATGGTGGGGGTGTCCGGGGTGTCCAGGACTGCCGCGGCCGGGGCGTTGGTGAAGTCGAGCTCCTCGGGAACCACCGTGGTGACAGCCTCCACGTTGGCCGCGTAGCCGCCCGCGGAGCGGACGAAGGTGTCCTCGCCGATCTCGGTGGGGAACAGGAATTCCTCGCTCCTGGACCCGCCCATTGCGCCGGCGGTGGCTGCCACCGGCACAACTTCGAGCCCCAGGCGTTCGAAGATCTTCAGGTAGGCGGCGCGGTGCGCCGAGTAGCTGGCATCCAGGCCGGCGTCGTCCACGTCGAAGGAGTAGGAATCCTTCATGATGAATTCGCGGCCGCGGAGGAGTCCGGCGCGGGGGCGCGCCTCGTCCCGGTACTTGTTCTGGATCTGGTAGAGGCTCAGCGGCAGGTCCTTGTAGGACGAGTACAGGTCCTTGACCAGGAGCGTGAACATCTCCTCGTGCGTGGGCGCCAGCAGGTAGTCTGCGCCCTTGCGGTCCTGCAGCCGGAACAGCCCTTCGCCGTACTCGGTCCAGCGGTTGGTTGCCTCATACGGTTCCCTGGGCAGCAGCGCCGGGAAGTGGACTTCCTGGGCGCCGATGGCAGCCATTTCCTGGCGGATGATCTCCTCGACCTTGCGCAGGACGCTGAGCCCCAGCGGCAACCAGGTGTAGATGCCGGGGGCGGCGCGGCGGATGTAGCCGGCGCGGACCAGGAGTTTGTGGCTGGCGACCTCGGCATCGACGGGGTCTTCGCGCAGCGTGCGCAGGAAAAGCTGGGACAGTCGTAGGACCACGGGTGGTTTCCGTTTCTGGGGAAGTGCTGGGTCAGCAGGGCCGGACAATTCGTCTGGGTACTAATCTACCGGCAGAGAACGGACCGTACGGACTGGCGGGCCGGCAGCCGCCCCGGCCACGCCGGGGAAACAGTAGAGCCACGCCCGGGAATGCAAAGCCCCTGGCCCCCCAATAGGGCTGGTCATCGCATCCGGGCGTGGCTCGACGCCGTTATCGCCTGAGTACTGGTGAGGACTGGTGAGACCGCCCACCCCACTTCCAGCGCAGCTAGATCGAACTTATGTGATCGTGCGCACGTTTGACAAGTGTTTTTATTTTTCGGAATCCGCTTGCCCCGGCTCCCGGGCGGGCATAGCTTTAATTCACCAGGTGATGAATTAGCGGGAAAATTCCGCGCCCCGCCTGGCGGAACGTCCGGAGGCAGCTATGTCCCATTCCGCAGCATCCATGTCATCCACCGTCGACGTTCCCGCGGTGGTTGCCACGGCTCTTTCTGTCAGGCTACGCAGGCGGGCTGTCCTTCACGCTTTGGACTTCAGCATCCCGGCCGGACGTATCACCGGACTCCTGGGACCCTCCGGCAGCGGTAAGACAACCTTGATGCGGACCATTGTGGGAGCTCAACGTATCGCCGGCGGCACCGTGAACGTCCTGGGTCTTCCTGCCGGAACGCCGGCCCTGCGGCGGCAGGTGGGTTACGTCACCCAGTCCCCCAGCGTCTATCCGGACCTGACCGTTGAAGCAAATGTCCGCTATTTCGGCGCCATGCACCGGAAAGGGAAAGCCGACGTAGCAGAGGCGATTGCCGCCGTCGGACTTGAACCGCTGACCCGAAGGAAGGCCGCGGACCTGTCCGGTGGCCAGCTCAACCGGGTATCGCTGGCTTGCGCCCTGGTGGCGCATCCCCGGCTGCTGGTGCTGGATGAACCTACAGTTGGGCTGGATCCGGTCCTGCGGGCCGATCTTTGGGACCGGTTCCGCGCCATGGCAGAAACAGGAACCACGTTATTAGTTTCGAGCCACGTCATGGAAGAGGCCAGCCGCTGCGAAACACTGCTGCTGTTGCGCGAAGGCCGGCTTCTGGCCCAGCTGACTCCTGCTGAACTGGGCCAACGGGGACACAGCAGCAACCTGGAGCAGGCGTTCCTGGCCATCATCCGGGAGCAGGAGACCCACGACGGCAGGCCCTCTCCGAACCGGCGCACTGGCAGCGGCGAGGGAGCCGGCCTGGAACAGAAAGGGAGCGTGCGGTGATGGACATCCGGATGATGATGGCCACAGCCCGCAGGGTGCTCAGCCAGCTGCGGCACGACCATCGCAGCATCGCCCTGATCCTGGTGGTCCCGGCCCTGCTGCTCGCAGCCGTGTACTTCCTCTACGAAAACGAAACGCTCCCGCCGGGGATGCCACGGACGTTCGACCGTGTCGGCCTGATGATGCTTGCCATCTTCCCCTTCGTGGTGATGTTCCTGGTTACGTCCATCACCATGCTGCGGGAGCGAACCTCCGGGACGCTGGAGCGGCTGCTGACCACCCCCCTGCACAAAGCCGACCTGCTGTTCGGCTACGGCGTCGCATTTTCCATCATGGCGGCGTTGCAGTCGTTGGTGGCCACCGCGGTGGCCTACTGGATCTTCGGACTGGATATCTCGGGAGCCCCGGGCTATGTGGTACTGATCGCAGTCATTAACGCCGTCCTGGGCGTGGCACTGGGCCTGTTCTGTTCGGCGTTTGCCAGGACGGAGTTCCAGGCAGTCCAGTTCATGCCGGTAGTGGTGGTGCCACAAATCCTGCTGTGTGGGCTGTTCGTTGCACGTGACCGGATGAACGATGTACTCGAAGCAACCTCCAACGTCCTGCCGCTGACCTATTCAGTTGACGCCCTCCAGGAAGTCGCTTCCCACCCGGAGGCAACCGATAGGTTGTGGCAGGATGCGGGCACCATGACAGCCATCGCGCTGGGCGTCCTGGTCCTCGCCGCGCTCACCCTCCGCCGGCGTTCCCCGTGACGATGCGGGACCGAGGCGCTGCTGCACCGGAAGCCGGGCCAGGCATGCCCCGCAAGGGACGCAGGCGCGGCACGACGGAATCCCGCGACCACATCCTGGACACTGCGCGGCAACTGTTCGCCGAGCATGGCTTCGACGGCACCAGCCTGCGCCAGGTGGCACGCGCCGCGGGAGTCGATCCGGGCATGATCCACCACTACTTCAGTGGCAAGGACGAACTTTTCGCCCTTAGCGTCGAACTTCCAGCCGATCCGGACCAGGTGCTGGCCGGCGTGGCAGGCTCGGAACCGGACCAGCGGGCCGAACTGATAATTCGTGCTGTTCTCCGGCTGTGGGAAAGCCCTGCCCAGGCGGCCCTGATGGCCTTCCTCCGTGGAACGATCGGTTCAACGGCCAGGACCGCGGCCCTGAGGGAAATGGTGTCCCGGAGGGTAATCAACAGGATCATGACCTCCGTTCCCGGAACGCCTGAGGAGGTGGCGCTGCGCGGAAACCTGGTGGCAACCCAAATAGTGGGCCTGATGATGGTCCGTTACGTTGTTCGTCTGGAGCCGCTGGCGTCGGTCCCGCCCGATGAAGTAGTACGGCTTGTTGCGCCCAACGTCCAACGGTACCTCTCGGGCCCACTGCGTTGAGGGAGCCCGGCCACCCTCGACCGCCGGTGTTTACTTGACCAGCGCGCCCGCCGCCTCGAGGAGCGCCCCTGCCCGCTGCACGGCGTCGGCCTCGCTGGCCCCACCGGAAGCCACCGAGGTAAGCACCACGCCCTGCTGGACAACCTGTGCCGTGACCGTCGACTGCTTCTGGCCGTTCGGCAGGGCGGTGTCGGTGCGGTAGGCAAAGGTGCCGGGCCGGCTGCTGACTCCCTGCAGCGCCGTGACGTTGACGGCCACCTCCATCCCCGAGGCTGTCATGGTCATGGAGGAGCACTTTGCCAGTTGGTCCTGCTGGCCCTTGAGCCTGGCAAGGAAGCTTTGGTCCAGGCCGGACACCAGGGAGAGCGCAGTGACGGCGCCTGTGGCAGCGTCGGTGCTCATGCCCACGGCCATGGCGGCGCCGTCGACGGACGGGACAGTACTCGCGGCGGCGAGTTCCTTGCACTCGGCCGGCTTGACGTCGATAGAGGCAAGCATGGCCTTCGTTTGTTCCAGCGTGGTGGCAATGTCTGCGCTGGGCAGGACGGTCAGCCTCCGGTCGGCGGCGTCCCTCACCTGCCCGACGATGGTTGCGAGCTCCCCGGCCGTGTACGCCTTGGCAGTCGGCGTGGGTGTTGGGGTTGGCGTGGGGGTGGTGGCAACAGTTGTGGCGGACCCGGCAGACGCTGCCGGCGTGGACCCGGCCGCTTTCGGTTCGGGTGTTCCACCACAGGCGGAGACTGCTGTGGCAAGAAGGACAGAAACCGCGAAAGTTCCCAGCACCGACGTCTTCAATTTTCCCCCAATATTCTCTTCTGGCGGCGATCGCCGCTAGAAGAGAACTGTAGCGAAGGTGCCTACCTGGCGGAAGCCTACGCGTTCGTAGGTGGACCGCGCCCTGGTGTTGAATCCGTTGACATAGAGGCTGGTCACGGGGGCCAGCTGCTGGGCCTTTTCCACTACCGCGGACATGTAGCCGGCGCTCAGCCCCTGGCCGCGGAAGACCGGGTTCATCCACACCCCCTGGACCTGGGTGACGAGTTCCGTGACCGCCCCAAGCTCGGCCTTGAAAACCACGTCCCCCTTGTCGTTGAGGTGGACCATGGAGTGTCCCTGCCTGATGAGGCCCTCCACGCGGCGGCTGTAGAACTCCCGGCCGCCCAGGTAGGGCGAATAGCCCACCTCTTCCTCGAACATGGCGGCGCAGGCGGGCAGGATGCGGTCGAAATCGGCGAGGTTTCCCAGGCCCAGGCCAGGGTTGGGCTGTACCAACGCCGGTCCCTCAATAACCATCAGGGGCTGGTCGGCACGGACCTCGTGGGCCCGGTGGCCCAGCTCCGCGAGTTGGGCATGGAGTGCAAGCACCGCGTCAGCGGGCCCAAAAGCGGACGCATACCGGCGCCCGGAACTGTTGGCGGCCTCGGCCACCAGCGGGGCCAGGACGGGGTCAAGCTGGACCGGAACCAGGTTGGCTCCAGCCCAGCACGCGCCGGTGAGGATGCCGTCGTCGAAGACCCCGATGACCCCGGCCCCACCGCTGGTGGGCGCCGCCGTCCCCGTGGCACGGAGATGCGCCAGGATGAATACGTTGGCAACCGGATCCCGCTGGGCCAGCAATGCCAGCGCGGGGGTGTCCTGGCCGTCAAGGGTACGGACAGAAAGCCCCGCGGGGTCTGCCGCGTCCCTACGAGACGCTAACCACGGGGCTACCTTTGACAGCATCTTCGCCATCGGCCTCCCCCATCTCTTCCGCGATACGCATAGCCTCTTCGATCAGTGTCTCAACAATTGCGCTCTCGGGAACAGTCTTGATGACCTCGCCCTTAACGAAGATCTGCCCCTTGCCGTTGCCTGAGGCGACCCCGAGGTCAGCCTCGCGCGCTTCACCGGGCCCGTTCACGACGCAGCCCATGACCGCCACGCGCAACGGGATCTCCATCCCTTCGAGGCCGGCGGTGACCTGCTCGGCCAGGGTGTATACGTCCACCTGGGCGCGGCCGCAGGAAGGGCAGGACACGATTTCAAGCTTGCGGGGCCGCAGGTTCAGCGACTGGAGGATCTGGTTGCCTACCTTGATTTCCTCCACCGGCGGCGCGGAGAGGGACACCCGGATGGTGTCGCCGATGCCGCGGGAGAGTAGCGCCCCGAACGCTGTGGCGGACTTGATGGTGCCCTGGAAGGCAGGCCCGGCTTCGGTGACGCCGAGGTGCAGGGGCCAGTCGCCTTTTTCGGCGAGCATCTCGTAGGCGGCCACCATGATGACGGGGTCGTTGTGCTTCACGGAGATCTTGAAGTCGTGGAAGCCGTGTTCCTCAAACAGCGAAGCTTCCCAGACCGCCGATTCGACCAGCGCTTCGGGGGTGGCCTTGCCATACTTCTTGAGGATGCCTGGTTCCAGCGAGCCGGCGTTGACTCCGATGCGGATGGAGGTGCCGTGGTCCTTGGCCGCGGCGGCGATTTCCTTGACCTGGTCATCGAACTTACGGATATTTCCGGGGTTCACGCGTACTGCCGCGCACCCGGCCTCGATGGCCGCGAAGACGTACTTTGGCTGGAAGTGGATGTCCGCGATGACGGGGATCTGGGACTTCCGGGCGATGATGGGCAGCGCTTCGGCATCGTCGGCGGACGGGCAGGCTACGCGCACAATGTCGCAGCCGGACGCCGTGAGTTCGGCGATTTGCTGCAGGGTGGCGTTGATATCCGTGGTGGGCGTGGTGGTCATGGACTGCACGCTGATGGGGAAATCAGATCCGACGCCTACCGAGCCGACTTTGATTTGGCGCGTCTTGCGGCGGGGGGCAAGGACGGGCGGTGGTGCTGACGGCATTCCCAGGCTGACCGAGGTCACGTGGACTCCTTGAGTTGAAAGGGCAGAAAAGCGGCTACGCGGCGATCCCGGCCAGCATGCCGGTGACCGGGGACCATTCCGTGATGCGGGTTCCGGCAATCACGCCGGCTTCGGCGAAAGGATCCTGCTTGAGGATCGAGTTGAGGGCGGCTTCGTCTGATGCCTTGAAGATCAGCAGGGCACCCGCGCCGTCGCCGTAGGGTCCGCTGGCCACGATGACGCTGTCCTGCGCCAGTCCGCCCGTCCATTCCCGGTGCGCGGGGCGGACCTCGTTGCGGGTTTCGGTGGAGTTGGCGGCATAAACGTACTCAACGGCAAAAACTGTCATACCGCTACCCTATCGCCATGGCGGGCCTGGTACCGTCCCAATCCCCAATACCGGAGGACGTGCCGGGCCGGAGTGCACGCCTGCACCGGGGGCTCCAGTCAGTGCAGGAAGAGGACTTTGGCCGCGGCAGCGGTGCCGGCCGCCCAGAGCATGGAAGTGAGCGTCCCGATGATGAAACGCTCGGCGGCTACCGGCGTCTCCTTCAGTTCGGCGAACCTGCCCAGGCCCTTGATGGCCACGATGTAGGCGATGGCCACGGGCTGGCCGGTGAGGATGGCCAGGCACACCCCCAGCCGCTCCAGCACGCCGATAATGGCCCCGCCGCGGAGGATGCGCTGGCTGGGTGCGGCGGGTCCGCCTGCGGTGTCGTTCGACGGCGTCCGGCCGGGAGGGGCGGTCAGCTCGTTGTCCACCGCCTGGCCGCCTCCGCTTCCGGCGTCGGGGACGGGGACGGCGTCCAGGGTGACGTCAGCCGAGGCGTCCTCCTCCGCAGCCCGGGCTTCCCCGGCGGCCTTGGCGGCATCGGCCTTGTCGTCGATGGTCCGGGCGAGCCTGAAGACCAGCGCGGTCACCGGCCAGCCGGCGAAACCTGCCACCACCAAGGCCACTGCCACCCACAGTGCGGTCACCTGTCTCCTTCAATCCGGTCCACCGGCTTCTGGCCGGCCGGGACATCCTTCCGGCCTGGCGCATCCTCCGGGGACTGGCCGACCCGGGAATCGGCAAACCCAAGAAGCATGGACGCGGCAGGCCTGGCTGCCCATTCTTCCTGCCACCCGGAGCGGATTACGGTCCGGCTCACCGATTGCTCCGAGATTCCGAGTTCAATCGCCACGTGCTTCTGGCTTCCGTGCCGGCCTTGCCCCTGCCCGGGGGTGCCCAGGCGGCGCAGGGCATCCACTACCCGCCACTGGGCCTGCGTGCGGTCCTGGACGAGCCTGCCGAGCAGCCTGAGAACTGCTTCCGCATTGGCGCATGCCTGCACCCCTTCCCCGGCGGCGCCCTTGGCCGCTTCTCCAGCCATAATGCCGGGCACCACTGACAGCGGCACCTGGGATCCGGCTCCTTTGGCATGCTCGACCGCCCGGCGGGCGGCAACGAAGGCCGTTCCGGTGCCTTCCCGGGGGCTGGCATGGGGCGGCAGGGCTACAGTTCCGACGCCGATTCCGACGTACCAGCGCCCCTCCCGGAGCGCGTGCAGGGCTATCTCCACCACGGCGGCCGCGTCCCGCACGACGCCCTGGACCTCATCCCCCACGGAGCGGTCGAAGATGGGCTTGTCCGTTCCCGGCAGTTCGAGGCGTGCCAGCTGTTCAAGCAGGGCCGGTACGCGGTCCTGGTCTGCAGTGCTTCCCCGCTGGTCGATCGTCATGACAAACATGCCTCAACCATAGACGGTTGATGCCAGACAATCAATCAGATTTGACTGATTTCTCGAAGTCAACCATGAGGGGGCGATCAGCCGAACAGATTGACCGGCTTGACGATGTCCGCGTAGATCAGCAGCGCACTCATGCCCATCAGCAGGGCAGCGACCACGTAGGTGACGGGAAGCAGTTTGGCGATATCGAACGCCCCCGGGTCCGGCCGTCCGCGCAGCTTTGCCACCCTGCGCCGGGCACCCTCGTACAGGGCGCCGGCGACGTGGCCGCCGTCCAGCGGCAGGAGCGGGACGAGGTTGAACACCGCGAGTGCGAAGTTCAGGCCGGCCAGCAGGCCAACGAGGGTTGCCACCCGGGACTGCATCGGAACAGCCTCCATGGCCGCCACCTCGCCTGCCACCCGGCCGACGCCCACCACGCTGATGGGGCCGTTGGGGTCGCGCGGCTCTTCGCTGAACGCAGCCTTGGCCACCCCCACTACGCGGGCAGGCAGGTTGAGGACTACGCCGGCCACCTGGCGGATGTTCTCCCCCGCCATGGGCAGGACGGACGACGCCGGCTGGGGCACCAGTGCGGTCTGGGCACCGATGCCAAGGAATCCAACGTCCTGGTACTGGAGGTTGCCGGCGGCGTCGGTGGCCTGGCGGCCATCGCTTCCCATCACCGGCCGGGCCGACAGCACCGGCGTCACGGTGGTGGACACCGTTTGGCCGTCCCGCTGCACCGTAATGGCCACCTCCTTGCCGGCGGACGCGCGGATCCACTCCGTCAACTGGTCCCACCGGGTGACGGGCTTTCCGTCGAAGGAGGTAATGGTGTCATTGGGCTTCAGGCCTGCCGCGGCGGCGGGCGTCAGCTGGCAGTCGGCGGAGTTCGGATCAACGGTTTGTCCCGCCGCCACCTGGCATTTGGAGACGTCGGAAATGGTGGTGGTGGCTGTGGCAACACCGAACCCCATCAGCAGCACGGCGGTGAGCAGCACGCCCAGGATAATGTTCATGGCCGGGCCGCCCAGCATGACAATGACTTTCTTCCAGACGGGCAGCCGGTAGAAGACCCGGTTTTCATCGCCCGGCCCCACTTCCTCGTGGGCCATGGAACGTGCCTCGGTGGCCAACGTCTGGAACATGCCGGTGCTGGAGGGCCGGACCGAGCCGTCCTCCTTGTTGGGCGGGTACATGCCGATCATCGAGACGTAGCCGCCCAGCGGCACGGCCTTCACGCCGTACTCGGTCTCGCCCTTCCGGCGCGACCAGAGCGTCGGCCCGAACCCGATCATGTACTTGGTGACACGGACCTTGAAGAGCTTTGCGGGGACCAGGTGCCCCACTTCGTGGAGCGCGATGGACACGGCAATGCCAAGGGCGACGAAGACGACGCCGAGGATGAAAAGTAGGACAGGGGTCATGGAGGTGCTGCTGCTTCCTAGAGACTGCTGACTGCTAAACGTTCATGGGCCCGGGCACGTGCCCAGCTTTCAGCATCCAGCACCGAATCCACCGTCAGCCCGGAGGACCCTGAGTGTTCGCTGAGCACGCTGTCCACGGTATCGACGATGTCGGTGAACCGGATCCGGCCGGAATGGAACGCCGTGACCGCTTCCTCATTGGCTGCGTTGAAGACAGCCGGATAGGTGCTCCCCTGCTTGGCGGCGTCCTTGGCCAGTCCGACGGCAGGGAATGCTGCGGTGTCCAGCGGTTCGAAGGTCCACGCCGCGGCCTGGGTCCAGTCGCAGGGGCTGGCTGCCTTGGGCACACGGGCGGGCCAGCCGAGCCCCAGCGCGATGGGCAGGCGCATGTCCGGCGGGGAGGCCTGGGCGATGGTGGAGCCGTCCACGAACTGGACCATGGAGTGGACCACGGACTGGGGGTGCACCACGACGTCGATCCGGTCCAGCGGAATATCGAACAACAGGTGCGCCTCAATGACCTCCAGGCCCTTGTTCACCAGCGTGGCGGAGTTGGTGGTGACCATGACTCCCATGTCCCACGTGGGGTGGGCCAGGGCCTCCTGCGGGGTGACGGCGTGGAGTTCCGCCCGGCTCCGGCCACGGAACGGTCCCCCGGATGCGGTGAGGATGAGCTTGTCCACCTCCGCGGCGGTGCCGGAGCGCAGGCACTGGGCAATGGCCGAGTGCTCCGAATCCACCGGGACAATCTGGCCTTCGCGCGCCCCTGCCTTGACCAGGCTGCCACCCACGATCAGGGATTCCTTGTTGGCAAGGGCCAGGGTGGCTCCGGACTTGAGGGCCGCGAGGGTGGGGGCCAGGCCGATTGACCCGGTGATGCCGTTGAGCACCACGTCCGCTTCCATCGCCGCGATGCGGGCGGAGGCGTCCGGGCCCGCCACGATCTCCGGCCGGTACCCCTGGCGGCCTGCCGCAGCAGCGGCGTCGCCGATCAGCGCTGCCAGCCGGGCAGGATCCCCGCCGGCAATCCCCACCGCGGCGGCGCCGGTGTGGACCGCCTGCTGCGCCAGGAGTTCCAGGTTGCCGCCCCCGGCGCTGAGGGCCACTACGTCGAACAGGTGCGGGGCGCCGTCGACGACGTCAATCGCCTGGGTGCCGATGGAACCGGTGGATCCGAGGAGGACGATTCTGCGTGGCTGCATCCTTTAAGTATCCCGCACCCTCCACGGCTCCGTGCGCCCGGCCAGTTGGGAGCAGGAAAGCACCCACCCGGCCCTGACCTGCTGTTGGACCCTTGACCGGCACGGGGCCGCGCGTAACGTGGAAGGCGTGGACTGGCTGTGGTGGTTTGATGCGCCGGAATACCAATTCGCCCGGCAGGTGCTGCAACGGGGTGTCGCGGCGCTCTATTTCGTGGCGTTCCTGTCCACCCTGAACCAGTTCCCCGCCCTGCTCGGCGAGCGCGGGCTGCTGCCGGTGCCGGCGCTCGTGGCCGGGTTCAGCCGGTTGCGGCGCCCGACGCTGTTCCGCTGGCGGTACTCGGACGGGCTGCTGCGCGGAGTTTGCGCCGCCGGCCTGGTGGTGTCGGCGCTGCTGGTGGCCGGGATCCCGCAGCTGGGCCCGCCCTGGGTGCCGCTGCTTGCGTTCCTGTCCCTGTGGCTGCTGTACATGTCCATCGTGAACGTGGGGCAGACTTTCTACGGGTTCGGCTGGGAAATGCTGCTCCTGGAGGCGGGTTTCACGGTGGGCTTCCTGGGTTCCAACCAGACGGAGCCGCCCCGGACCATCCTGGTCCTGACCGTGTGGCTGGTGTTCCGGCTGGAGTTCGGCGCGGGAATGATCAAGATCCGCGGCGGCAGGGAGTGGCGCGACCTGACCGCCCTGTACTACCACCATGAAACCCAGCCCATGCCCGGGCCGTTGAGCCGGCAGGCGCACCTGCTGCCCAGGCCGCTGCACCGGATCGAGGTGGTGGGCAACCACATCGCCCAGCTGGTGGTGCCGTTCCTGCTGTTCGCACCCCAGCCGGTGGCGGGCGTCGCTGCTGGGGTGGTGGTGGTGACCCAGCTGTGGCTGGTGGCCAGCGGCAACTTCGCCTGGCTCAACTGGATGGCGATCGTGCTGGCGTTCGCGGCCGTCAGCGACCCCGTGGCGCACGCCGTGTTTCCGGCCATCCCCGCGGACTGGAGCGCCGCCACGGGCGCCAGGCCGGAAACCCCGCTGTGGTGGCTGGCCGTCACCCTGGCGGCGTCGGTCCTGCTGCTGGTGCTGAGCTACTGGCCGTTGCGGAACCTCTTCTCCCGCCGGCAGCTGATGAACGCCAGCTTCAACCGGTGGCAGCTGGTCAATGCCTACGGGGCGTTCGGCACGGTGACCAAACAGCGCATCGAGATCGTGGTGGAGGGCACGCTGGATGAGGATCCCGATGACGGTTCGGACTGGCGCGAGTACGGCTTTAAGGGCAAGCCGGGGGACGTCCGCCGGATCCCTCGGCAGTGGGCCCCCTACCACCTGCGGCTGGACTGGCTGATGTGGTTCCTGCCCCTGCGGACGGTGCACGAGGAATGGTTCTACGCCTTCCTGGGCAAGCTGCTGGCGGCGGACCGGCAGATGTTGCGGCTGCTGCGGAAGGACCCGTTCGACGGCGCCGCGCCACGTTGGGTGCGCGTGCGCAGCTTCCATTACCGCTTCGCCGGCCGGAAGGAGTTCCGGGAAACGGGGAACCGCTGGGTACGGACGCTGCTGTATGAGCCGATCCCGGCCACGTCCCTCCGGCGGCCGGAGGGACGGCAGCGGTAGTTATGCCTCCACGGCGGCGCGCCGGACGATCTCCTGGGCGTGCTTGAGGATGGGGCCGTCGATCATTTTGCCCTGGTACTTGAAGACCCCGGAGCCCGCCGACGCGGCAGCGTCCAGCAGGGCGGTAGCTGCGGCCACCTCATCGGCCGAGGGCGCATAGGCCTTGCGGACCACGGCTGCCTGGCTGGGATGGATGCAGGCCTTGGAACTGAAGCCGGAGGCGACGGCGTCGGCCGCTTCCGCAGCCAGCCCGTCGAGGTCCGGGATGTTGGTGTACACGGCGTCCACTGCTTCCTTGCCGTGGGCGCGCGCTGCCAGGAGCACTGACGAGCGGGCGTGCAGCGCCACTGCCCGGTAGCCGCCGTCGTCCGTCCGGCTGGACGTACCGCCCAGGGAAGCCAGCAGGTCCTCGGCCCCCCACATCAGGCCCACCACGTTGGGGGCAGCAGCGATGGCAGGGGCGTTGAGCACACCCAGGGCCGTTTCGCACAGCGCAATCACCTGGTAGCCCTCCAGCGCCTTGAGCTGGTCGGCCGATTCCGCCTTGGCCAGCATGATGGTGCGGTAGGGCGTGTGCGCCAGGCAGTGCAGGTCCTTTTCGAAATCCTCGGTGCCCACGGGGTTCACCCTGACGATGGTGCAGCTGGGCTCAAGCTCGGGTTCCACGCCGGTGGTTCCCAGTTGGGCCAGGATGGCGCCGCGGGCCCGCTGCTTGTCCGCCGGCGCCACCGCGTCCTCGAGGTCCAGGATGACCGCGTCCGCCCGGGCCGCGGCCTTTTGGTAGCGCTCGGGACGGTCGGCGGGGCAGAAGAGCAGGGCGGGGCCCATCACAAAGGTCATAAGGCTATTCTCCGACGTTTTGGCTGCTCTGCGCGTTCTGATGGGCCTCCCGTGTCCACATCAGGCAGCTGCGGGTGGCCCGTGCCACTACGGCTCCGTCCTGGTTGCGGCCGGTGTGCTCCATGGTCACGATGCCCTGGCCCGGGCGTGAGGCCGAAAGCCTCCTGCCGGTGACGACTGTCTCCGTGTACAGCGTGTCCCCGTGGTACAGCGGGTGCGGGAAGGAAACGTCCGTCAGGCCCAGCTGGGCGATGATGGTCCCCTGGGTCAGCTGGGTGACGGACTGGCCCACCATGGTGGCCAGCGTGAACATGGAGTTCATTAGCCGTTGCCCGAAAGGCTGGCCGGCGCTCCAGGCGGCGTCCAGGTGCAGCGCCTGGGTGTTCATGGTCAGGGTGCTGAACAGGACGTTGTCCGTCTCCGTCACCGTCCTGCCGGGACGGTGGGCGTACACCAGCCCCTCCTCCAGTTCGTCGAAGTACAGCCCGCGCTGCTCGATGACGCGCCGGCCGCCGTCGGGCGCAGCGTTGCCGTCCATGGGGTTGCTGCCGGTCATACGGTGAGTTCCCTGTCTTCCTCGAACAGATCCGCACCGGTGGCGGACACTACATCCTCTACCGAGACGTTGGGGGCCAGTTCGCTCAGGACCAGCCGTGATCCGCTGCCGTCCCGGACGACGTCGATGACGGCCAGGTCCGTGATGATCCGGTCCACGCAGCCCTTTCCGGTCAGCGGGAGGGAGCATTCCGTCACGATCTTGGGTTTGCCGTTGCGGTCAACATGCTCCATCATCACGATCACGCGCTTGGCCCCGAACACCAGGTCCATGGCCCCGCCCATTCCCTTGACCATTTTTCCCGGGATCATCCAGTTGGCCAGGTCACCGTTGGCGGCCACCTCCATGGCGCCGAGCACGGCCACGTCAACGTGGCCGCCGCGGATCATGCCGAAGGACGTGGCCGAGTCGAAGAACGCCGCTCCCCTGTTGACGGTCACGGTCTCCTTGCCGGCGTTGATCAGGTCGGGGTCGATTGCGTCCTCCGCCGGGTAGGGGCCGACGCCGAGGATGCCGTTCTCGGAGTGCAGCACCACCTCCACTCCGTCCGGGATGTAGTTGGGGATCAGGGTGGGCATCCCGATGCCCAGGTTCACGTACTGGCCGTTGCGGAGTTCCTTGGCCACCCGGGCGGCCAGCTCGTTCCGCGTCCAGCCTTTTGTTTCCGCCGCCGATGCCGAATCACCGGCACCGGTGTGCTGCCGGGAACCGGGCCGCCGGTATTCCGGACGTACGGCTTCGGGCCGCGGGGCGTCGGGGCTGTTAGGATCCATGGTCATGCTCCTGCCTGGTTGAGTGCCACCGTCCGCTTTTCGATCCGCTTTTCCCCGTCCTGGGCCAGGACCACCCGCTGGACGAAAATGCCGGGGGTGTGGATATGTTCGGGGTCCAGTTCGCCGGGCTCCACGAGTTCCTCCACCTCGGCGATGGTGATGCGCCCTGCCATGGCGCACAGCGGGTTGAAGTTCATGGCCGTGGCGTGGAAGACCAGGTTGCCGTGCCGGTCGCCCTTCCACGCGTGCACCAGCCCGAAGTCCGGTGTGAGCGACTCTTCCAGGACGTAGTCCACTCCCCCGAAGGGGCGCACTTCCTTCGCGGCGGAGGCCACCGCGATCCAGCCGTTGGCGTCGTACTTCTGCGGCAGGCCGCCGTCGGACACCTGCGTGCCTACCCCCGCCTTGGTATAGAACGCCGGGATCCCAGCCCCGCCGGCCCGCAGCTTCTCGGCCAGCGTGCCCTGCGGGGTGAGCACCACCTCGAGCTCGCCGGCAAGGTACTGGCGGGCGAACTCCTTGTTCTCGCCTACGTAGGAGCTGATGGTGCGGCGGATGCGGCCGTCGCGAAGCAGGATGCCGAGCCCCCAGTCGTCCACGCCGCAATTGTTGCTGACGGTTTCCAGGTCCGTGGTGCCGGCCCGGTGGAGGGCGTCGATCAGGGCCACAGGGATTCCGCAGAGCCCGAATCCGCCCACGGCCAGCGAGGCGCCATCGGGGATGTCCGCGACGGCTTCCTCAGCGCTCGCAACAACCTTGTCAATCATCATTGATCCTTTCGGCCGGCTAGAGTCCCAGTTCGCGGGCGATCAGCATCAGCTGGACCTCCGTGGTGCCCTCCCCCACTTCAAGGATCTTGGAGTCGCGGTAGTGACGTGCCACGGTGAACTCGTTGATGAAGCCATAGCCGCCGAATACCTGGGTGGCATCCCGCGCATTGTCCATGGCCGCCTCGCCTGCGACCATCTTAGCGATGGCCGCCTGGGTCTTGAACGGCTTGCCGGCAAGCATCCGGGCGGCCGCGTCGTAGTACGCCAGGCGGGCGGTGTGGGCGCGCGCCTCCATCCGGGCGATCTTGAAGGAGATGGCCTGGTACTTGCCGATTTCGTGGCCGAAAGCGCGGCGCTCGCGGGCGTACCTGACGGACTGGTCGACGCAGCCCTGCGCGGCACCGGTGGCCAGGGCGGCGATGGCAATCCGGCCCTCGTCCAGGATGGACAGGAAGTTGGCGTAGCCGCGCCCCTCGGTCCCTAGCAGGTTTTCCTCCGGTACCCGGACGTCCTTCAGGGTGAGGGGGTGGGTGTCCGAGGCGTTCCAGCCCACCTTGTTGTAGGGCTTTTCCGCCTTGAAGCCCGGAGTGTCGGTGGGCACAAGGATGGTGGAGATGTCCTTCTTGATGCTGCCGTCCGGGCGTTCCTGCTGCCCGGTGACGGCGGTAACGGTGACCAGGCGGGTGATGTCGGTTCCGGAGTTGGTGATGAACTCCTTGTTGCCGTTGATGACCCAGTGGCCGTCCTCCCGCCGGGCGTGGGTCTTGGTGCCGCCGGCGTCGGAGCCTGCTTCGGGTTCGGTGAGCCCGAACCCGGCGAGCGCCTGGCCGGACGCCAGCATGGGCAGCCATTCCTGTTTCTGTGCGTCCGTCCCGAACCGGTACACCGGCATGGCACCGAGGGACACGCCGGCCTCCAGGGTGATGGCGACGGACTGGTCCACGCGGCCCAGCTGTTCCAGTGCGAGGGCCAGGGCGAAATAGTCCCCGCCCATGCCGCCGTATTCCTCCGGGAACGGCAGTCCGAACAGGCCCATTTCCGCCATCTGCTTCACCACTTCATAGGGGAAGCTGTGCTCTTCGTCGTGTTTGGCGGACACCGGGGCCACCACGTTGTCCGCGAAGTCGCGGACGGTGTCGCTGAGGTCCTGGTATTCCTCGGTGAGTTCAAAACCGGTCATGGTCAGGCTCCTTCGCCTTGTTCTGCAGCTGCGCCTGTAGCGGTGTCTGCGTCGGGGTGTGCGGGTTCCGCATCCGCAGGGTGGATGGTGGCCAGGATTTGGTCGGCCTTGACAAGGTCACCGGTACGGGCGGTGAGGTGGACGGTGCCGGCCAGGGGGGCCACCAGATGGTGTTCCATCTTCATGGCCTCGACGGATACCAGGACCTCGCCCGCCTCCACCGCATCTCCGTCGCTGACCGGGACCGCCACGACGGTTCCCGGCATCGGCGACCGCACCTCGGGATCGGCGGCACCTTCCTGGCGCTGGACTGCCGCGAGCACCCGTTCCAGCCGGGCTTCCCGCGTCAGGCGTTCCAGGCGGCAGGACCAGCCGCCGCTGCCAAGGAAGAGTTGCCCGGGGGCCGTGGCCACCTGGTACTCCCGTGCCGCCCCGCCAAGGGTAAGGACTGAGCTGCCGTCCTCCGCCAGGCTCAGCGCCGCGGCCTGCCTGGCGCCGCCGTCAACAGCAACCACGGCGGTGTCCGCACCGGTGGGACTTCCGCTGATCTGCACTGTGGCCACACCGCCGTCGGGCGTTCCCAGGCTGATCCGGCGGGGCGCCGGTGCCCCCAACCGCCAGCCGCTCCTGGCCTGCCATGGCCCACCGGCGGGAGTGGGATGGTTCTCTTCCTCCAGCGAGAGTGAGTACAGCGCGGCAGCCACCAGTTCGTGATCCCCAATGCGCCGAAATTCCAGCGCCGGCATTTTCCGTTCGATCAGTCCGGTGTCCAGTCGCCCGGCGCGGACGTCGGGATCGTTGAGCAGAAGCCGCAGGTACTCGACGTTGGTCTCGATGCCCAGTGCCGTATAGCCGGCCAGCGCCCTGTCGAGGGTTTCCAGGGCCTCTGCACGGTCTCCGCCCCAGGCGATGACTTTGGAGATCATGGGGTCGTAGTTGGCGGAGAGCTCCAGTCCTTCCACCAGCGAGGAATCCACCCGGACCCGGCTGTCAGCGGCGTCGGGCAGCTCGGCCAGCCGGAGCACCGTCCCGGTGGAGGGAAGGAAGTTCTTCTCCGGCACCTCGGCGTAGACGCGCGCCTCCACCGCGTGGCCCGAAAGCCCGACGTCAGCCTGCCGGATGGTGAGCGGTTCACCGGCGGCGATCCGCACCTGCCATTCCACCAGGTCGATGCCCGTCACCATTTCCGTGACGGGGTGCTCCACCTGCAGCCGGGTGTTCATCTCCATGAAGAAGAACTCATCCGGTGCGTTGTCCGAGACCAGGAACTCCACGGTTCCGGCCCCGGTGTAGTTCACGCTGCGGGCTGCGTTGCAGGCGGCCTCGCCGATCCGCGCACGCACGTCCGCCCCGTTGGGCAGACCCTCCAGCAGGGGCGACGGGGCTTCCTCGATGACCTTCTGGTGCCGCCGCTGCAGGGAGCATTCGCGTTCGCCCAGGTGGATGACATTGCCGTGGCCGTCCGCCAGCACCTGGACTTCGATATGCCGCGGTGTGGTCACCAGCCGCTCCAGGAAAAGGCTGTCGTCACCGAACGCGGCGGCGGCCACCCGCCGCGCGGTGGCCAGGGCGGCGGGCAGGTCCGCCGTCTTTTCGACGACGTGCATGCCTTTGCCGCCGCCTCCGGCGGAGGGCTTGATCAGGAGCGGGTAGCCGACGGCGCCGGCGGCTTCCTCAAGCTCACTGTCCGTCATGCCGGGCCTGGCGATGCCGGGGACAACCGGGACGGAGTAGCCTGCCACATGGTTTTTGGCGCGGATTTTGTCGCCCATGACGTTCAACGCATCCACGCCGGGACCAATGAAGGCAATGCCGGCCTTCCCGAGCGCACGGGCGAAGTCAGCATTCTCGCTCAGGAAACCGTAGCCGGGGTGGACCGCTTCCGCGCCGGACTGCCGGCAGGCCTCAAGGATGGCGTCGATGCTGAGGTAGCTTTCGGTTGCCGCTGCCGGGCCGATGCGCAGGGCCGTGTCAGCTTCACGGACGTGGCGGGCACCGGCGTCGGCATCGCTGTAAACGGCCACCGAACGGATTCCCAGGGCGCGCAGCGTGCGGATGACGCGGCAGGCGATTTCCCCCCGGTTGGCCACCAGGACGGTGCTGAAGAGGGCTGCGCCGCGGGTTTCGGCGCTGCCGGCCTGCGTGCCTGGGGTGGACCGCTGCGTTGCGGTGTTGGTCTGCATGGTCATTGCTGGCTCACATCCGGAAGAGGCCGAAGGAAGTTTCCGGCAAGGGGGTGCGGGAGACGACATCGAGGGCCAGGCCCAGGACGGTGCGGGTATCGGCGGGGTCGATGACGCCGTCATCCCACAGCCGGGCGGTGGAGTAGTAGGGACTGCCCTGGTCCTCGTACTGCCGGCGGATGGGTGCCTTGAAGGCTTCCTCGTCGTCGGCAGCCCATTCCTCCCCGGCGGCTTCGTACTGGTCCCGTTTGACCGTGGCCAGCACGCTGGCGGCCTGGTTGCCGCCCATCACCGAGATCCGGGCCGCGGGCCACATCCACAGGAACCGCGGCGAATAGGCCCGGCCGCACATGGAGTAGTTTCCGGCGCCGAAGGAGCCGCCAATGACCACCGTCAGTTTGGGGACCCGGGCCGTGGCAACGGCGGTCACCATCTTGGCGCCGTTCTTGGCGATGCCACCCTGCTCGGCGTCCCTGCCCACCATGAAGCCGGAGATGTTCTGCAGGAAGAGCAGCGGGATGCCGCGCTGGTCGCACAGTTCAATGAAATGCGCGCCCTTGAGCGAGGACTCGCTGAACAGCACGCCGTTGTTGGCCACAATCCCTACGGGGTGCCCATCAATCCGGGCGAATCCGGTGACCAGGGTGGTGCCGTAATCCTTCTTGAACTCGTGGAACTTACTGCCGTCCACCAGCCGGGCAATGACCTCGTGGACGTCGTAGGGGGCGTTGACGTCCGTGGGCACGGCGCCGTAGAGCCCTTCCGGGTCCACGGCCGGTTCGACGGCGGGTTCCACCTGCCAGGCGGGCGCGGCCGGAGGCGGCAGGGTGGCAACGATGTCCCTGATGATCTGGAGGGCGTGTTCGTCGTTTTCTGCCAGATGATCGGTGACTCCGGAGATTTTCGAGTGCACGTCGCCCCCGCCCAGTTCCTCGGCGGTGACGATTTCTCCGATGGCTGCCTTTACCAGCGGCGGCCCGCCGAGGAAGATGGTGCCCTGGTTCCGGACAATGACTGTCTCGTCGCTCATGGCGGGGACGTAGGCTCCGCCGGCAGTGCAGGACCCCATGACGGCGGCGAGCTGCGGAATCTTGGCGGCGGAGAGCCGCGCCTGGTTATAGAAGATCCGGCCAAAGTGGTCCTTGTCCGGGAAGACCTCGTCCTGCATGGGCAGGAAGGCCCCGCCCGAATCGACCAGGTAGATGCAGGGCAGCCGGTTTTCCAGGGCGATCTCCTGGGCGCGGAGGTGCTTCTTCACCGTCATGGGGTAATAGGTGCCGCCCTTGACGGTGGCGTCGTTGGAGATGACCAGGACCTGCCGGCCATGCACCAGGCCAATGCCTGCGATGACTCCGGCACCGGGAGCGTCGTCGCCGTACATGCCGTTGGCGGCGAGCGGGGCGATTTCCAGGAAAGGGCTGCCGTCATCCAGGAGCTGGTCGATCCGGTCCCGCGGCAGCAGCTTGCCACGGGCCACATGGCGGTCCCGCGACTTTTGGGGGCCGCCGAGGGCAGCATCTGCCAGCTTCTTCCGCAGCTCCCCCGCGAGCGATGACTGCTCCTCCCGGTTGGCGCGGAAGGACTCGCTTGCCGGGTCGAGCCGGGTGGCCAGGGTCTCCATCGACGCTCCGTCCTTGAGTGGGTCCGTGCGGCTGCCAAGGCCAACTCGGTTAGTGACTAATAACTGAAATTCAGGTTAGTCTCGATTAACTGTGATGTCCAACACAGCATCGCATTGCTAGACTCTGGGACGGCCCAAGGAGGAAAAGTGTCCAGCAATACCGCGCAGCCGGCCCCTGCCGCCCAGGCCCCCACCACCCAGCGCGGCAAGGCCAAGGAGAACCGGCGGCAGGCGTTGCTCTCCGCCGCCGCCTCCCTGTTCGCGGCCAACGGCTTCAACCGGGTTTCACTGGAAGACCTTGGCGCGGCGGCAGGTGTCAGCGGTCCTGCCGTGTACCGCCACTTTTCCGGCAAGCAGGCAGTCCTGGCCGACCTGCTGGTCACCGTGAGCCAGGAACTGCTCGATGGCGGGCGGCAGGTCGTGGAGCGCACGGCCGACCCCCTGGCTGCCCTGCGGCAGCTGGTGGAGTTCCAGGTCAACTTCGCCCTCGGCAAGCCGGACGTGATCCGGGTGCAGGACCGGGACCTTCCGAATCTGTCGGAGCAGGACCAGCTGGCCGTGCGGTCGCTCCAGCGCAGCTACGTGGAACTCTGGGTGGACGTCCTGGCCCGGATCCATCCCGATACCGACGTTTCAGACCTGCGGATGCGGGCCCATGCCACATTCGGGCTCATCAATTCCACCCCGCACTCCGTCCGCAGCCATGGCCGCAGGATGGCCTCGAGGACCGCGCGTCCCCTCCTGGAGGCCATGGCCATGGCCGCCCTGACGGTGCCCTCGGCCTGACCCGCACCACCCCGGACACCAACGGCCGCTGACCGCACAACCGGCCCCGGACAGCACCGCCTGTGCGGGCCGGGGCCGGTGGTGGGACTCCCTTAGACCATGGTGAGTACCATGCCGGGCTCGGCCAGGATGGCTCCCACGTCCGCCAGGAACCGGGAACCCTGCTCCCCATCCACCAGGCGGTGGTCGAAGGACAGGCTCAACGTGAGCACCTGGCGCAGCGCCACCTCGCCCCGGTATTCCCATGGCATGGTCCGGACAGCTCCGAGGCCAAGGATCGCTGCCTCCCCCGGGTTGAGGATGGGGGTACCGGCGTCGATGCCGAAGACACCGATGTTGGTAATGGAGATGGTGCCGCCGGAGAGGTCAGACGGCGTGGTCTTGCCTGCCCGCGCGGCGTCGGCGAGCGCCGCGAGCTCCTGCGCCAGCCTCGGGAACGGCAGGGCGTCTGCGTCCTTGATATTGGGAACCATGAGCCCGCGCGGTGTGGCGGCAGCGATGCCCAGGTTCACGTAATTGAAAGTGACGATCTCCTGGTTTTCCTCGTCCCAGCGGGAGTTCAGCGCCGGATTCCGCCCCAAGGCGATCAGCACGGCTTTGGCGGCCAGCGTCAACGGGGTCAGCTTGATTCCCGAGAATTCCCTGCCGGTCTTGAGCTTGGCCAGGAGTTCAAGGCTTGGCGTGACGTCCACGGTCAGGAACTCGGTGGCATGGGGCGCGGTGAAGGCGCTTTGCACCATGGCGGCAGCGGTGTGCTTGCGCACCCCCTTGATGGGCGTCCGGGTCTCCCGCTCCCCCGGCCCGGCTCCAGCTGAAGACGCGGCACCCCGCTCCTGTGGGGCAGGTTCCGCGCCGTGGCCGGAAAACGCCTGCACGTCCTCCCGCGTAATCAGGCCGCCGGGACCGGTCCCCGGAACCTGTGCGAGGTCCAGCCCCAGGTCCTTGGCGAGCTTGCGGACGGGAGGCGTGGACCGGGGACGTTCGGCTGGCCTGGTGTCAGCCGGCGGGGTTTCAGCAGGACCGGTTTCGACGGGCTTGGTTTCGACAGGCTTGGTTTCGACAGGCTCAACCACCGGGGGCGTGGTTTCGGCAGGCTCAACCGCCGGAGCAAACGTCCGCGCCCGGCGGGTGGGGCGTCCGGAACCTTCGACGACGGCGCCGTACCCCACGAGGTTAGGTTCCCGTTTCGGAGTCTCAGCCACGGCCTCCCCGGACCCTGCGCCCACGGCGCCGGACGGTGCCGAAGGTGCGGCGCCGGCGTCGTCCGCCACCTCAAAGGAGACGATCGGCTTGCCCACCTCCACGACGGAGCCAGGTTGTTCGTGGAGTTCCTTGATCACCCCGGCGAACGGCGAGGGAAGCTCCACCACGGCCTTGGCGGTTTCCACCTCGGCGATGACCTGGTTCAGGCTGACGGTGTCGCCAACGTCCACTTTCCAACTGAGGATTTCGGATTCTGTGAGTCCCTCGCCCAGGTCCGGGAGACGGAATTCCTTGATCATGGTGGCGCTCATCCTTCCAGTCCACTCAGGGAATTGGGGCGGCCAAGGGCACGGTCCACGCCGTCCAGGATGCGGTCCAGGCCCGGCAGGTGGTGCATTTCCAGCTTGGAGTACGGGTAGGGAATGTCGAAGCCCGTGACGCGCACCGGCGCGGCTTCAAGGTGGTAGAAGCACCGCTCGGTGATGCTGGCCGCCACTTCCGCGCCGAGCCCGCCGGACTGCCCTGCCTCGTGCGTGACCACCAGGCGCCCGGTCTTCCGCACGGACGCCACCACAGGTTCGTAGTCCACGGGCGCCAGCGAGCGCAGGTCGATGACTTCGATGGAGATGCCTTCGTCCGCCGCCGCGGATGCCGCGTCCAGGGCGGTCTTGACCAGTGGCCCGTAGGCCACCAGGGTGACGTCACTGCCGTCGGTCAGCACCCGCGCCTTGTCCATGGGCACGGCTGTGGCCGGATCCACGCCCTCGTCGACTTCGCCCTTGTCGTGGTAGCGGCGCTTGGGCTCGAAGTACAGGACGGGATCGTCACAGGCGATGGCCTGCTGGATGACGGTGTAGGCGTCCTGCGGGTTGGCAACAGTGACCACGCGCAGCCCGGAGGTGTGCGTGAAATACGCTTCCGGGGACTCGGAATGGTGCTCCGGCGAGCCGATGCCGCCACCGAACGGGACCCTGATGGTGATGGGCATCTTGACTGCCCCGCGGGTGCGGTAGTGCAGCTTGGCCACCTGGCTGACGATCTGGTCGAACGCAGGGTAGATGAACCCGTCGAACTGGATTTCCACCACGGGCCGGTAGCCGCGGTAGGCCAGGCCGACGGCGGTTCCCACGATGGCGGACTCCGCCAGGGGCGTGTCCACCACCCGGTGGGCGCCGAAGTCCTTCTGCAGCCCGTCCGTCACCCGGAACACGCCGCCCAGGGCGCCAATGTCTTCCCCGAGGAGGACCACCTTCGAGTCGTTTTCCAGGGACTTTCGGAGCCCGGCGTTGATGGCACGGGCAAAGGTCAACTGGGTCATCAGCGGGCACCTTCTTCTGAAACGGCTCCTGCGGGATCACCGAAGGAGGCCAAATACCTTGCATAGTGGTCCTGCTGGCGTTCCAGCCAGGAATTGGGCGTGCTGTAGACATGCTTAAAGACGTCCATGGGCTGGGGCTCCGGCATGGTGGTGCATCCACGGCGCATCTGCGCTGCCACGGTGTCGGCTTTGTCCTTGACCTGCTGCTGCAGCTCCGCGGTCAGCAGCCCCTTCCGCTCCAGCAGGCCGGCCAGCCGGGAAATGGGGTCCTTGGCTGCCCAGTCCTCCAGTTCGTTGGCGTCGCGGTAACGGGTGGGATCATCGGCGGTGGTGTGCGGGCCCATGCGGTAGGTGACGGCTTCGATGAAGGTGGGACCGCCGCCGCGCCGCGCCCGGTCCAGGGCCAGCCGGGTGGCAGCCATGACCGCCAGGACGTCATTGCCGTCCACCCGGAGGCTGGGGATGCCGAATCCGGCGGCGCGGTCCGCGAGCTGGATGTGCGACTGCAGGCGCACGGGCTCCGAGATGGCCCAGTGGTTGTTGGTGCAGAAGAACACCACCGGGACCTGGAAGCTGGCCGCGAACACCATGGCCTCGTTGACGTCGCCCTCGCTGGTGGCCCCGTCGCCAAAGTAGGTGACGGCCACGGCATCGGCACCGTCGTTTTGGATGCCCATGGCGTAGCCGGTGGCGTGCAGGGTCTGGGCGCCGATGATGATTTGCGGGGTGGCCATGTTGATGGTGTACGGATCCCAGCCGCCGGAGGCGTTGCCGCGCCAGACCCGCAGCAGGTCCGTCAGGTCCACGCCGCGGCAGTAGGCCACGCCGTTCTCGCGGTAGCTGGAGAACACGAAATCGTCCGCGCGCAGCGACCGCCCGGAGCCGATCTGGGCTGCCTCCTGCCCCAGGAGCGGCGGCCAGAGGGCAAGCTCACCCTGCCGCTGCAGCGCCGTGGCTTCAACATCGATCCGCCGGATGACGGTCATGTCCTCGAAGAGGGAGCACAGCTGGTCGTCCGTGATGTCCCTGACCCAGAAATCGAACTCCGGGTGGCTGATCCGCTCACCGGCGGGGGTGATCAGCTGGAGGAATTCCGGCCCTGCTGCACCGGCATTTCCTGCGCTTTCGGGGGTACTTGCGCCGCTATGGCCCGCTTGGTCTGTAGACACGATTGCCGCAACCTTCGAACGTCGTTGACCTGTGGTTTTGGGGCTTTTGGCTCCTGCCGCCACCGGCCTTCCGGGCGTCATTGCTCCAGATACTGTGACCCTACTCACAACGGCCAGGAGGTACAACCACTGCTGCCATTACTGAGCAAAGTGCCCTGTCCGGCTCCGCTGTACCGTGCTAGCGTTGCGCATTATGCGAGCTTTGGATGGCACTGACACCCGCCTGCTGGCGGCGTTGGCGCAGGACCCCCGCCGGACGGTGGTGGCCCTCGCCCAGAAGCTGGGCCTGTCCCGCAATACCGTCCAGGCGCGCATGGCCCAGCTGGAAAAGAAGCACGTCTTCCTGTCCTTCGAGCGGCGCCTCAATCCGGCAGCCCTGGGCTACCCGCTCATGGCTTTCATTTCGGTCCACGTGCAGCAACAAAAACTTGGGCGGCTGGCAGAGGAAATCGCCGCCATCCCCGAGGTCTTGGAGGGCTACGGGCTGACGGGTTCGGCAGACCTGCTGCTGCGCGTGGTGGCCAGGGACGCGGAGGACCTCTTCCGCATTAACGGCAAGATCCTGGCCTGCGATGGCGTGGAGCGGGCAGACACCGCCCTCGCCATGGGCGAGTTGATCCCCTTCCGGGTGCAGCCGCTGCTGGACCGGGGCTCCGAAGCCGGGTAGCGGCAGCGTCCGGCCACAGCAACAGGGACGACGCCGGCAGGCAGGGTTATAGGCTGGTCCAAGTCATGCGCCGGGCCGGGGAGGTCCGGACCACTTCGCCGGCGCCGCAGCGCCTGTTCGACGAAAGGCTTCCCCTTTGAGCAGTTCCCACGGTCCGGGCAGTCCCGAGGATCCGTACCGGCAAGGCCAGGCGGGTTTCACCCCACAGGGGTTGCCCCCGATGCCGGGCCGGCCGGCACCGTTCGGCCTCCCCGGGGAACCACCACCGCCGAGGAGCCGCAGGCGGCTATGGATCATCCTGGGCAGCATTGGCGGGGTGCTGCTCCTGGTGATCCTCGGCGTGGTGATCCTGGTGAATGTGGTGGGCAGTGCCACCAACCAGGCCCGGGGCCTGGCCGATGATTTCACCAAAAAGGTGATTGCCGGCGATACCTCGGGCGCCTACGACCAGTACCTTGACCCTGCCCTGCAGAAGCAGCTTTCCAAGGAGGCTTTCATCTCGGGCGTGCAGAGCCTGGAAATGGACAGTTCCTGCAAGCCCGCCTACACCGACCTCAAGGTGGCCACGGAGAACGGCGTCAAGTCGGCCGAAGTGGTGGGCCAGATCAGCTGCACCGGCAAGAAGGTGGACCTCGCCTACCGGTTCGAGGGCACCGACAAACTGCTGATGACCAACATCAAGCTGCGGCCTGCGGCCTAGGCACCACCAGCCGGACGGTAGAAGGAAAGGCTACTGATCCTTTTACCCATCCGACCCGGTCAATGATCCGAATCGCTTCCGAGGGCCCCACCAGGGGGCCAATATCCGGCGGGACAATCCACCCGCCCTGAAGGAAGGATTCGGGTCATGCGAAATTCACCCAACCGCCTCGTCGCCTCCGTTTTCGGAGCCGTCTACCTGCTGGTGGGCCTCCTGGGCTTCGCCGTAACCTCAGGCGTCGGATTCGTCGCCACGGAAGGCGCGAACCTCATCATCTTCGAGGTGAACCCGCTGCACAACGTGATCCACCTGGCCATCGGCGCCGCACTGCTCTTCGCCGGACTCCGCGGGATTGACAGCGCACGCACCGTGAACTCCGCCGTCGGCGCCGTCTACCTCCTGGTTGGCATCGTGGGGCTGTTCCTGCTGAATTCGCCGCTGAACATCATCGCCCTGAACGGTGCCGACAACGTCCTCCACCTCGCCAGCGCCGTGCTCCTCCTCGGCGTGGGCCTGTCCCTGGACAAGTCCCCCGCCGCTGTCCGCGCCTAGCATGCCAAGGTCCGGCATGTCCCCGCTCCGGCCCACGGCACCGGGCGCCCGCCCCGTGGTGGTGCAGCCCCCGGCACCCCGGGCGGACTCTTGGGTCCGCCTGGTCACAGGGTTCGCCGGCTTCGGTGCAGCCGCGGTCAACCTGGCCATCTCGTCCAGCTTCTTCGCGGCAGGCTCCCCGGCCCCGGCAGGCCTGCTTGCGGGCCTGACGGCCGGCCTGTGGGGCACCGCCCTGCTGGCCGGAGCCGTGGCGTTCCTGGCCAAGGACCGGCTGGCCGGCAACAGGTGGGCGCGGTACACCCTGGCGGGCGCTGCCGCCGCCCACCTGGGCGCCATTGCGTTCCCCTTATCAACGTCCTCCCGGCTCAGCCTGACGCAGCTGTCGGCGCTGCTGCTGACGCTGATGATCATCGCCTCGCTCGGGTGGCTCCAGCGGCACAGCACCCCGGCGGACGGGACGCCGCAGCCAGCAGGGGTCGGCATGCGACCGGGCAGGCTGTTGCTGGCAGCGTTCGCCGGTGCGGTGCTCGTGGCAGGCATTACGACGCCGGGCCTCGCCGCCTCGACGGCGGGACAGTACGCCGTGCCACACGGTGAACACGGGAACCTGGCACCGGGCGGCCACCACCATCCCTGATCGGCCGCCGGAAAACACACCGGGTCCGTCCCAACGAAAGAGCCTCCGTGCCGCATCCGCGGCAGGAGGCTCTTCACGTGTCACCCGAACAGGTTCCGGGCAGGTTGGCGTGGTCCCTGTTTCCGGGCGCCCCGGCTTAGTGGTCCACCGCCTTTTCGGCACCGATGCCGGTCAGCGAGCGGACTTCCATCTCGGCCTGCTTCGACACGTCTTCCCGCCTCTTGTCCAGGGTGGTGCCCAGCCAGCCCAGGAAGAAGGCCAGCGGGATGGAGACGATGCCCGGGTTGCTGAGCGGGAAGAGGGCGAAGTTTGCCCCGGGGATCATGGAGGTCTTCAGTCCCGAGACCACCGGGGAGAAGATGATGAGCAGGATCGCCGAGGCCAGGCCGCCGTACATGCTCCACACCGCGCCCTGGGTGGTGAACTTCCGCCAGAACAGTGAGTAGATGATGGTGGGCAGGTTCGCCGACGCAGCGACGGCAAAGGCCAGCGCCACCAGGAAGGCCACGTTCTGGCCGTTGGCGAAGATGCCGCCCAGGATGGCCAGGATGCCGATGACCACCACGGTGCGCCGGGCCACCCGGACTTCTGTGGCGGCGTCGGCCTTGCCCTTGGCGATGACGTTGGCGTAGATGTCATGCGCAAAGGATGCTGCGGCAGTGATGGTCAGGCCGGCCACCACCGCCAGGATGGTGGCGAACGCCACCGCGGAGATGAAGCCCAGCAGCAGTGGCCCGCCCAGGTGGAAGGCCAGCAGCGGGGCGGCAGCGTTGACGCCGCCCGGGGCGGACTTGATGGTGTCCGCTCCTACCAGGGCAGCTGCACCGTAGCCCAGCACCAGGGTGAACAGGTAGAACAGGCCGATCAGCCAGATGGACCAGACCACGGACTTGCGGGCTTCCTTGGCCGTAGGCACGGTGTAGAAGCGCATCAGCACGTGTGGCAGGGCCGCCGTGCCCAGGACCAGGGCCAGGCCGAGGGACATGAAGTCCAGCTTGGAGGTCTCCGTCTTGCCGTACTGCAGGCCCGGGTTGAGGACTGCCGGGTTGTTGGCAGTCTCCACGGCGCCGCCCAGCAGGGCCGAGAGGTTGAAGCCGTAAATAGCCAGGACCCAGAGGGTCATCACGGCGGCGCCTGCGATCAGCAGCATGGCCTTGATGATTTGGACCCAGGTGGTGCCCTTCATGCCGCCGATCAGGACGTACATGATCATGAGGGCGCCGACGACGATGATCACCAGGGCCTGTCCGGTCCAGTCGCTGATGCCCAGGAGGAGGGAGATCAGGCTTCCCGCGCCGGCCATCTGGGCCAGCAGGTAGAAGAAGCAGACCGCGAGGGTGGAGATGGCGGCGGCGATCCGGACCGGGCGCTGCTTGAGCCGGAAGGACAGTACGTCTGCCATGGTGAACTTGCCGGTGTTTCGCAGCAGTTCGGCCACCAGCAGCAGCGCCACCAGCCAGGCCACCAGGAACCCGATGGAGTACATGAACCCGTCATAGCCGTTGATGGCGATGGCGCCGGTGATGCCCAGGAAGGATGCCGCGGACAGGTAATCGCCGGCGATGGCGGTGCCGTTTTGTGAGCCGGTGAACGAGCGCCCGGCGGCGTAGTAGTCGGCGGCGGTCTTGTTGTTCCTGCTGGCGCGCAGCACGATCACCATGGTCACGGCCACGAAGAGGCCGAAGATGCCCATGTTCAGCAGGGTGGTGTCCTTGAGCGCGGCGACATCCACCGCAGCGGGAATTGCGATCATTTGTTGGCTCCGCCCACTCGGTTTGGGTTCTTGTCGAATTCGTGGCCCTCGATCTCGTGCCTGATCTCCGTGGCAATGGGGTCCAGCCGCTTGTTGGAATAGTGGACGTACCAGCCGGTGATCGCGAACGTCGAGACGAACTGGAGCAGGCCCAGGATCAGTCCGATGTTGATGTTGCCCCAAACCTTGGTGGACATGAAGCCCACCGCATAGTCCGCGAGCAGGACATAGGCGAAGTACCACAGCAGGAAGGCCACTGCCATGGGGAAGACAAAGCTGCGGTGACGCTTGCGCAATTCCTGGAACTGCCCGGTCGACTGGACCTGCTCGAAGTCCACGGACGCCGCTGCGTCCGGAGTATGGGCATCATTACCCATCGTTCCTCCTCATTGAGTTGCCGGAACACACCGGGCGGAGGGCCCCGAACCGCCGGACAGGGTCCCTGGCCGGCAGCACCACGCGGGGGCACCGCAGATGTGACACCAATCACTGTGCCGCCCTGCCGTGTCCCTGTTCCAGCACTTCACCGCCCGCTGTCGCTCAACGGCTGCGATGCTGCGGCAAGCGGCGCCCGCCGCTACGCTGGGCACCATGCCGGACTCCCCCCTCCTCACCGCCGCAGCCGTTGCGGTGATCGCCATGGCCATTGCCGTCGTCGTCGGCGTTGGCCTGAAGGTGCTCCGCTCCTTCCGGGAACTGGGAACCGACGCTGAGCGCGCCACGTACCACACGCTCCACGCCGCCTCCCAGGCAGGGCAGCACCTCAGGCGCGGCCTGAACCCCGCCGGCGCCGCGAAAGCCAGCCGCCAGCTGCGGACCCTCCTTGCCTGCGATGCCCTGGCGATCACTGACACCTCCGGTGTACTGGCCTGGGACGGGGCAGCCGAGGACATCCGGCCGCGCCTGATGGAACTCGCAGCGGATGTCCTGGCGTCCGGCCGGACGGCTGTGCTGTCCGCCGGCACGGAGGGAACCGGCGGGCACCTTGCCGGGGTCATCGCCCCGGTACGCGCCGGCACCCGCGTGGTGGGCGCGGTGGCAGCCTTCGCGCCGTCCGCGGGGGCAGGCCTGGTCAGGGCAACCGGGGAAGTGGCGGACTGGGTGGCTGTCCAGGTGGAACTCGCCGAACTGGACGCGTCACGGAACCTCCTGATGGAAGCGGAAGTCCGGGCGCTGCGGGCCCAGATCAGCCCGCACTTCATCTACAACTCGCTCAATGCCATCGCCTCCTTCATCAACACCGATCCGGAGCGGGCCAGGGAGCTGGTGGTGGAGTTCGCGGATTTCACCCGCTACTCCTTCCGGCGGCACGGCGACTTCACCACCCTCGCCGAAGAGCTCCGCTGCATTGACCGCTACCTGCTCCTGGAGCGGGCCCGGTTCGGCGAGCGCGTCCAGGTCAGCCTCCGGGTCGCCCCGGAAGTGCTGGGCACCGTTATCCCGTTCCTCAGCCTGCAGCCGCTGGTTGAAAACGCCGTCCGGCACGGGCTCGAGGCCAAGGAAGGCCCGGGGCACATCACCATTAAGGCCGAGGACGCGGGGGCGTTCGCCGAGGTCACCATCGAGGACGACGGTGTGGGGATGGATCCGGAGCAGCTGAGGTCCATGCTGGCGGGCCATACCGACGGGGACCACGTGGGGCTGCGGAATGTGGATGCGCGGCTGCGCCAGGTGTACGGCAACGACCACGGGCTGGTGGTGGAAACGGCGCCGGGCGAGGGAACGCTGATCACCATGAGGGTGCCGAAATCCCAGCCGGGGCATGATGCGTGAGGCCGGCCTGCCGCTGGAAGTAACCTAGGAGCATGATTAACGTCCTCGTCGTTGATGATGAGCTGCCCGCCGTTGAGGAGCTGGCCTTCCTGCTGGGCAGGGACGAGCGCATCGGCAGGGTCCTGCGGGCCACGTCCGGCGCAGAGGCGCTCACGGCCCTGTCCGGCGGCAGCATCGACGCCGTCTTCCTGGACATCCACATGCCTGCGGTCTCGGGCCTGGACATCGCCGCCGCCATCGCCCGGAGCAGCAATCCGCCGGCCGTGGTTTTTGTCACCGCCGACGAGGACCACGCCCTGGCCGCGTTCGAACTTGCCGCCGTGGACTACCTGCTCAAGCCGGTGCGTGCGGAGCGCCTGGCGCGTTCGGTGGGACGGATCTGCGAGCTGCGCGACGGCGGAGCGGCGCCGGAGATGATCACGGTGGACCAGGGCGGGACCACCAGGATGATCCGGCGCGACGACGTCACGTACGTGCAGGCCCAGGGCGACTACGCCCGGCTGCACACGGCCGACGCAAGCTACCTCATCCGGGTGCCGCTGGCTGACCTAGAACAGCAATGGGCGGACGCCGGCTTCATCCGGACGCACCGCTCCTACCTGGTGGCACTCAAGCACGTTTCCTCGATGAAGCTGGCCGCCGACGGGCCGCGCGTCACGGTGGCCGGCGCCGGGCTGCCCATCAGCCGGCGGCACCTGCCCATTGTGCGGGAGAAGCTGGAGGCAACCAGGATCAGGCCGCACGCATGACGCGGGTCCGGGTTACGGCCCCGCGGGCGTCTGCGCGCACGGCGGTCCGGAATGCCCCGCGTCCGTTTGAGTCGCGGGAAGCCGCGCAGGACTCCGAGGTAGGCCAGGTGTTCGTCAGGTCGCTGATCAGGTCCCAGCTGCGGCTGGCCCTGGTGGTGGCCGGCGGCTTCCTGCTGATCCTGGCCGCGTTCCCGCTGACGCTGGTGCTGGTTCCCGGCCTGGCAGAGACCCGGATCGCCGGCATTCCGTTCGGCTGGCTGCTGCTGGGCGTGGGAATCTACCCGGTGATCGGGTTGGGCGCCTGGCTGTATGTCAGGACCGCGGCGCGCAATGAGGCGCGCTACCGGGACCTGGCCGGGGACCAGTGACGCGGCCGTGAATGCCGGCATCGCCATCACCGCCGTCACGGTGGTGTCCCTTGCCACCGCCATCATCGGGTTTTACGGGCTGCGCATTTCACGCACCACCGGGGACTTCTATGTGGCGTCCCGGACTGTGCGGCCCTGGTGGAATGCGTCGGCGATCGGCGGCGAGTACCTGTCTGCGGCCAGCTTCCTTGGCGTTGCCGGGCTGATCCTGGTGTCCGGGACCGACGCGCTGTGGTTCCCGGTGGGCTACACCGCCGGCTACCTGATGCTGCTGCTGTTCGTCGCCGCCCCGCTGCGCCGGTCCGGCGCCTACACCATCCCTGACTTCACCGAGTCCAGGCTCGCCTCCCGGACAGTCCGCCGGGTCACCAGCCTGGTGGTGGTGATGGTGGGGTGGCTGTACATCGTGCCGCAGCTGCACGGCGCGGCCCTGACCATCCATATCGCCACGGGGCTGCCCAACTGGGTGGGTTCGCTGGCCGTCGTGGTGGTGGTATGCCTCACGGTGGTGGCGGGCGGAATGCGGTCCATCACGTTTGTCCAGGCATTCCAGTACTGGCTCAAGTTGACCGCGCTGGCCGTGCCCATCCTGTTCATCATCTTTGTGCTGGCCGGCCAGGGAGCCGAACCCGAGTCCGCTCCCGCGGTGAACCCCACGGGGGCGGCTCCCGCGGGGCTCTACCAGAACGTGTCCCTGCTGGTGGCGCTGCTCTTCGGCACCCTGGGGCTGCCGCACGTGCTGGTCCGGTTCTACACCAACCCGGACGGGCACTCGGCACGGCGGACCACGCTGATCGTCCTGGGACTGCTGTCCGTGTTCTACCTCTTCCCCACGGCATTCGGGCTGGTGGCCAGGATGTTCGCCCCGGATCTTGCCCGCTCCGGGCAGCCGGACGCCATGGTCCTGCGGCTGCCCGGTGAACTCATTGGCGGGGTGGCGGGTGACCTGCTCTCGGCCCTGGTGGTGGCCGGGGCTTTCGCAGCGTTCCTGTCCACCACCTCCGGCCTGGTGGTGTCCCTGGCAGGTGTCATCAGCCAGGACGTCCTGGGCGGCAGCGTCCGCGGGTTCCGGCTCGCTGCCGTCATCTCCGCAGTGGTCCCGCTCGGGTTTGCGTTCATGACCGGCTCGCTGGCCCTGGCCGGCAGTGTGGGCCTGGTCTTCGCCTTCACGGCGTCCACGGTCTGCCCCGTCCTGCTGCTCGGCATCTGGTGGCGGGGCCTGACCGACGCCGGGGCGATTGCCGGCATGGTGACCGGCGGGGTGCTGTGCGGCGGGGCGATGATCGCCGGTGCATTGCCGGGAACCGGCCCGACGCCGGCCTGGCTGGCGCAGCCGGCAGCCTGGAGCGTGCCGGCCGCCTTCGCCGTCATGGTCATCGTGTCCCGTGCCACTTCACACCGGATTCCCGGGACCATGCCCCGCATCATGACGCGCCTGCACACCCCGGAACGGCCGCTGGCAACCGAGCGGTGATCGGGAGGACAATAGCGCCATGTCCATCGAGGACGGCGGTGCCTCCCGCCAGCAAGGCGGGGTCCCTCCCTCCGTGCGGGCCCAGTTGCTCGCCACGGAACACTGGGGCCTGCTGGCGTCGCGCAGTACGGCCCAGGGCGAGGTGCTGACCCGCATCAGCATGTTCCTGACGTTCACCTCGGCCAGCGTTGTCAGCGTGGCCCTGGTGGGGCAGGCCACGGGCTTTTCGGATGCGTTCGTGCTGCTGGCAGTGGTGGTCCTGGTCATCGACACGGCGATCGGGTTGCTGACACAGCTCCGGGTGATGAACGTGGCCCACGAGGACCTGATGTACGTCACGGCCATGAACAGGCTGCGGGCCGCCTACGTGGACCTCGATCCGGGCGTGGCGCCCTACCTGATGGCCGCGTACCACGACGATGAGGCCGGTTCGAGGCAGACCTATTACTTCTTCGGCAACCGCGGCTCCTTCAGCCACGTCGCGGGCAGCAGCATGATCTTCATGACGACGGCGAACGCTGCCCTGATTGCCATCGTTGCCGGGTTGTTGGTCACCCTGGCAGGGGCGGGGACGTCAGGCGGCCTCATCGTTGGGGCGCTGTGCGGACTGGCGTTCCTGGCGGTGTCCGCCGTGCGGGGGTACCGGAGCTACCAGGAGGTGTGGCGCCGCTTCGCGCCGCTCTCCCCCACCCCGCCGGCCGGGGACTGAGCCCACGCAGCAGTGGCCCGGTCAGTCGATGGCTGCCATCAGCTCGACAACGCGGTCCAGGAAGGCGTCCACCTGCGATTCCTCGTAGCCTTCCCGGCCCACGGCCGGGCGGAAGACTGCGCGGCGCACGCTGTCCACGCTCAGCGGCTTGTCCTGCTCCAGGTACGCGACGAGTTCGCGGCACAGCCGGTCGACGTCGTCGGTGTTGTAGCTGCGCGCCCGGTTCTTGCTGGGGCGGCGGAAGCGCTCTCCGTCGGGCCGGTGCAGGCGTCCACGGAGGATCCCCGAGAGGCTGCCGATTTCCCGCAGCCAGGCTTCTTCCCCGCGTGCGGCGATCAGTTCGTCACGCTCCCGGCGGGCGAACGCGTCCTCGAGCCGGTCCAGTGCGGCGTCCACCACGGCGGCGGAGTAGCCGCCCTTGACGGGGTCGAAGGACACGCACCGCACGTCGGCGCTGTTGACGGGCTCAGTGGCTGACTCTGGCGTCTCCAGGGAGATCCGTGCGCGCTGCAGGAACTGGTCGACCTGCCGGGCGTTGTACCCGTACTCGCTGCGCTGCACGCGCTCAAAGGACGCAGGGATCTGCCGATGAATGTCCAATGCCACTTCGATTCCTTCAATGCTCTTCAGCCGGTAGTGCTTCCGCACCAGTTTAGGGTGCCGGGACCAGCGCGGCCGCGGGTCCCCGTTGTGTGTCATTTCCAGGCGCGGGGGGCGCTGGAGGGATTATGCGCCGGCCACCATGCCGTACAGGATAAAGGCCACCGGTGAAGCGAAGACGATGGAGTCCAGCCGGTCCATCACTCCACCGTGCCCGGGCAGGATGCTGCTCATGTCCTTGACGCCCAGCTCACGCTTGACCATGGACTCGGCGAGGTCGCCGGCGGTGGACGCTGCCACTGTTCCCACGGCCAGCACCGCACCCACCCACCACGGCTTGTCCAGCACGAAGAGGGCGGCCAGGACGCCTATCAGCATGGCACCCGCCACCGACCCTGCGAAGCCTTCCCAGGACTTCTTGGGGCTGATCTTTGGTGCCATGGGGTGCTTCCCGAGGGACGCGCCCACCAGGTACCCAAAGGTGTCGTTGGAGACCACCAGCAGGAGCATGACGGCGATCTCCCACGCCCCGATGGGGGCCAGGCCGCCGGGCCACAGCCCCAGTGGGGTGGTGCCCGCCGCATGCAGCGGCAGCGCCGCGAAGCTGATGAAGAACGGGACCCACCCCAGGGTGAACACCCCGGCGAAGATGCTGTTCGCCGAGCCGGCGGCACTTTCGATCGAGCGCCAGAGCAACACCGCCACGGCACTGAGCAGCAGGGCGAACAGCTGGCTCTCGATGCCGCCAAAATAGGCGGCGAACGGCATTGCGAGCGTGCCGGTCATGACCGGCACGATGGGCATCCTGGTGCCGTTGGCTTCCAGCGCCCGGTAGATCTCCCACACGCCAAAGACGGCGAAGGCAGTGACGATTGCTACGAAGGCCAGCGGGACGAACAGCAGGCCGCCCAGCACGGCGATGAGCATGGCCAGGCCCACCACGACGGCGGCGGGCAGGTTCCGCCCGGCCTTTGGCGTCGGGTTGCTCCTGGGCTGCTTCCCCCGTATGCGCGCCCGTGGTGCGGGAGCCTGATCTGCCTGGCCCATCAGACTTCGAGCAGCTCCGCTTCCTTGCGCTTGAGCAGCTCGTCGATGCCGTCCACGTGGGCCTTGGTGAGGCTGTCCAGTTCCTTTTCCGCGCGCGTGCCTTCGTCCTCGCCGGCCTCGCCGTCCTTGACCAGGCGGTCGAGGGTTTCCTTGGCCTTGCGGCGGATGTTGCGGATGGAGATCTTGGCGTCCTCGCCCTTGGTCTTGACGATCTTCACGTATTCCTTGCGGCGTTCCTTGGTCAGTTCAGGAATGGTGATCCTGATGACGTTGCCGTCGTTGGACGGGTTGGCTCCGACCTCGGAGTCGCTCAGGGCGCGTTCGATGTCCCGCATGGCGGTCTTGTCGAACGGGGTGATCAGGATGGTGCGGGCGTCCGGGATGGCGAAGGAGGCCAGCTGCTGCAGCGGCGTGGGCGAGCCGTAGTAGTCCACCAGGACCTTGTTGTAGAGGCCGGGGTTGGCGCGGCCGGTGCGGACGGCGGCGAAGTCTTCCTTGGCTACCTCTACCGCCTTGTCCATCTTTTCTTCGGCTTCGAGCAAGGTTTCTTCGATCACGGTCTCTCCTGACGGTTTTGGTGCAGTCCGGGGCGCCGGTTCCCTGCACTCACGTGGTTCTATGTTGCCGTTTCCGTCCCCGCCCGGTGGGGCGGGGACGGAACTGTCCTGAAATCATCCTAGCCGCAGCTAGGCGGTGACCAGGGTGCCCAGCTTTTCGCCGAGGATGGCGCGGGTGACGTTGCCTTCCCCTTCCATGCCGAAAACCACCATGGAGAGGTCGTTGTCCTTGCACATGGTCATGGCCGTCTGGTCCATGACGCGGATGTCGCGGCGGAGGGCGTCGTCGTAGCTGAGGGTTTCCAGCCGCTCTGCGGTGGGGTCCTTCTTGGGGTCAGCGGTGTACACGGCGTCCACCCCGCTCTTGGCCATGAGGACCACGTCGGCGTGGACTTCCAGGGCACGCTGGGCGGCCACGGTGTCGGTGGAGAAGTAGGGCAGGCCGGCCCCTGCGCCGAAGATGACCACGCGGCCCTTTTCCATGTGTCGGATGGCGCGGCGCGGGATATAGGCCTCGGCCACCTGGCCCATGGTGATGGCGCTCTGGACGCGGGTTTCGACGCCCGCCTGTTCCAGGAAGTCCTGCAGCGCCAGGCAGTTCATGACCGTTCCCAGCATGCCCATGTAGTCCGCGCGGGAGCGGTCCATGCCGCTCTGGGACAGTTCGGCGCCGCGGAAGAAGTTTCCGCCGCCCACCACAATGGCCACCTCCACTTCGGGAACGGCTGCGGCGATCTGCTTGGCAACGTTGCGGACGGTCTCGGGATCGACACCGAGCTTCCCGCCGCCGAAGACCTCTCCGGAGAGCTTCAGGAGGACCCGCCGCCGGTTCTTCTCCGAATGCGTGACAGTGTTGACGGCTTCCATGATGCCTTCCCGTTGGTGACTCTGAAAAAAGGGTATCCTGCCGGCTCCGGTGGTCGGAACCGGCAGTGGTCCAAGCGGACTGTTGCTGCGGCCGTTTGGGCGCATGCAAAAGGGGCGGCCACCGAAGTGGCCACCCCCTTGCAGTTTCGACTAAGAGCCGACGCGGAAGCGCGTGAACGCGGTTCCCTTGACACCGGCCTCTTCGAGGACCTGTGCCACGGACTTCTTGGCGTCCTTGGCGAATGCCTGGTCAACCAGGACCTCGCCCTTGTAGAAGCCGGTTACGCGGCCCTCCACAATCTTGGTGAGGGCAGCTTCAGGCTTGCCCTCTGCCTTGGCGGTCTCTTCGGCGATGCGGCGCTCGGACTCGACGAGCTCGGCCGGAACGTCCTCACGGGTGAGGTAGTTCGGGGCCATGGCAGCGATGTGCACGGCGACGTCGTGGGCGGCGGCGGTGGCGGCTTCGCCTTCACCGTCGACGGCGAACAGCACGCCGACCTGGGCCGGGAGGTCCTTGGAGGTCTTGTGCAGGTAGGCGTCAACCGTTGCACCCTCAACACGGGAGATGCGGCGGACAACGACCTTTTCGCCCAGGATGGCGCCTTCTTCGACGACAACCTCGGAGAGCGGCTTGCCGTCAACTTCGGTGGCCAGCAGGGTCTCGAGGTCGGCAGCGCCGGACTCGACAGCGACGGCCAGGACCTTGTCGGCCAGCTGGATGAACTTGTCAGCCTTGGCAACGAAGTCGGTCTCGCAGTTGACCTCGATCATGACGCCGACGCCGTTGCTGACCTTGGCGGCCACGAGGCCTTCAGCGGTGGAACGGCCTTCGCGCTTGGTAGCGCCCTTGAGGCCCTTGATGCGGATGATCTCGATGGCCTTTTCGGCGTCACCGTTGGCTTCGTCAAGAGCCTTCTTGACGTCCATCATGCCGGCGCCGGTGCGCTCGCGCAGGGCCTTGATGTCAGCGGCAGTGTAGTTCGCCATGTGAACCCCTCTGTCTAGAAATGTGTGGTGGTGTACGGACCGACAGGACGGCAGCCCACGTCGGTGGGCTGCCATCCTGTCAGCAGCTCCGGCTGCGGACAGCGCGGAGAATCCGGATTTTTTGCGTGACTTACTTGGCGTCTTCGGCGGGAGCCTCGGCAGCTGCCGGTGCTTCCTCGGCGGCCGGAGCTTCAGCGTTCTCTGCCGGAGCTGCGGCGGCTTCTGCCTTGCTGCCTTCGAGGAGCTCGCGCTCCCACTCGGCCAGCGGCTCTTCCGGAGCTTCGGCAGCGCCCGTGCCGCGGTTGTTGCGGGCGATCAGGCCCTCTGCAACGGCGTCGGCAACAACGCGGGTCAGCAGGTTCACGGAGCGGATGGCGTCGTCGTTGCCCGGGATCGGGAAGTCGACTTCGTCCGGATCGCAGTTGGTGTCCAGGATGGCCACAACCGGGATGTTCAGCTTCTTGGCCTCGTCAACGGCGAGGTGTTCCTTCTTGGTGTCAACAACCCACAGCAGGGACGGAGCCTTGGTCAGGTTGCGGATACCGCCGAGGTTGGACTCCAGCTTGGTGAGCTCGCGCTTGAGGAGCAGGAGTTCCTTCTTGGTGTAAGCGGAACCGGCGACGTCGTCGAAGTCGATCTCTTCGAGTTCCTTCATGCGCTGGATACGCTTGGCAACCGTCTGGAAGTTGGTCAGCATACCGCCGAGCCAACGCTGGTTGACGTAGGGCTGGCCCACGCGGGTTGCCTGCTCGGCAATTGCTTCCTGGGCCTGCTTCTTGGTGCCGACGAAGAGCACGGTGCCGCCGTGGGCAACAGTGGCCTTGACGAACTCGTAGGCGCGGTCGATGTAAGACAGCGACTGCTGCAGGTCGATGATGTAGATGCCGTTGCGCTCGGTGAAGATGAAGCGCTTCATCTTCGGGTTCCAACGGCGGGTCTGGTGTCCAAAGTGGACGCCGCTGTCAAGCAGCTGGCGCATGGTTACGACGGGCATTCCGGCGCTCCTTATTTTCCGGCAGGTCATTCATGAGAAAACCCTGAGGTTTCTTACCCTGCCAATAGTTGACGGTTGATCAGCGTGGCCCGGACGGGCCGTGCTCCTGGCATCCCCCGCCCTTCCCATCAGGACGAAAGCCTGACCGCAGGAAGCGCGGTCCTCCATGGACAACGCCGGAGCGTTGGCTGCCGGAAGGCCGGATGCGCGTAGTCAGCGGCTGCTCCCCCACACTCCTGAATGAGATGTGCCGACGCCGTCCGGACACGGCGATGCACCGCGGGGGTGGACCACTGGGACGGAAAGCGTTGAGGGCGCAGCAAACTGCTCCATCAAGTGTACTACAGGCACCCCCGGCCGCCGGACACTGTGCGCCTGCACGGGCCGTTGTCCACATAGCCGGAATCCGCCCTGCCGCGGGCGGGCCAGGGCGGGCAGTCTGGTCGCATGAAGACACCAGTCCTGCTGGCAGCAATCCTGCTGCTGCCGGCGTCCGTCGCCTCCGCGGTCTCCGGCGCCCCACTCGCGCCGGCCACCGCCGGCACGGCGGCCCAGGCAGCCGTTCCGGGCCAGGCAGGAGTTCCGGCGACGGCGGGCCAGCCAGGCGCCCGGGCCTCGTGGCAGTGGCCGCTGGCTCCGCGGCCTGCGGTCCTCCGCGGATTCGATCCCCCACCAAAACCGTGGCTCAGCGGACACCGGGGCGTGGATCTCGGCACTGCCGGGGCCGGCGCCGAGGTCCACGCCCCGGCGGCAGGAACGGTCAGCTTCGTGGGCGTGGTGGTGGACCGGCCGGTCATCACCATCGACCATGGCGGTGGCCTGCGAAGCAGTTTCGAACCGGTGGAAAGCATGCTGCCGCAGGGTACCGCCGTGGCTGCAGGCCAGGTGGTTGGCACTGTCCTGCCCGGTCACTGCCCGCCGGCGCAGTGCCTCCACTGGGGAGTCCGGGACGGTGCGGATTACGTCAATCCCCTGCAGTTCGTCCTGGACCTGCGGCCGTCCATTTTACTGCCGCTCGCGGGTGGACAATGATCACGGAACGCAGGCATGGACCCATAGCAGCAGCAGCCAGTCAGGCAGTTAGTCAGTCAGTCAACTGCCTGTACGGAGCGGCCCGCCTACACGATGGCCGAGATGCCGGTGATGGCCCGCCCTGTCACCAGGGTGTTGATTTCAGCCGTGCCCTCGTAGGAATAGATGGCTTCGGCGTCGGCGAAGATTTTGGCCATCCCGTAGTCGGTCACGATGCCGTTGCCGCCCAGGATGCTGCGGCCCAGCGCCACGCTCTCCCGCATCCGGTCGGTGGCGAACGCCTTGGCCAGGGCAGACTGCTCATCCTTGGCTTCCCCGGCGTCCTCCAGCTGCGACAGCCTTACCATCATGCCCATGGAGCTGACGGTATTGCCCAGGATCCGGACCAGCTGGTCCTGGATGAGCTGGAACGAGGCCAGGGGCCGGCCGAACTGCTTGCGCTCCACGGCATAGCTGCGGGCAACATCGAAGGCGGCCATCTGGAGGCCCACAGCCTGCCAGGCAACCGACAGGCGGGTGACCTTGAGCACCTTGTTCACGTCGCGGAAGCTGTTGGCGTAGGCGAGCTTGAAGTGGTCCGGTACCACTACGTCCGTCAGGACGATGTCGGCATTCTGGACAGTCCGCAGGGAGATCTTGTTCTCGATCTTTGTTGCGCTGTATCCAGGCAGCGTGGTGTCCACCAGGAAGCCCTTGACCTGGTTGTCCGCCACGTCGCGTGCGTACACCACCACCCAGTCGGAGAACGTGGCATTGCCGATCCAGCGCTTCGCGCCGTTGAGGATCCAGCTGTCCCCGTCCCTGCGGGCCGTGGTGCGCGTTCCGCCGGCGACGTCGCTGCCGCCCAGCGGCTCGGTCAGGCCGAAGGCGCCGATCTTCTTCAGCGCATAGATGTCGGGGAGCCATTCATCTTTCTGCTCCTGGGATGCCAGCAACTCGATGGATCCGGTGAAGAGCCCGTCGTGTACCCCCAGAAAGGTGGCGATGGAGGCATCTGCCCGGGTGGCCTCGGCGTGCAGAATGCCGGCGAAGAGGTTGGAGTAGCCCTGCCGCCGGACCGGGCTGACCAGGTCCAGCCCGGCAAGTTTCGGAACCAGCTCCATGGGGAACTCCCCACGGTTCCAGCAGTCCACGGCAATCGGCTTGACCTCGCGCGCCAGGAACTCTCGGACTTCGGCCAGCCGGTCCTGTTCCTTGCCGGAGAGAAGCTGCTCAAACGCGAAGAAGTCGCCGTCGGCGTAGGGAAGCTCGGGAAAGTCGGCTGCGGAGGTGGCCATGGTTACCTTCTTTGGTGATCAGCGCTGACCATGCCGCGGAGCGGAGCACGGTATGTTACTGGTCAGTAACATACCGCAGGGTGCGGAGTTAACCAAGAAAACCGCGGCCAACAGGAAATTGTCGGCCGCGGTTTATGGGTAGGGCTACTCGGACTTGAACCGAGGACCTTAGGATTATGAGTCCCGCGCTCTAACCAGCTGAGCTATAGCCCCCAGCCCCCGGGAGCACGCGGTGGACCGCCGTGCTCCGGCAGGGCAAAAACACTCTAGCAAACCCGGGAAAGGGTTCAGACCACTTTGTCCTCGTAGGACGCGCCGCGGTACAGGTCCTCGAAGGTCTGAAGCGTCCCCTGGATGCTGTGGGGTTCCACCATCTGCCGGCTTGCCCGGCCCATGGCGCGTTGCTCCTCCTTGGGCAGTTCCAGGACCTGGGTGATCTTCTTGGCAAGGTCGTCGCTGTCATTGGGCGTGAAGAGGTACCCGTTCTCTCCGTCACGGACCAGGTGCGGCAGCGCCATGGCGTCGGCCAGGACCACGGGGGTGGAAGCAGACATCGCTTCCAGGGTCACCAGCGACTGCAGCTCAGCCGTCCCGGGCATGCAGAACAGGTCGGCACGGATGTAGGCGGTCCGCAGTTCCTCGTCGCTGGCCAGGCCCAGGAACTTGACCCGGCTGGTGAGTCCCAGCCGGCGAACCAGGTCCTCCAAGGCAGACCGCACCTCGCCGCCGCCCACGATCTCCAGGTGCACGTTCAGTTCAGGCGGCGTTTTGCCGATGGCCTCGATCAGCACGTCCACGTGCTTTTCCTCGGCGAGGCGGCCGGCAAACAGGACGGTGGGGTTGGCGTGCGGCTCGATGTGCTCACCGGGCTGCAGCTCGTACACGGCAGAGTCGATGCCGTTGGAGAGCGGCAGGACCTTGCGGAGGAAGGCGTGCTCGTGCATGGCCCGGGCGGCAAGCGGGGTGGGGGTGGTGACGACGTCGGCCTGGCCCATGACCTTGCCCATGTCCTTCCAGGAGACCCGCCCGATGATGTCCTTGAACCACTGCGGGAACGGCAGGAAGGGGTTGAGGTTTTCGGGCATGAAGTGGTTGGTGGCGATAATGCGGACGCCGCGTTTCACGGCCTCGTACAGCACGTGCTCGCCAATCATGTAGTGGCTCTGGATATGCACCACGTCCGGCTTGACCCGATCGAACAGGAGGCTGATTTCCTTCTTGATTTCCCAAGGGAAGCAGAGGCGGAAGCTCTCGTGCGTGAACGCCTTGTGCGAGCGGAGCCGGTGCACGGTGGCTTCGTCGCGGAATTCGGTGAAGCTCTTTCCCTTGCTGTCGCGGGAGGCCAGGACGTGAACGTTGTGGCCCCGGGCCGTCATCCCCTTGGCCAGCCGGTATCCGAACTGGGCAGCACCGTTTACGTCGGGCGGATAAGTGTCTGCGGCGATCAGGATGGTCAGGGGGCGCTGGTCGGCTGGCGTGGTCATGGGGAGTACTCCTGATGGTCACGGTGCGGACAGCGTGGAACTGACAGCACGGTTGGCCACTGGCGCAGGGGCGCCGGGCTTCGTGGGATGACTGGCGAAGTTGGACGGGAAATGGACTAGTGGGTGGGCCTTCCGGAAGCCTTCCGCGCGTCCTTCTTGCGCTTGGTGACTTCCGGGTGGTGCCGGGAAAGGGCGATGACTCCAACGATAGCAAGGCAGGCCGCCGTTCCCATTGCAATGGCCATGACCGCGTGGACGTCCGGCCGCAGTTCACCCAGGATGATGACGCCGACGGCAATGCCCACCATGGGGTCGACCACCGTGAGCCCGGCGATTACCAGGTCCGGCGGCCCGGTGGAGTAGGCGCTCTGCACGAACCATGACCCCAGCCCCCCGGCGGCGATGATGGCCACCACGGAATACCACTGGACGTTCAGCAGGAAGAGCCCGTTCGGGTCCAGGAGGTGCTTGCCGATGATCCGGGTGAGCACTGCCACGAAACCGAACAGAATACCGGCGCCGAGGATATAGATAAACGCGTTCATCCGGTGCTTGAACGTTACAGCCAGCGTGCCGAACAGCCCCACCGCCAAGGCAAGGAGCAGCACAATGGTGAGCTCGTCTTCAGGGCTGACATGGTGGTTCTCCTGGGTCACGTTGACCGCCAGGAGGACGAAGAGCGCGGATCCAGTGACGCACGCGGCGATGGAGACGGCCGTGGCGCGGTTGATGGTCAGGTCCTGGTCCCGGGCGTTGACCACTGTGGTGATCACCAGGGCAATGGCACCGATGGGCTGGATCACCGTCAGCGGCGCGGAGACCAGGGCTACGGCATTCATGGCCATGCCGGTGCACAGCAGCAGGAGCCCCAGCATCCACCGGGGGTTGCGCAGGAGGCGCAGGAAACCGTTGGAGCTGAGGGCCAGGCCGCCGGTATCGGCCTTGACGGCGCTCCCCTGGCGCTGGGCACCCAGGGCAAGGCAGAAGGCGCCAAGCACTGCCAGGCCGACGGCAAGCCACACCATCAGCCGTTCCCGCCGTCGTGCTGTTGTTGTTCCCGGCCCTTGCGCAGCATCGCCCAGAAGTAGTTGTACGCGGCAATCCAGTGGCCCACCAGGCCCAGGCCCAGCACCACCCAGGCGGCAGTGAGGAGCGTGGCGGACATACCGGTATCCAGGCGGGAGAGGAGCAGCAGGGGCGTCCCCAACAGCAGCAGCCCGGTCCGCACCTTGCCCACCACGCTGACCGGGAGGTCCGGGTGTCCGTGGAAGAGGGAAAGCGTCAATACCAGCAGGACGGCATCGGGAATCACCAGTGCCGCCAGGTACAGCCAATGCACGACGCCGGCAATCACCAGCGTGAAGGCCACCGCCAGCAGGGCCAGGCGGTCGGCAATGGGGTCAAGGACCCGGCCAAGCTTGGAGGCTTGGTCGAACCGGCGGGCGATGTAGCCGTCGATCCAGTCCGTCCCCGCCATGACAGCCAGGACAACCACGCCGGCCCAATATTCCTTCTGGGCCAGCACAAGCCAGATGAAGAGCGGAACGCCCATGAACCGCACCACGGTGAGCAGGTTGGGGATGGTAACCACGCGGTCATGGTCCACCTGGGGACGGCCGGGTCGGGCGCCTGCACCAATGAACTTCACCCGTCCCCCTCTCCTTCCTGCTGCGCCGCGGCGCAGTCTTTCTGTCATGCCCTGGTGGCCCATGCCTGCAGGGCCGGAAAACGCGTCCGCCGGAACGTGGCTTGCCCGGCCGGGGACCTAGTTGGCGCGGAAAAGCCTGCGCAGGAGGACCACCAGGACCGTGCCTGCCGCGACGAAGGCAGCCAGCGGCTTCCAGCGCCTGGACAGGTCGGCGGAGCCGGACACGGCGGCGAACCGCTGCCCCGCCGATTCCACGCCGTGCCGCGCCAGCACCTGGCCCTCGCGTGCCCTGACCTGGGCGGCGGCGAGGAGGTAGCGGGCCTGGGTCTTCACGTCCAGCTCCGTGCCGAGTTCGTCCCGGACTTCGGTGAGGTGGTGGCGGCGCTGGCTCAGGCGGCGCACCAGGTCGGCTTCTGACGCGTGCGGGAATTCCTGCTCGTGCTGGGCGGCCTTGGCTTCCTTCTCCGCCTTGGCCTTGGCAGCTGCCTCGGCCTTGGCGGCCTTGGCAGCCTTGGCCTCGGGGCTCTCCGGGTCAAGGATGGCCGGGTTGAAGGCCGAGCCCTCGCGGGCCACCCCAATATCGTGCCTGATGCCGCGGATGGTCTCTTCCGGCATCAGCGGCATGGCCTTCTTGAACCTTGCGAGGCCAACAAGGCCGCCGATGAGGGCTATCAGCAGGAAAGCGGCGGAGACCAGGAGGGCTGCCAGCCAGGCGGGCATGATGGTGGCCAGGCCCATGATGGCCGCAACGATCAGTCCGACCACCAGGAATGCGAGGAAGAGCAGCGCGACGGCGAAGAAGGCCGCGGCCACCCCCACCTGGATACCCTTGCGCTTGAGTTCGATCTTGGCGAAGGCGATCTCGTCGTTGAGCTGGCGGGGGGCCAACCGGAAAAGGAGTCTTGCCGTTCCGGGCAGCGCAGTGATGCGCAATCCCGGGCTGGTACGCCCGCTGTGACGTCCGCTCATCGGTTCCGCCTTACTGGTTCATGGGTCGATACTGCATCCGTTGGGTGTGGAATGTGCAGCCGCACAGTCCACGCCACCAAAACTACCATTCAGGTTCAGGGCGAACTTGGGGGCTTGCCGGTGGGCGCGGCCTACAACGCTGCAAAAACGGGCCCGGGCGGGCCTAGGATTGTTCTCCGTGACCAATCCCCCCAATCCGGGCGACCTGCTGAGCCGCCGCCGGAAGCTCCTGTACATCCTCCTGTTGGGCGCCCTGACCGCCCTTGGTCCATTTACCATCGACCTCTACCTGCCCGCCTTTCCGGCGCTGGAGGCAAGCCTGGGGGTGACGGAGGCCCAGGTCCAGCTCACCCTGGCCGGAACCACGGTCGGATTCGCGTTCGGGCAGCTGGTGGTGGGCCCCTTCAGCGACAAGTTCGGCCGCAGGACTCCTCTGATCCTGGCCACGGCGCTGCACATCGCGGCATCGCTGGGCGCCGCAGTGTCCGCCGACATCACCACGCTGGGGATCTTCCGCGTGCTGATGGGGGTTGGCGCGGCCGGCGGCGGCGTGGTGGCCATGGCCATGGTCCGCGACCTGTTTTCCGGTTACGCCATGGTGCGCATGTTCTCCAGGATGTCCCTGGTCAACGGGCTGGCGCCCATCCTTGCCCCTGTCATCGGTTCACAGCTTCTCCTGGTGATGCCGTGGCCGGGCATCTTCGTGTTCCTGGCAGCCTACGGAACCCTGGTGATCGTGGCCGCGCTCCTCCTGGTGCGTGAAACGCTGCCGCCGGAGAAACGGGGCCGGACCGGCATGACAGCCGGGCAACGCTACAAGGCGCTGTTCAGCGACCGGATCTTCGTGGGGCTGCTAATGGTTGCGGGATTCAATTTCGGCGGCCTGTTCACCTACCTTTCGGCTTCTCCATTCCTGTTCCAGGACGTCTTCGGGTTCTCGGCCCAGCAGTACGGCCTGCTCTTCGGCGTCAACTCCCTGGGCATCGTGGCCGGCGTGCAGACCAGTTCGCGGCTCATCCGGATCGTTCCGCCGCAATGGATCCTGGCCGGCGCCACGGCATGGATGTTCCTGATGGCCCTGTTAATCGTGGTCTTCGACCGGGCGGGCCTGGGGTTGTGGGGCGTCATGGTCCCGCTGTGGTTCTACATCCTGGGCACCGGCTTCATGTTCCCCTGCGTCCAGGTGCTCGCCCTGGCCGGGCACGCAGCCCAGGCGGGAACGGCAGCATCGCTCCTGGGCGCCGCGACGTTCCTGATGGCCGGGCTCATTTCCCCGGTGGTGGGCTGGCTCGGCATCACCAGCGCCGCGCCCATGGGCGGGGTGCAGGCAGCCTGCATCCTCCTGGCGGCCGCCGCACTGTGGCTGGTTGTCCGGCCGCGCACGGTACCCTCGATCCACTGAGCCAGGCCATCATCGGGGGCGCATGACAGCCCCCCGCCTCCAATCGAAAGGCAGCCCGTGAGCCGCAAACCGCAACGCAACGGACGGGGACTGTTCCTCGGGGCGGTGCTCGGCGCCGTCGTGGGCTACTTCGCCGGCCGCGCCGTGGGAAACCCGGCCTGGGGCATCATCCTGGGGACGCTGGCGGGCGCCGCGCTCCTGTACCGGGTCAACCCGGGCTCCCGCCGGCGCCGCTGAACGTCACGCACTGATTGTTGTGGCCGGTCCGGTGCGGCTTTCCCTGCCGTCCGGGTCCCGACCGCGATAAAATGATGCCGTGCCCAACTGGCAGAACCAACCGCCACTTCCGGCCACATGGCAACGGTGCGACGCCCGGATCCTGCCACTGTGGTGGGAGCGGCTGTGTGCGCAGGCAGGTCAACAGTCGGCGGCCCTGTACGCCGCGGGACTGTTCACCGAAGACCGGCGCCGGCCCATCGCCCAATGGTTCAATCCCGCCTTCAACGCGGCCCTGCTGGTGGCGCCGGAAACCTCCCCTGAATGGCCGGTGCAGCGCTTCGGCATCTTCTACGCTCCCCCGGACGCCGGCTTCGTGAGGATCCACTCCGCGCCGCACGAATGGAACCCCCGCGAACCCCGGAAGTCGCCAACCGAGCAGGAAGCCTTCCAGGCTGCCATCGCCGAGGCGGAAAGGTTCCTGCAGGTGGAGATGGACTTCGTCTGATCCACTGCAGCGCCGCAAAAGAAAAATCCCCGCTCCTCCAACCGGAGGAACGGGGATTTTTCGTTGCGCTCCTCCTGCTGGACTTGAACCAGCAACCCTTCGATTAACAGTCGAATGCTCTGCCAATTGAGCTAAGGAGGAATGAAGCAGGTATGACATTAGCAAAGGATTCCGGCACAGGGAAATCGGCAGTTTCCGGGGCCCAAACTCCCCCGCCGGGAAACAAAAATCCCCGTTCCGGAGGCCGGAACGGGGATTGGAAGCTCCTCCTGCTGGACTTGAACCAGCAACCCTTCGATTAACAGTCGAATGCTCTGCCAATTGAGCTAAGGAGGAATGAAGCGGGTACCAGCCTAGCAAACACCTGGCGGGGAAATGAAATCGGACGGCCGTGACGTGGCCCACCCCGGGCCCGCGGCCCGGGCCACCACTACGCCTCGGCCCGCAGGGCCCTGCGTTCCATTTCCAGCATCATCAGTTCCCGGTTGAGCCGCTGGTAGGTTTCCGGGTCCGCCGCCGCGTCAAGGCGCTGCAACTGGCCCATTTTGTCCGCCTTGACCCGGGTGATCTGCAGTTCGAACAGCCGGGACAGGATGTCGCGGCAGTACTTCAGGACCGCTTCCTCGGTATGGGCCGGCAGCGGCACGACGGCGAGTTCGGATACCAGCGGCCGGAGGGGCTCAGGAACCTCGTGCATCACGTGTTCCACCCAGCGCACGGGGTCAACGGTCAGGCCGGGGCCGGTGGCGCGCATGGCGTCGTGGACGGCCTGGAAAGCAGGGATGGCGAACCGGGCAGCGGCAAAGCGGTCCCAAACCCCGCCGGCCAGCAGCGCAGGCTGCTGCAGCGCCACCTCCAGCGCCTGCCGCTCCATGGAGGCCACGGGATCGCGGGGGTCCGGACGGTGGAAGGACGGGACAACGCCCGACGACGGCCCGGCAGCTACGCCCGGCGCCCCGGGCTGGGCAGGCACCGGGCGGGAGGGGCCGCCTGGCTGCGGCTGGCCCGGAGCCGGGGACCGTCCCGGTTCGCCGCGCTTTCCGGCGTTCTTCACTTCGGCGTTGACCATCCGCAGGACCTCGTTGGGGTCCGGCATGCCCAGCCAGCCGGTCAGCGCCTGGCAATACCCTGTCCGGGTGGAGGCGTCGCGGATGGCGGCCACCACCGGCACCGAGGCCTTGAGGCCCTGGACACGGCCCTCAACGGTGTCGAGGTTGAATTGCTTCAAGGTGCTGCGGATGGCAAATTCGAACAGCGGCCGGCGGGACTGGATCAGGGCGTGCACCGCATCATCCCCACGGCTGAGGCGCAGGTCGCAGGGATCAGCGCCCGTGGGTTCCACGGCCACGAAGGTCTGGGCGGTGAAGCGCTGGTCCTCCTCGAAGGCCCGCAGGGCGGCCTTCTGCCCGGCGGCGTCGCCGTCGAAGGTGAACACCACTTCTCCCCCGGTGCCGTCGTCGGACAAAAGCCGGCGGGCGATCTTGATGTGTTCGGTGCCGAACGCCGTGCCGCAGGTGGCTACCGCCGTCGTAATTCCTGCAAGGTGGCAGGCCATGACGTCGGTGTAGCCCTCCACCACCACCAGCTGGCGGTCCTTGGCGATGCTTTTCTTCGCCAGGTCGATGCCGTAGAGGACCTGGGACTTCTTATAGAGGGTGGTCTCCGGGGTGTTGAGGTACTTGGGACCCTGGTCGTCCTCGTACAGCTTGCGCGCACCGAAGCCGATGGTGTCGCCGGCCATGTCCTTGATGGGCCAGATCAGGCGGCCGCGGAAACGGTCGTAGATGCCCCGGTTTCCTTCACTGAACATGCCGGTGAGCTTGAGCTCGGCGTCGGTGAAGCCGCGGCCGCGGAGGTGCTTCAGGAGCGCATCCCACCCCTGGGGGGCGTACCCGCAGCCGAAGTGTTCCGCGGCGGCCCGGTCGAAGCCGCGGCCAAACAGGAAGTTGCGGGCCGTGGCCGCGCCGGGCGTGAGCATCTGGGCCCGGAAGAATTCGTCCGCGATCTTGTGTGCGTCCAGCAGCCGCTGGCGGCGGCCCACTTCCTCGCGGTTGGGGCCGGTGCCGCCGTCCTCGTAGCGGAGCTCGTAGCCGATCCGGGAGGCGAGCTTCTCCACGGCCTCCTGGAAGGAGCTGTGGTCCTGCTTCTGGACGAAGGCGATGACGTCACCGTCCTCGCCGCAGCCGAAGCAGTGGTAGCGGCCTACCTGGGGACGGACGGTGAAGGACGGCGAGCGCTCGTCGTGGAAGGGGCACAGACCCTTGAAGGTTCCCAGCCCCGCGCCCTTGAGCGTGACGTAGCCGTCAACCACTTCCTTGATGTCCGTGCGCTGGCGTACTTCGTCAATATCTTCACGTTTAATCAGCCCAGCCACACAGCAATCTTAGTGTCACCGGCCGGCTTCACGTCCCCGGCGCCCGCTTCTCCGGTTCCGGCGCCTTTCCCTCCAGCAGGCTCAGGGCCAGCTTGGGGCACAGGACGACGGCCTCCTGCGCCGCTTCCCGGTCGGCGTCACGCAGCGGAACGTCTGTCCGGTCCCGGCCCACCTTCCCTCGTGCCACCGGGTACCCCCAGTCGTCCCGGTCAAGTACGCCGGGAAGCAGCTCCACACACAGTCCGCGGCCGTCGCAGCTGGTCCAATCGATATGCAGGTGGGTTTTCATGCCGCCGCCCCTCCCGGGCCCGTGCAGTAGCCGGAAAGGTGGGCGCGGAAGTCCCCGGCGAAGACCTCGAGGGCACTGCTGACCAGGCCGGTGGTCCCCTCCGGGTGACGGCACGCGCCACGTCCCGAAACCAGCTTTCCCAGCCGGTCCAGCTCAGAAGCAAGCCGATGGTTGGTTTCCCCGCCGGCGATCCGGTTGAGGATGGACGCCATGGCCGGCAGCCCGAACATGCAGGGGCCGCATTGCCGGGCTGACTGGTCGGCCAGGTAACTGACGATCCTGGCCGTGGCCTGGATGCCGCACGACTGCAGGTCCAGGGCATGGATCACGCCTGCCCCCGGCCGGAGGGTCCGGCCGGGCAGCCCCGCTGGAGAGAGCGCGTGGGCGGCGGCCCGCACCCACCGCCCGTGGTAGCCACCCACCAGGACGGCGGACAGGGCGGCAGGGTCCATCCCCGCCTCCTGGAGGACCGCGGAAAGTTGCGCACCGCCGGGCACTTCCAGCACCACGTCCGGTACTGGCGCAGGCCCGGAAACGGACACGAGCCGGGTGCCGGGGTCCGCCGCAGTCCCCATTTGGCGGAACCACGGCGCCCCGTAACGGGCGATCAGGGCAACCTGGGCAAGGGTCTCGACATTGACCACCAGCGTGGGCCGCCCGTTGAGGCCGGATTCGCTGAGGCGGCGCCGCTGGTCCGTGGGGACGGCACTGCCGTTGGCAATCATGTTGACGACGGCGCTCGACTCACCGGAGATAAAGGTTTCAGGAGCCTGGACCATGCGGATCCGCTTGCCCCGGGGACGTTCGCCGACGGCCTGTTCAACGCGGGGAAGACCGGCCGCCGGCGCGTACATGTACATGCTTGCGCCGCCCAATGCTTCGGCGAGGGCCACGAGCCCGTCGATGACCAGGTGGGGTGCATGGGCGAGGAGGGTCCGGTCCTTGAAGCTCAGGGGTTCGCCTTCTGCACCGTTCGCAATCACCACCGGCCGGGCAGCAAACATGCCTTTCCGTCCGGACCCTGCAGCGGCACTGGCCTTGCGCCAGGTTTCGAACGCGGCGCCGCCCCGGCCGGTGAGCCCGGCCGCGGCAAGGGTGTCCAGCAGCCCTGGTCCGGCAGCCTGCGCTTCCCAGGGCCCAAACGCCTCAAGATGCTGCGACCAGCCTGCGTCAGGGCCAGCGGCCAGCAGCCTCGGTTGCTGGCGCAGGCTGTCCTGTTCCGGGTGGAGTGGCACCGGCTGGTGGGTGTCATTGGGGTGGGTCACGGAACGTTTCCTTGCCTGGCATGGGAGGTTTCGAGGAAGGAGGGGCTCAGGCGCCACAGCAGGGCCGCCGCCACGGCGACCGCTGACGCGACGGCCAGCAGGAGGAACCATCCGCTGGAGACGTCGGTGCCGTTGCCGAGGGCGTGCGCCATGGCCACCGGCCAGACGCCGTAGCTGAGCCAGTGCACGGCCTTGAAGCTGCGCTGCCCGATCCGGTGCCGCAGCAGGCCCGTCACCACCACCGCGAGCACGAGGTCCAGGGCCACCGTCCCCAGCCCCTGCCAAAACGGCTGGTACGAGCCCAGGAACGGGACGACGATGTCCACCGGGTTCAGCTTGGCAAACGAGTCCAGGAGCAGGGATCCCACGTGCAGCCCCAGGAACACCGTGGCGAGCAGCGCAATGTTCCGGTGCAGGAGGCTGATGGAGAACCGGGGCAGCACCATCAGCGGGCGGCCGGACCTGTTGAGGATCCCCAGCAGCACGGACGCGGTGAACAGTGCCAGGGACACGAAGCCGCTGACCCGCCCAAAGGCCCACATTGCCTCATCCACGGCGGCCACCTCCGGCAGGGGAGCTTCCGCCGGCGGCCAGGGCCGGGCTGCCGCTTTCAGCGGGCCATTCCCCGGTGGTGATGACCCTGCCCCGGCTGTCCACCAGGCGGGCAGCGATCCCTTCGCTCCGGAACCAGTCCACGGCAGCGAAGCCGCGGACGACTGCCGCCGTGCTGCATGCGTTCGCTTTCAGGCAGGTGGGGGCGGCAACGGTCACCGAACGCCAGACCGGCTCTGCAGGCAGGCCAAAACGGGGGTCAAGGATGTGGTGCACCTCGGTCCCCTGGTGCTTCCAGCGGCGCTTCTGCGTACTGGAGGTGGCCAGGGCAAAGCCCGGGGCCAGGGAAACCTGCTGGCACGGGTCGGCAGGGAGGTCCTGCACCATGACCTGCCACTGGCCCGGGCCGCCGTCCTCCTGCGGCCCCGGGCCTGCGCTGGCCAGGTCACCGCCCAGGCCGACGAGCACGCCGCAGCCCAGTGCCCGGTGCACGGCGGCGGCGGCGAGGTCGGCTGCGACTGCCTTTGCTGTTGCCCCCAGGTCCAGGCGGAGGCCGGGCGGGAGGGTCAGGGTCGAGGCGTCGAGGTCCAGGCGGGACCAGCCGGGTGCCCGCGGTACCGAAGACTGCCGGGGAGGTGCGGGCTGCGGCGACACCGGGATGCTGGTGAGGCCGGGCCTCTGCCATTCCGGGCCATGGCCCAAGGCCGCCAACTCAGCTCCGAGGGTGGGGTCCACATCGCCGCCGGTGAGCCGGGCCGCGTCCAGCGCGCGCTCGAGCAGAAGCCGGAACAGGGGGCTGATGCCAACGCCCTGCGGCATCCGGGACTGGACCCTCATCAATTCGGAGTCTTCCCGGAAGCGGCTGCAGGCGAGGTCGACCGCAGCCACGACGCCGCGAACGGCCTCTTCGGCTGCGGCGAGCATTTCCGGATCGGTGACGGTAACGGATGCCTCAAGTTCCCAGACAGTCCACCTGGCCTGTGCAGTGTTGTCCGCCGGTGGATTGCTTCCCGCGCGTGAACGGTGTTCGGCGGCCCTGGTGCCGGCTGCGCCGGCAGCGGCCCTGCCGGAGCCTGCCATCTCAGGACCCCGAGGACCGGCCATGGACGGTGCTGCCCTTGCCGGGCTGGACCGGTGTGGTGCTGCCGGAACTGCCGTACGTCTTCGAACGGCGTGAGGTGTTGTTCTTGGTGGTCCCGCGGTCGTCGCCGTCGGAGCGGGCCGATCCGGATTGGGGCGTGCTTGGCTGGGTGGTGCTGGTGTCCGTGGCGGGTGTGGTCCTGGCGATCACGGAGGGCGTTGCGGCGTAGACGGCGGATGCCGCTACCCCGGCGGCGGCGAAGCTGCCAACGCCCACGGCCGCGGTGATCCCGGTGGCAAGGCGCTTGCCCCTGCTGCGAGTACTCATGACCAGCTCCCGTTCCTAGCGGCCTGTCTTTCCTCCCATGGTGCGCCTCCTTCCTGTGAAGATGCTTTAAGGAAGCTGTTGATCGGGCGGATGTCCGGCCACACCCGGGCTGGTCACCAGAGCGAGGGCAGGCTTCCCACCAGGCGCTCGTACATGGCCAGGGCGGACCCGTCGGTCAGCGACGCCACCTGGTCGATGACCACGCGAAGGCGCGCGCCGTCGTCGTCCGCCGCCCGCCAGTCCGCCGCGAACATCGGCTCCAGGTGCCGGTCCCCCGTGGCGCTGAGGGCGGTAACCAGGGCGTGGAGCACTTCCCGCTGCCGCTCGTAGATGGGCTGCCGGTGCTCGGTGGTCATCACGAACGTGGTGGCCAAGCCCTTCATCACCGCAATTTCCATGACGGTTTCGTCGGGAACCATCAGTTCTGCGTTATAGCGCGTGAGGTTTTCCGGCCCATAGACGGCGCGGGTGGTTTCCAGGGCGCTCTGGCAGAACCGGCCAATCAGCTGGCTGGTCATGTTCTTCAGCGCAGCCATGGATTTACGGCTGCCATCGGCCTCGCGCACCCAGACGTCCGTGGCCTCCAGCCGGGCCAGGGCGGCATCGATGGCCGCGGGGTCGTTGTGCGGCAGGTACCACTGCTTGGCGTAGCCCACCACGCGGGCGCGGTGGTCCGGGTTGTCCATCCAGCGCAGCTGGAAGTGGCCGGCAACAATCGCGTCCTCCACGTCGTGCACCGAGTAGGAGATGTCGTCCGCGAGGTCCATGACCTGGGCTTCCAGGCAGCTCCGGCGTTCCGGCGCACCTTCGCGGAGCCAGGTGAAGATGGGGAGGTCGTCCTCGTAGGCACCGAACTTGCTGGTCCGCTGGCCGTGGATCACCGGCGCTTCCAGGGCTGACCAAGGGTATTTCGACGCCGCGTCAAGGCTTGCGCGGGTGAGGTTCAGCCCCGCGGGCTGGCCGTCAGCCGTGAGCACCTTTGGCTCGAGCCGGGTGAGCAGGCGGAGGGTCTGGGCGTTGCCTTCGAAGCCGCCGATGGCGTGCGCCACCTCGTTCAGGGCCGATTCGCCGTTGTGGCCGAAGGGCGGGTGGCCGAGGTCGTGGCTGAGGCAGGCCGTGTCCACCACGTCCGGGTCGCAGCCCAGGGCCCGGCCCAGTTCGCGGCCCACCTGCGCCACCTCCAGGCTGTGCGTGAGGCGGGTGCGCACGAAGTCGTCGGTGTCCGGGGCCACAACCTGGGTTTTCGCGCCCAACCGGCGCAGCGCGGACGAATGCAGCACCCGGGCCCTGTCCCGTTCGAAGTCGGAGCGGTACGTGTTCTTGGGCGGTTCTTCCACCCAGCGGGCGGAATCGTGCGTGTCGTAGCCCGGCAGCGCCAGGGCCGCGGTGGGGGTTCCAGTGGACTGGTGCCCGGCAACCGATGCTTCAGCCACCGGACACGTCCAGTTCTGCTGCCGCAATGTCCTTGGACTGGTCCTCGTTGAGTGCCCGGGAGTCCAGCCAGTCCTTGGGCAGGGCCGGCCTTTTCGGCGAGCCGGCACGGCCGCGGGGGCCTTCGGCGTCCACTCCGGGGTAGGGCGAGTCCAGGTCCAGTTCGGCCAGCGTGTCGCGGAGCACCTCCAGGCTGGTCACCAGGGCCAGCCGGGTGCGCAGTTCCCCGCCCACCACATAGCCCTTGAAGTACCAGGCGATGTGCTTGCGGATCTCACGCAGCGCCTTGCCTTCGTCACCGAAGGTCTCCACCATGAGTTCAGCGTGGCGGTACACCCCTTCGGCCACCTGGCGCAGGTTGGGGCGGTGCCGGACGTCGCTGCCTTCGAACGCTGCCTGCAGGTCCCCGAAGAGCCACGGCCGCCCCTGGCAGCCGCGGCCCACCACCACGCCGTCCACGCCGGTTTCGCGGACCATGCGGACGGCGTCCTCGGCGGACCAGATATCGCCGTTGCCCAGCACGGGGATGTCGGGCAGCGCCTCGCGGAGCCGGGCGATGGCAGACCAGTCGGCCTTGCCGGAATAGAACTGGGCGGCGGTCCGGCCGTGGAGTGCGACGGCGGCGACACCGGAGTCGCGGGCGATGCGCCCGGCGTCAAGGTACGTCAGGTGGTCATCGTCGATGCCCTTGCGCATTTTGATGGTCAGCGGAACATTGCCCTTGGAGGCTTCCTTGACGGCGGTCTGCACGATCGAGGTGAAGAGATCGATCTTCCAGGGCAGTGCCGAGCCGCCGCCGCGCCGGGTCACCTTGGGGACCGGGCAGCCGAAGTTGAGGTCGATGTGGTCGGCCCGGTTCTCCTCCACGAGCATCCGCACGGCAGCGCCGACGGTGCCGGGGTCCACGCCGTAGAGCTGGACGGAGCGGACTTTCTCGTCGTCGTCGTGCGAAATGATGCGGAGTGATTCTGGGGTCCGCTCCACCAGCGCGCGGGAGGTGACCATCTCCGCCACGTACATGCCGCCGCCGTATTCACGGCACAGCCTGCGGAAGGCGGAGTTGGTGATGCCGGCCATGGGGGCGAGGATCACCGGGGTGTCAACGGTGAGGGGTCCCAGCTTCAGGGGCGGGAGTTCCAGCTTGGGGGCGGGCGGAGTTGCAGCAACAGTCACCTGTCCATTGTTGCAAAGCCGGGCAAATCGGCGCTTCCGGCCAGTGCCAAAGTACCTGTCCCCCGGTCCGGGCGGCTGTTAGCGTGGCGCGGGGACGGACCACCAGCCAGGACGCTTCAAGGAGACTTACCCATGCTGTCAGAGACCTCGTATCCCGTCATCCGGGCCACCCTTCCCGTGGTGGGCGAGCATATCCAGGAAATAGCGTCCCGTTTCTACCAGCACATGTTCGGTGAACACCCCGAGCTGCTCAACGGCCTGTTCAACCGGGGCAACCAGGCCGATGGCCGGCAGCAGCAGGCGCTGGCCGGTTCGGTGGCCGCGTTTGCCGGTTTCCTGGTCAACGACCCTACGCATCTGCCGGACCACCTGCTGTCCAGGATTTCGCACAAGCACGTCTCCCTGGGCCTGAGCCCGGAGCAGTACCAGGTGGTGCACGACAACCTGATGTGGGCGATTGTGGATGTCCTGGGCGACGCCGTGACTCCTGAGGTGGCGGCGGCCTGGGACGAGGTCTACTGGCTCATGGCCAACATGCTCATCAACAAGGAACGGGGGCTGTACGACGCCGTCCGGCTGAGCCCCGAGACCGTGTGGCGCACCTGGCGGGTGGCCGAGAAGATCCAGGAAACGGACGACGTTGTCAGTTTCGTGGTGGCGCGGACCGACGAGCGCGAAGTCAAGCCCTCCCTGCCGGGACAGTACGTCACCCTCCGGATGGAGATGCCGGACGGCGTCCTGCAGCCACGCCAGTACAGCCTGACGCAGGCCGACGACGGGCAGCACCGGCGCTTCGCCGTCAAGCGGGTGCGCACGGAGGGGGCGCCGGACGGCGAAATGTCCAACCTCCTGCACGACCACGTCAACGTTGGCGACGAGGTCACCCTCTCCGCCCCCTTCGGCGACGTCGTCCTGGAATACACGGACCGGCCCGTGGTGCTGGCGAGCGCAGGAATCGGGATTACGCCCATGGCCGGCATGCTGTCCCACCTGGTCAAGTCCGGCTCGCAGCGGAAGGTCCTGTTCCTGCATGCGGCCGACTCCCCGGCCTCCTTTGCCCTGCGTAACCAGGTGACGGCCGACCTTGCGGCGCTCCCTGACGCTTCCCTTACGTCGTGGTTCCTGGAGCCCGACGGAGAAGGCTCCTCCGCGGGCAGCGGCGGCGGTACGGTGCACTCGGGGTTCATGAACGTCAAGGACATCCCGTTGCCGTCCGACGCCGAGTATTACCTGTGCGGTCCCGTGCCCTTCATGCAGGCCGTCCGGTCCGCCCTGGTGGGGGCAGGTGTCCGGGCGAAGGACATCCAGTACGAAGTCTTCGGCCCGGACCTCTGGCTGGCCGACTACCAGTAGGACAAGAAGCGGCAGTCCGCGCGGGTTCAGCCGCGGTCTGCCCGCCGGCCCCGGCGGGTGGCCGGCTCTTCCCCGGGCAGGCCGCGTGATCCGACGGCGGTGCGCCGGCTGCGCTGCTCAAGGGCGGCCGCGGCGAGCGCCCCCGTATCCGCCACGTCCTCCGGGTGGCTGTGACCGCCGTCGTCCGCGGCCCCCGTTGCCTTGATTCCTGTTGCCTTGACCACCAGTACGGCGATCAGCGTGGTGACCGGAATGGCCAGGACCAGCCCGATGGAACCCACCAGCGTCCGGATGACTTCCTCGGAGAGTTCGGCGCTGGTGAGGGTGTCCATCAGGGGCCGGTCGTAGAGCATGACGATGATCAGGATGGGCAGCGCGGCTCCGGCGTAGGCGAACGCGATGGTGTACACCGTGGACGCGATGTGGTCGCGGCCGATCCGCATGGCGGAGGTGAACAGCTTCCGGGCGCTGCTGGCCGGTGCCAGTTCGTAGAGCTCCCACACGGCCGAGGACTGCGTAATGGTGACGTCGTTGAGGACGCCCAGCCCGGAGATGATGAGTCCGCAGAGGATCACTCCGGAGATGGAGATGTTGGACGACGTGTTCACCAGGGTGGCGGCGTCATGGCTGCCCACGCCGGCGAGGTTGGCGGCGTCCGTGGCCCAGGCTGCGAGCAGCGCGGTGATGGCCAGCCCGAAGACTGTGCCCAGGAGCGCCGTGGACGTGCGGGCGGAGAACCCGTGGGCGAAGTACAGCACCCCGATCATGATCACGGTGGATCCCACCAGGGCGAGCAGGAGCGGCGGTTTGCCCTCCACCAGGCCCGGGAGGAGGAAGTTCGCGAGCACGAAGTATGCGCCCACCAGCCCGATCAGGGCCCGCAGCCCGCGCCACCTTGCAACGGCGATGACCACCACGGCGTAGAGGACGGCGAGCAGGATGATGGGCAGGGTCCGGACGAAATCCACGAAAATGTACGCCGGCGATCCCTGGGACCCGCCGGCCCCCTGGGCGTTGGACAGGTTCAGGTAGCGGATCTGGTCTCCGGGCTTCACCCCGTGGGATGAGGCCACGTCCGGGTTGATGACCACTTTGACCGGGCTGCCGCCTTTGTCCGGCTCGGTGTAGGCGAACGTGCAGGCCGAGCCCTGGCCCGGCGGCTGCTGCGGGCCCTGCTGGCTGGTCCCCTGTTGGCTGGTCCCCTGTTGGCCCGGCCCCTGCTGGCTGCTCCCCTGCATGCAGCTCTCGGTCACGACATTCTGGATGGTGCCGGTATCGAAGGTGACGCCGGGGGCAGTGGAATACGGGTTGGCGAGCGACACCCCTTCCTTGCTGCCGGATGGCCAGAGCGCCGCCATCCCGGCCAAGGTCAGCAATGCCAGCGGAATGAGCACAGCGGCCAGGATCCGGTTCGCTTTGCTGCGGGCAGCCATCGCCTGGGGCGTCGGCTCCGAATGATCCAAGGAAGAGTGGGAGTGACCGGCGCCCATCAGCAGTACAACCTCATGGTTGAACTCTACGTGCGGCGCCATAGGGTTTATAAATGGACCATCGGGATGGGGAGGAACCTGGCATGGACAACCGTGGTGGGCATGGGGGCGGCAGCAATGGAGCACATGGGAAGGGCGGCGTGCAGGCCGGGCAGGTGGCGGGTGTTTCCGCCCACCAGCCGTTCCTGAGCGTCCTTGAAGCATCAGGCAACACCCGGGGCGTGGTCCTGGTCCTGCACGGCGGCAAGGCCCACAGCCGGGATCCGGTGGAGGCCCGGCACCTGAGCCCGGCCAGGATGGTCCCTTTCGCCAGGCACCTGCATCGTGCCGGCAGGAAGCAGGGACTGGCGGTGTGGTCCCTGCGCAACAGCGTCCGCGGCTGGAACGGCCCGGACATGTCACCGCTGCAGGATGCCCGCTGGGCGCTGCAGCAGATCGCGGACCGCCACCCGGGCGTTCCCATTTTCCTGTTGGGCCACTCCATGGGCGGGCTGACCGCCGTGTGCGCGGCCGACCATCCGCAGGTGGAGGCCGTAGTGGCACTGGCACCATGGCTGAGCCCCGAAACCCCTGCCCACCGGGTCGCCGGCAGGAAGGTGTTGATCATCCATGGCACCACCGACCATATGACCAGCCCCTCGCAGTCGCTGGCTTTTGCCCGCCGGGCGTCCGCTGACGCGGCGAGCATGCAATACGTCTCGCTCAAGGGCGTGGGGCACTTCATGCTCCGGAAGGTCCGTGTGTGGCACACCCTGGCCACCGGGTTTGTCATCAAATCCTTCGCCGAGAGCACGGGCGCCGGCGTCCAGCCATCCCGTGCGTTCGTGGAGCTGCTTCCCGAGTCCTCCGTCCACGTCACCCTGTAGGGACCGGTCCCGTGACGTGGCGTCCGCCGCCCAACGACCGCTTCTACCGGCTGATCGTCCGCACGGGCCAGTTCCTCCGCTGGGCCCTCCAGCTGGACCTGCATGCCACGGGAGTGGAGCACCTGCCCAGTCCCGGGCGGCGGAAGGGGCCATCCCGGCAGGCGGTCCGCGGAGAAGGGGCCGTTTTTGCCGTGACACACTTCGGGTACGTCGATTTTGCCGTGCTGGAACTGCTCCTGTGGCGCCATGCACGCGCCCAGTTGCGGTTCCTGGTGCACCAGGGCGCAGCGGACCACTGGCTGGCCGGCCCGGCCATCAGCGCCAGCGGCCATGTGGTGGTGGGCTATACGGGCCGTGCAGACGCTTACGCGGCCGCGGTTGCCAGGCTGCGCGAGGGCGAATACCTGGCAGTGTTTCCCGAGGCGGGGGTCAGCAGGAGCTTCACGGTCCGTGAATGCCGTACGGGGGCTGTCCGGATGGCGGCGGAGGCCGGTGTTCCCGTCATTCCGGTGTCCATCTGGGGCGCCCACCGCATCCTGACCCGGGGGCACGGCTTTTCCCTCCGGCGCAGCTGGCGGGCGCCCGTCCGGATCCAGGTGGACGCGCCGCTGGTATATGCGGCCGGCGTTGACGTTGAGGCGGCAACCGAAGCATTGCGCAGCACCCTGCAGGCGGGAATCGACCGCTGCATCGCCGGCTTTCCACTCCGGCCGGAACCCGGAGCCTGGTGGATGCCGGCGCGGCTGGGTGGTGGCGCGCCCACGGATGCCGAGCGGCAACTCCTGGACGCTGCCGACGCCGCGGCGGGCCGCCGTCGAGCGCCCCGCAGCAGGTAGGCGGCTTAAACGGCAGCGCCACGCGCCGTCCGGGAACGGCACGCGGCGCAAATCACCGGACGGGCGACGCCTAGTCGGAAACCACCAGGGTTTCGGCACCCGCCAGGCGGGCCTTGCCGCCTGCCAGGAGGGGCTCGACGGCGGCGCGCAGTGCGGTCATCGAATCGTCCAGTTCCAGCATGACGGGGTGCTGGTAGGCGATCAGGGCGAGCATGTCCCGGACAGCCTCGGCCGCGTCGTCGGCATCAAGCGACGGCTCGTGCCCAACGAATACGTCCGTGGGACTGTCCGGCCCGGCGCCCGTTTCCGCTTGCGGTGCGTCGTCAGGGCCGGCAGGGGCTGCGTAGCTGACGGCGAACGCCCGGATGCGGCCCTTCTTGCTGGGTGCCACGCCCTGGCCGAACGCCGATTCCGGCTGGGCCCGCAGCACGATGGCGCCGTGGGCTCCCGTGAGCTCATCCAGGAAAAGCTTCTGCACCTGGCCCACGGACAGCACACCGGGTGAGTCCCAGCCGTGGATGGAGGTGTAGTACCGGCCCACCACATCGGTCAGCTCCACCGAACCGGTGGCCAGGTCCATGACGATATCGGAACCGGCGTTTTCACCGTCAACCGGGCGGCCGCCGTGGTCCTTGTCCGGGAAGACGGGCAGCCGGAGGGCTCCAGGCTCCACGACGACCAGCCGGGAACGCTGGATGGGTGCCAGCCCGGCAGCTTCGGCGAACGCGGCCCCGGGCGTGCCCGGTTCCACCTTGGCGCGGAGCTTGGAAACGCCCGACGGCGCGTGTTCGGCTTCGCGGCGCAGCATGGCCAGGAGGGTGGCGCCGATGCCGTTGCCGCGGTGGTCCCTGGCGACTTCGATGTAGGTCCAGAGACGTTCCGGGTGCAGGGACGCTTCATAGACGACACCGGCTGCGACCGGGATGCCGACGCCGTCAACCACGTCCTCGGCCACGATGCAGCGGCGCCATGGCGTGCCGTTCCCTCCGTTGGAGGACACGGCCAGGGCGCCACGGAACTGGCGGGCCTGGGCGGTCTCGGGGCCGCCCCAGATCTCCAGCAGCGCGAGGTCGTCCCCGTCCCGCCATTCGCGGTATTCGATGGCCACGCTCAGGCGCCGATCAGCCGTGCCGCCAGGTAGCCTTCCACCTTGTCCAGGGAGACGCGTTCCTGGCTCATGGTGTCCCGCTCGCGGATGGTGACGGCCTGGTCCTCGAGGGTGTCGAAGTCCACCGTGATGCAGAACGGGGTGCCGATCTCGTCCTGGCGGCGGTAGCGGCGGCCGATTGCACCGGCGTCGTCGAAGTCGATGTTCCAGTTCTTACGCAACTGGGCGCCGAGGTCCTTGGCTTTCGGGGACAGGGCCTCGTTGCGGCTCAGCGGCAGCACGGCGGCCTTGACCGGGGCCAGGCGCGGGTCCAGCTTCAGGACGGTGCGGACATCCACGCCGCCCTTGGCGTTGGGGGCTTCGTCCTCGGTGTAGGCGTCCACCAGGAACGCCATGAAGGAACGGGTCAGGCCGGCCGCGGGCTCGATCACGTACGGGGTGTAGCGCTCGTTGGTGGCCTGGTTGAAGTAGCTCAGGTCCGTCCCGGAGGCTTTGGCGTGCGTGGACAGGTCAAAGTCGGTGCGGTTGGCGATGCCTTCCAGCTCGCCCCACTCGGAGCCCTGGAAGCCGAACCGGTACTCGATGTCCGTGGTGCCCTTGGAGTAGTGGCTGAGCTTCTCTTTGGGGTGCTCAAAGAAGCGCAGGTTCTCCTCGCGGATGCCCAGGCCGGTGTACCAGGCCATGCGCTCCTTCATCCAGTACTGGTGCCACTCTTCGTCCGTGCCGGGCTCGACGAAGAATTCCATTTCCATCTGCTCGAACTCGCGGGTGCGGAAGATGAAGTTTCCGGGCGTGATCTCGTTGCGGAAGGACTTGCCGATCTGGCCGATGCCGAACGGCGGCTTCTTCCGCGAGGTGGTGAGGACGTTGTTGAAGTTCACGAAGATGCCCTGCGCGGTTTCGGGCCGCAGGTAGTGCAGGCCTTCCTCGCTGGCCACCGGTCCCAGGTAGGTCTTGAGCAGGCCGGAGAACTCCTGCGGCTCGGTCCACTGGCCGCGGGTGCCGCAGTTGGCGCAGGCGATGTCCTTCAGGCCGTTCTCGGCGGGCCGGCCTTTCTTTTCCTCGTATTCTTCCTCAAGGTGGTCTGCCCGGTAGCGCTTGTGGCAGGAGAGGCATTCCACCAGCGGATCGGAGAAGACTTCGACGTGGCCGGAGGCTTCCCATACCTGGCGGGGCAGGATCACCGAGGAGTCCAGGCCCACCACGTCCTCGCGGCCGCGGACCACGGACTGCCACCACTGGCGCTTGATGTTTTCCTTGAGTTCGGCTCCGAGGGGCCCGTAGTCCCAGGCAGAGCGCGAACCGCCGTAGATCTCACCGGCCTGGAACACGAAGCCCCTCCGCTTGGAGAGGGAAATGACCTGGTCGAGGACGGATTTTGCTGCCATGGGTAACTCCAATTTCTACAGGGCCGCTGGGTGCGGTCCGCGGGTTGTCAGGCCCCGGCTGCCATGTGCCTGCGGCACAGCGGCAACGGGTCGGGGCGGATGAAGGAAGATCGTGGAAAAGCTTGTGTCCTAGCGTACCGGCCGCTGCCTGCGCAGCGCGCCCCGGGGCCAGGGCAGTGTGGCCAGGATGATGGCGCCGAGGGTGAGCAGGGTTCCCAGGACCGTGGCCGGCGCTACGACGGTTCCCGGGGCCGGCAGGGCAAGGTCCAGGGCCAGGGAGCCGAGCAGTTGGCCGGCAATCATGCCCAGGCCGGTGACCAGTACGCCCAGGCTGCGGACCAGCAGGGCGCCCAGCCCAATGAAGACGCAGCCCATGGGCCCGCCCAGGTAGTACCACCACTCCCCCGGCAACGGGTTCGCGGGGCCGGCCACGGCCAGCTTCACAGCGAACGCAATCCACAGCACAATGCAACCGGCCACAAAGTTCACCAGGGTGGCGGCAATGGGGGTGCCGTAGTGGAGGGTGGCGGTACCGTTCATGGCCTGCTGGAAGCTCATGAGGAATCCCGCCGCCACCGGCAGCAGGAGGGGAACCAGCAACCCGGCCGTCCCGTCCCCGGAACCCGCGCTGCTGAACCTTGGAGAGACCGCCCAGGCCACGGCGGCGATGGTCAGGATGCAGCCGATGATGCGGATGGCGGTGACCGACTTCTTTCCGGCCGGGCCTATGCCCAACCGGTCCACCAGGAGGCCGCTGACGGTCTGTCCGGTAACTGTGGCCACGGTGAACAGCGCCACGCCGAGGATGCCTATGGTGAAGGACTGGGCAAAGACGAACAGTGCTCCAATGGCGCCGGCCACCACGTAGATGCGGGGAAACGCGCGGCTGCGGACCGCCGGGATGATGGCGGCCAGGCCGGCCCGGCCCCGTGGCAGCACCAGGGAAATGGTGAGCATGACCAGCAGGCCTGTGCTGAAACTCACGGCCGCCGCAGCGATTCCGTCGTCCAGGCGTGCCCCCAGGGCACCATTGATGCGGCCCTGGACGGGGATGGCCAGGCCGGAACCCACGGCCAGGGGCAGGCCTGCAAGTGCCGGCAGGCGGGAAGGGGAGGTCATTGAATCCACCTTAGTTCAGGCATTATTGCTCTATGAGCAACCCCATTGAGGACGTCCCCATCCGCGACACCATGATCAGGCTGGGCCAGCTGCTGAAGCTGGCCAACCTCGTTGAGGACGGGGTGGAGGCGGCGGAGCTCATCAAAAATGGGCTGGTCAAGGTCAACGGCGAGATCGATGACCGCCGGGGCCGGCAGCTCCACAACGGGGACACTGTCGCCGTCAATGGCCAGGCCGTGCGGGTCGTGGCACCCACGGCCGACTAGCCGCGCGGCTGCCGCGCCGCCGTCGTCCGTCCTATTTCTTCAGCACCTCATGCGTGAGGAATTCCCCCACGTGCCCGATTTCCTGCTGGTTAATGCCGTGCCACATGCCCGTGTAGAGGACCTTGGTGAGCTTGACGTGCCTGCGCACCCACCCCATGGTGAACTCGATCTTGTCCTGGGTGATCACCGGGTCCTGCTGGTCCCGTCCCCAGAACATGGGCACGGTGCCGCCCAGCTCGCCGTCCTTGAAGCTGGGGTCCCCGGCGGCGTCCACCACGAACCCTGAGAGTCCGACGACGGCGGCGAAGTCCGTGGGCCGCTGGCGCAGGAGCGTGGTGGCCATGGCCATGCCCATGGAAAAGCCGAGCAGACTCACCGAAGGGTGGCCGTCGCGGATGCTGTCGATCCACTCCAGCACGTACGCGGACGCCTTGTTGACCCGTTCCAGCGAGTACTCGATCGAGGCCGTCAGCGGGAACCAAGTGAAGCCGGGGCCCATGGCGATGGGCGCCCGCAGCGACGCGACGGCGAAGTCCCCGGGCAGCATGTCGGCCAGGCTGAGCAGGTCCTGCTCATTGGCTCCGTAGCCGTGGAGCAGCACCAGCAGCGGCTTGCCGGCGCGCTGGTCTTCCGGATGGGACCACAGGACAACGGGGGCAGGAAATACTTCGGCGTCAGTCATGGTTTCCATTCTTACAGTTACCGGAAAGTAACAACCTACGTTCGCGTAGGCAGCGGAGCGGAAGGCAGGATAGGACCGTGACTGATGCAAGTGCCTTTTCGACTACTCCTTCGCCCGCCGGTTCCCATCCCTGGACCCGGTATGTGGCGATGGGCGATTCCTTCACCGAGGGCATCGGCGACCCCGAACCTTCAAGCCCCGGCGGCCACCGCGGCTGGGCCGACCGCGTCGCGGAGGAACTCGGCCGCACCCAGCCGGACTTCGCCTACGCCAACCTCGCCGTCCGCGGCAGGCTGCTGCAGCAGATCGTGGACCAGCAGCTGGCCCCCGCCCTTGAACTGAAGCCTGACCTGGTCACCCTGTCCGCCGGCGGGAACGACCTCATCCGCCCCGGCGGGGACCCGGACTTGCTGGCCGAGAAACTCGATTCCGTGGTCCAGATCCTGTCCATGGGCGGCGCCACGGTGGTCCTGTTCAACGGGCCGGACACGGGGTCATCGGTGCTGGGCAGGATCCGCAGCAAGGTGGCCATCTACAACGAAAACCTGCGGACGGTGGCAGCCCGGCATGACGCGGTCATTGCCGACATGTGGTCCCTGCGGCAGTTGAGCGACCCGCAGATGTGGGACCAGGACCGCCTGCACTTCTCCCCCCTGGGCCACCACACCATTGCCGCCATGGTGCTGGACGCCCTGAACGTGGAACATTCCCTGGAACCACTGCAGCCCAAGCCGCTGCCGCCGCGGACCTGGCGCGAGGCACGCAGCGGGGACTTCGTGTGGGCGCGCGAGTATTTCGTGCCGTGGGTGCTGCGCCGCCTGCGCCACCAGTCCTCCGGCGACGGCATCACGGCAAAACGTCCGACGCCGGGTCCCGTCTTTGGCCCGGGCGTTCCGTTGGGCTCCGGCGAGGGTCCGCTGGGAACCTCCGAACCCAGCCGCCGGTAAGGCTGCCGGGGTTACGCTGGTAGGACAACACTCGAGAGGCGCGGCACCGTGAGCAGCTTGTTTATCTGGATCATCATCCTGTCCTTCGTTGTCCCCATGGCCATGCGGGCATACCGGCGCTCCATGGCGCGGCGGGACCGGGACCAGGGCCTGCCCGGACAGTTCCCCGGCCCGAACCAGTTCCCGGGTTCGAACCAGTTCCCAGGCTACGGCCAGTTCCCCGGCTCCTCCGGGCCGCAGAGCAACCAGCCGCGTGACGGGTATACCCAGCAGGATTACTTCTCGGGCGGCTTCCGCCAGCCCGGCCAGCCGCAGGGTCCCTTTGGCGGCCAGCAGCTGCCGCCCTACCAGTACGGACAGCCGCCCATGGCGGACCCCCGTTACGGCGCTGGGTCGCAGGACTTCGGGCCGGAACCCCCGTTCCAGCAGCAGCAACCGCCTTACCAGGGCCACGAGCCGTCCTCCGGGCCGGCCACGCCCCCGCCGCCGGCAGCTCCCCAGGGGTACCGGGCCCGGAAGCTCGCAGAGCTGGACCAGCAGTACAGCAACGGTGAGCTGTCCATGGAGGAGTACATGAAGCGCCGCGGCGACATCATGAACGGCTAGCCACACCTGCACACAGCAGGCCGGGGACCGAATGCCGGTCCCCGGCCTGCTGTTGCTTAATCGTCGCGCTCAGTGCACCTGGCTAGTCCACCTGCGGGAAGCCAAGGTCGATCACTGAGGTGGACGGGTCCGGCCAGCGGGTGGTGACTACCTTGCCGCGGGTGTAGAACCGGATGCTGTCGGGACCGTACATATGGGTGTCGCCGAACAGTGAGTTCTTCCAGCCGCCGAACGAGAACGTACCCACCGGGACCGGGATGGGGACGTTGACGCCCACCATGCCTGCCTCGACGTCGAACTCGAACTGCCGCGCCGCCCCGCCGTCGCGGGTGAAGATGGCCGTGCCGTTGCCGAACTGGTTGTCATTGACCAGCTGCACCGCATCGCTGTAGGTGTCCACGCGGACCACGGACAGGACCGGGCCGAAGATCTCGTCGTCGTACACCTTCATGCCCGGCTTGACGTGGTCCACCAGGCTGACGCCGATGAAGAACCCATCGGAGTCGAACTGCTGGGAGCGGCCGTCCACCACCACGGTGGCTCCTTCGCCTTCGGCTCCGGAAACATAGGATGCCACCCGGTCGCGGTGCTCCGCGGTGATCAGGGGACCCATCTGGGACGCCGGGTCGGTGCCCGCACCGATCTTCAGGTCTGCCATGCGGCTGGAGATCGCCTTGACCAGGTCGTCGGCAATGTTTCCGACGGCCACCAGGACGCTGACGGCCATGCAGCGTTCGCCGGCGGAACCGTACGCGGCGGAAACCGCAGCGTCGGCGGCCATGTCCAGGTCGGCGTCGGGAAGCACCACCATGTGGTTCTTTGCGCCGCCCAGGGCCTGCACCCGCTTGCTGTGCTCGGCCGCACGTTTGTAGATCGACTGGGCTACCGGCGTGGAGCCGACGAAGCTGACAGCCTTCACGTCAGGGTGCTCCAGCAGGACGTCCACGGCTTCCTTGTCCCCCTGGACCACGTTCAGGACACCGGCCGGCAGCCCCGCCTCGGCGAAGGCTTCGGCGATGAAGACGGCGGCCGACGGGTCTTTCTCGCTGGGCTTCAACAGCACGGTGTTGCCGCACGCCAGGGCGCTGCCGATCATCCACAGCGGCACCATGGCCGGGAAGTTGAACGGGGTAATGCACGCCACCACGCCCACCGGCTGGCGGACGGAGTGGACGTCGATGCCGCTGGAGACCTGCTCCGAGCGTTCGCCTTTAAGCATGTGGGACAGGCCGGTGGCGAAGTCGATGTTTTCCAGGCCGCGGGCAATTTCACCTTCGGCGTCGGAGAGGACCTTGCCGTGCTCGCTGGTGAGGATCGCCGCGAGCTCGGACTTTCGCTGGGTGAGGATCTCGCGGACCTTGAAGAAAATGGTGGTCCGCTTCGCCAGGCTGGTTGCGCGCCATTCCGGCAGCGCGGCGCGGGCTGCCGCGATGGCCTCCTCCGTCCGGGCTGTGGAGGCGAGGGCCACCTGCTTTTCCTGCTGGCCTGTGGCGGGGTTGAAGACCGGGCCAAAGCGGTCGGCATCGGTGACGCGCGCGCCGTTGATGTAGTGCGGGATGGTTTCCAAGGGAGTCTCTTTTCCTGCGGTGCCGGCGGCGTGGTTAGTTGGACGGTGCCTGGTCGGCTGGCTGGAGCGAGCCGTCCACGAGCTTGATGATCATGGAGCAGTCCTTGCCCGCATCACCGGCATCAATGAGCCGCTGGAACAGCTGCTGGACGTGCTTGCCGATTTCCAGGGGCGTGCCGGTGTCCTCGGCGGCGCTGATGGCCAGGCCGATGTCCTTGTTGGCAAGCTCGGTGGTGAAGGTGGGTGCGAAGTCGTTGTTCGAGGCCGCCGTGGGCACCACGCCGGGGACCGGGTACCAGGTCCGCAGCGCCCATGAGTCCCCCGAGGAGACCGAGGCGATGTTCCAGAAGACCTGCTTGTCCAGGCCCAGCCGGTCAGCCAGGACAGCACCCTCCGCCGTGGAGGCAAGGTTGATGAAGAGCATCAGGTTGTTGCAGATCTTGGCCGCCTGGCCAGTGGTGGGGCCACCCGTGGGAATGATGTTTCCGGACATGGGCCCGATGTAGCCCGAGGCGTCTTTGACGGCACCCTCTTCGCCGCCCACCATGAAGGTCAGGGTCCCCGCTTCCGCGCCGCTCATTCCGCCGGACACCGGGGCGTCCACGAAGCGGAAGCCGGCGGCAGCAGCGGCGTCGTGCAGTTCCTGCGCGGAGGCAATGTCAATGGTGGAGGAGTCGATGAGCAGCGTCCGGGTATCCGCGTGCGCCAGCACGCCGTCGTCCCCGAGGTAGACGGCACGGGCGTGTTCGCCCTTGGGCAGCATGGTGAAGACGGCGTCCGCACCGTCCACTGCTTCAGCGATGCTCGCTGCCCGTTTGACACCGCCTGCCTCAGCGGCTGCCAGTGCCGCGGGGTTGAGGTCGAAGCCGCGCACATCGTGCCCGGCTTTGGCCAGGTTCACCGACATGTGGCCGCCCATGTTGCCCAGGCCGATCCATCCGATAACTGCCATGCGTAAGCTCCTTTGCTTCCATTCCGGCATCTGCCGGCATGCCTGTGTCTACGATCACACCCTGCTAGAGTGCAATCAAGGGGAAAAAACACAGACGCTCTGTGCATTGATGCACACACAAGGAAGGTCACGCGTGGACTCGAGACGGTTGCCCAGCCCCGACGACCTCCTCATCCTGCTGACCGTGGCGCGCCTGGGCCGGTTCAACGCAGTGGCCGAAACCCTGGGCACCACCCACACCACTATTTCCCGCCGCATCCTGGCCCTGGACAAACAACTGGGCGGCCGGACCCTGGAACGCAGCCCGCACGGCTGGGAGTTGACGCAGCTCGGCGCAGCCGCTGTCGCGGCGGCGGAAACAATCGAGGACACGATTGGCTCCCTCTCGGGCCTGATCAGCCAGGACCAGAGCACCCTGGCCGGTTTGGTGCGCGTCGCCACCACCGACGGAGTGGGAGCCGTGTTCGTCACCCCGTCGCTGGTGCGGCTCCAGCAGCAGAACCCGCAGCTGAACGTCGAAATGCTGAGCGCCACCCGGAAAGTCAGCCAGAACCGGTCAGGCGTGGACCTTGAAATCGTGGTGGGCCGGGCCGACGTCAGCACAGCGCAGACCATCTTCCTGAGTAACTACTACCTGCGCCTCTACGCCAGCCACGGCTATGCCGCGCGGCACGGGCTGCCGGAAACGCTCGACGACGTGGGGCAGCATGCGTTCGTCTCTTACGTGGAGTCTGCACTCCAGGTGGCGGAGCTTGGGCCCCGGTGGTCATCGCAGCTTCCGACGCCCAGGACGAGCTTCCAGGCCACCAGCGTGTTCGCCCAGGTCGAAGCGGTGCGCCAGGGCGCCGGCATTGGACTGCTGCCCAACTTCATGGTGGCGGACCGTGACGACTTCGTCCCGGTCCTTGCCGGGGACTTCGAGCGCCAGCTGCCCATCTGGGCCGTTGCAAGGCCGGAGTCGCTCCGCTCGGCCCGCGTGCAGGCAGTGATCGCTGCCCTGAAGGACGAGGTGAAGGAGCGCTCGGTGCTGCTGGCCGGGTGAGCCGGCCAGCAGCGGTGACGGCGGGTTAGGTGCGGCGGGTCAGGCCTGACAGTTCAGGCCCGGAAGAGCCGCCGCACTACCTGCCCCGCTGCGAGCGCGTCCAGGCCCTCGTTGATCTCGCTGAGTGGCCGGGTGTCGGTGTGCAGCAGCTCGACCGGCAGCTTCCCTTCCCGCCAGTACGCCAGGTACTTGGGGATGTCCCGCGCGGGAACGGCGTCACCCATGTAGGAGCCCAGCAGCCGCTTGCCGGCCCCGGCGAACTGCAGGGCCGGTACCGTCAACTCTGCAGAGGGGTGGGGCAGGCCCACCGAGACCACCGCGCCACCCCTGGTGACCTGCGCCAGGCAGGACGCGATCACAGCGGCCGAGCCCACCGCTTCGATGGCGACGTCGACGCCGTCGCCGGCTGCTTCCTCAATCAGCCGCCCCGCGTCCTCCGGCGTCCCCACCGCGGTGGCCCCGGCGTCGCGGGCCAGTTGGTGCTTCCCCTGGTTGGGGTCGATGGCGATGACGCTGGCGGCCCCTGCCAGGCGGGCCGCCATCACGGCCGACAGGCCCACGGCGCCCAGGCCGAACACTGCCACGGACTGGCCGGTGCCAACTGCGGCGGTGTTGAACACTGCTCCCATTCCGGTGAGCACGGCGCAACCAAACATCGCCGCGACGGTGTCCGGGACGTCGTCGTCAATCACCACCACTGATTCCCGCGCAACCACCGCGTAATCAGCGAAGGCGGAAACGCCCAGGTGGTGGTTGATCCGCTCCCCCGCCGGCGTCCGCAACAGTGCCGGACCATGGAGCAGGTCACCGGATCCGTTCACCTCAGCTGCCCGGTGGCAAAGCGCCGGCCGGCCGGCCAGGCAGGAGCGGCACTGGCCGCAGCTGGGCACGAACACCAGAACCACATGGTCGCCCACGGACACGTCGGCCACGCCGTCCCCCACGGACACCACCCGCCCCACGGCCTCGTGTCCCAGGGCCATGGGTAGCGGCCGGACCCGGGAACCGTCCACCACGGAAAGGTCCGAATGGCACAGGCTCGAGTAGGTGATGGAAACTCCGAGCTCACCGGCTCGCGGCTCCGGCTGTTCCAGCTCCTGCACCAGCAGCGGCCGGGACTCGGCGTAGCTTTGCTTTCCCCCGGCTGCGGCCGGGGCGGGAACGGTGGAGTAGAGGACGGCGGCTTTCATGGGCCTACTTCCTGCTGGCCGCGAGCAGGTCTGCCGTGCCCTTGGCGTCGGCGGCGTCAACATCGTGCAGCGAGATGCCCCGGGTTTCCTTCAGGAAGAAGACCGCGACGGCGGTAATGGCACACGCGATGAGCAGGTACACCGCTACCGGTACAGAGGACTTGTAGGTGCCCAGGAGCGAGGCAGCGATGATCGGTGCCAGGGAACCCGCCACGATGGACGTCACCTGGTAGCCGAGCGAGACGCCGGAATACCGCATCCGGGTCGGGAACATTTCCGCCATGATGGCCGGCTGCCCGGCATACATGAAAGCGTGGAAAACCAGCCCGATCATGATGGCCGCCAGGATGACGAAGTCGTTCTTGGTGTCCATCATGGGGAAGGCGAAGAAGCCCCAGGTGGCACCCATGACGGCGCCGGCCATGTACACGGGCTTGCGGCCGAACCGGTCCGACAGCTTACCGACCACGGGGACCACCGAGAAGTGGACGGCGTGGGCAACAAGCAGCAGCAGGAGGATCCGCGTGGTGTCGGCCTGCACCACGGTCTTCAGGTACGTGATGGAGAACGTGACCACCAGGTAGTAGAGGATGTTCTCCGCGAAGCGCAGGCCCATGGCGGTGAAGACGCCGCGGGGGTACCGCCGGAACACCTCGGCTACGCCGTAGCCCTTGTGGCCGGCGTCCACTTCCTTGCGGGCCTCCAGGAAGATGGGGGCGTCGTTGACCTTGGTGCGGATGTAGTAACCGATGATGACGATGACGGCGGACAGCCAGAACGCCACGCGCCAGCCCCAGCCCAGGAACGCGTCCTGCGTCAGTGTGGAGGAGAGGACGAACAGCACGGCCGTGGCGAGCAGGTTGCCCAGCGGCACCGCCGACTGCGGCCAGCTGGCCCAGAAGCCGCGGGACTTGCTGGGGCTGTGCTCGGCGACGAGGAGTACCGCGCCGCCCCACTCCCCGCCCACGGCAAAGCCCTGGGCGAACCGGAGGAAGACCAGCAGCGTGGGCGCCCAGTAGCCGATCTGCCCGAAAGTGGGCAGGCAGCCCATGAGGAAGGTCGAGACCCCCACCAGGATGATGCTCAGCTGCAGGAGCTGCTTCCGGCCGAACTTATCTCCGAAGTGGCCAAAGACGATGCCGCCGATGGGACGGGCAACGAAACCGACGGCATAGGTAAGGAAGGCGGCGATGATGCCGTCCAGTTCGGTGCCGGCGTTGGGAAAGAAGGCCTTCCCGAACACCAGCGTGGCGGCCGATGCGTAGAGGAAGAACTCGTACCACTCCACGACCGTGCCGGCCATGGACGCCGTCACCACTTTCTTCAGGCCTGAGGCCTTGACGTCGGTTTCCTCTGTACGCCTTGCGGCGGAGCTTTCCGTACTCATGCGAACTCCTTCGGCGTCGTCGTCGACACCACGGGGACCAGTCAATGGCAGACGGATGTGATGCACACCACGAAAGCCGGATTCGATGAGTATGGTCTGCCCGCGGGGCAACCTCAACGCCGATTAGTGCAGAAGGCATCTGCAGGAATGCACATTGCCGGCTGTTCGCCGGGGGTTTAGACCAGGAAGCTGCTCCGGAGCTGGCCGCCCAGCTGCCCGATTTCGGTCAGGAATCCGTCGTGCCCAATCGGCGCCTGGATGACATGGACATCCACGTCCCCGGGCAGGGCCCGGGCCAGTTCGTGGGACTGCGCCGGGAAATAGAGCCGGTCGGAGTCGACGGCGGCCACGAAGAACCGCGCCGTGGAGGCGGCCAGGGTTTCGGCCAGGGTTCCCCGTCCCCGGCAGACATCGTGGCTCATCAGCGCCTCGGTCAGGGCGATATAGCTGTTGGCATCGAAGCGCTTCACCAGCTTGTTGCCCTGGTGGTCCAGGTAGCTTTCCACCTGGTAGCGGCCCCGGGAGGCCAACACTTCCCCCTGCAGGGGCGACTCCGGCGCCTGGGGCTCCCGGCCGAAGCGGCCTTCCAGCTCCGCGGCGGACCGGTAGGTGATGTGGGCGATCCGGCGGGCGAGGGCCAGCCCCTCCTCCGGACACGGACCGCCGTAGTAGTCTCCGCCGTTGAAGTGGGGATCCTGCCGGATGGCCAGGGTCTGCGCCTGCGCGAAGGCAATCTGCTCGGCAGTACTGGCGGCTCCCACGGAGATCACGGCGCAGCGCTGCACCCGTTCCGGGTACGTCACGGCCCATTCCAGGGCCCGTGCGCCGCCCATGGATCCGCCGAGGACTGCGAACCAGTCCTTGATGCCCAGCTGGTCCGCGAGCCGGGCTTCGGCAACGGTGCTGTCGCGCAGCGTGACCAGGGGAAACCGGGAGCCCCAGGGTTTACCGTCCGGCGCGGGCGAGGACGGGCCGGTGGATCCGTAGCAGCCGCCCACGATGTTGATGGACACCACGAAGAAGCGGTCCGTGTCCACGGGAGCTCCGGGGCCGGCCAGCTGCTCCCACCAGCCCTCTTCGTCGGTGTCGCCGCGGGTCACATGGGTACTGCCGGTCAGAGCGTGCTCGATCAGGATGGCATTGCTGGCGTCCGCGTTGAGCGTCCCCCAGGTTTCGTAGGCCAGGGTCACATCCGGGAGGTATCCCCCGGCTTCGAGTTCCAGACCCCCAATGGAGGCGTAACGGACGATTCCATGTTCAGGGATGGTGGTTCGGGCGACGGTAACCGTCATGGCAAGACCTCTTCTACGCGCTTGCCTGCCGTCGTCTGACCGGCAGGCCAGGTCCTCACCCGGGGCACCCCACCGCGGATGGAGGGTTGCCGGCCAGCAAGCCGGGGCTGTCACTGGCACTCATGACCTGGTTCGAGTGTACGAAACACCCCCCGCTCCTGGCCAAGAGTATGACTGGTTGTGACTTCCCGGCTTGCTGCGCCCCCTGCCGGCCTCCTTACTGGCGGGCCGGCATCTCTCTCATGGGGGCCGGCGTCGTTCCTTAAGCCCCTTCGGTGCCCTTGGCGGCCCGGAAGCCTGCTTCCAGGTCAGCCAGGATGTCGTCGATGTGCTCCAACCCAACGGAAAGCCGGACCAGGCCGGGGTGCACCCCGGCCACAACCTGCTGCTCCGGTGAGAGCTGGCTGTGCGTGGTCGACGCCGGATGGATGACCAGGGAGCGCACGTCGCCGATGTTGGCCACGTGCGAGTGCAGCTCCAGGGCGTCGACAAAGCGCTTGCCGGCTTCCGCGCCGCCGGCCAGGTTGAAGGCGACGACGGCGCCCGTTCCCTTGGGCCCGTACTTGCGGCCTCGCTCGTACCACGGGCTGGACGGCAGCCCCGCGTAGGCGACGGATTCGACGTCGTCCCTTGCCTCGAGCCAGCGCGCCACATCCGTGGCGTTCGCAACGTGGCGCTCCACCCGCAGGCTCAACGTCTCCAGGCCCTGGGAAATCAGGAACGCATTGAAGGGCGAGACAGCCGAGCCGAGGTCGCGCAGCAACTGCACCCGGGCCTTGAGGATGTAGGAGAGGTTGGCGCCGAGCGCGCCGCCTTCGCCAAGGTCGCGTGCATAGACCAGGCCGTTATAGGTGGGGTCCGGGGTGTTGAAGCCGGGGAACCGTTCCGGGTCCTTGCCGAAATCGAACCTGCCGGAATCGACGATGACGCCGGCGATGGCCGAGCCGTGGCCGCCCAGGTACTTGGTGGCCGAGTGGAGCACGATGTCCGCGCCCCATTCCAAGGGGCGGATCAGGTATGGGGTGGAAAGGGTGTTGTCCACGATGAGGGGCACGCCGGCCTGGTGGGCCACTTCGGAGATGCCTTCAATATCCAGGACGTCCTGGCGCGGGTTGGACACCACTTCACCGAAGAAAAGCTTGGTGTTGGGCTGCACGGCGTCGCGCCACTGGTCCAGGTTGTCAGGATCAGCCACGAAGGTCACCGAGATGCCGAACTTCTTCAAGGTGTGGGCGAACAGGTTGTAGGTTCCGCCGTAAAGGCTGGGGCTGGCCACGATATGGTCGCCTGCCTCAGCGATGTTCAGCACTGCAAAGGTCTCCGCAGCCTGCCCCGAACTCAGCAGCAATGCCGCCAGGCCGCCTTCAAGGCTGGCGATCCGTTGCTCGACGGCATCCTGGGTGGGATTGCCGATGCGCGTATAGATGGGTGCGAGTTCGGCCAGGGCGAAGCGGTTGGCCGCGCTTTCGGCGCTCGGGAACACAAATGACGTGGTCTGGTAGATAGGCAGGGCGCGGGCCCCTGTTGCGCTGTCCGCCTCCTGGCCAGCATGGATCTGGCGGGTTTCAAAAGACCAACCGTTGGACATCCAAATCTCCTTTGACATGGGCCCGGCATGCTCACCAGCAGTGCGGGCCGCGCTTGCTCCCGGCTGTTGCCGGAGAGCCAGGTCTTCACCCGGGGCACCCCACCGCGGATGGAGGGTTGCCGGCCAGCGAGCCGGGGCTTGGCGCTGGCACTCATGACCTGGGCCCAGTCTAGGAACCTGACGGTTGCCGTGGACAGCATTGTGACGAACATGGTCTTGCCCCGGGGCATTTGCACAGGGGCAAGACCACGCGAAATGCCAGTAAGGGTATCCTTAGCTGAGAGCCCGATCACAAAGTGCCAAGATGTTCGCATGCGCATGGATCACGTCTCTTACGCCTGTGAACACGATGGCCTCGCGGCCACTACCGAACGTATTGCAACTGCCCTCGGCGTTGAGGCAGTGAAGGGTGGCGTCCACCCCCGCTTCGGAACCAGGAATATGATCATCCCCCTGGCCGGCCACAAGTACCTCGAAGTCGTCGAGGTCCTGGACCACCCGGCGTCGGACAAGGCACCGTTCGGCCAGGCCGTACGTGCCCGCTCCGCTGCCGGTGGCGGCTGGATGGGCTGGTGCGTCGAAGTGGACGACCTCGCCCCCTTCGAGGAACGCCTGGGCCGCGCCGCCGTGAACGGCAACCGCAAGTTCCCGGACGGCCGCGAGCTGGTCTGGAAGCAGATTGGCATCCTGGGCCTCATCGCCGATCCCCAGGTGCCCTACATGCTCAAGTGGGAGGGCGATCCCTCTCTCCACCCGTCCCACGCGTACGAGAGCAACCTCAAAATGAGCTGCCTGACCATCGCCGGTTCCGCCTCGCGCGTTACCGAGTGGCTGGGCGAGCCCGTGGAGAAGCCGCTTGAGGACGTTGCGGTGGAGTGGGTGGCCCCGCACGGTACCCCAGGCATCCTCTCGGTCACGTTTGAGACCGCCAACGGAGCTGTCACCATCTGACCCTCCCCCGTTCCTCCCCGGACCATTTCGGGGAGGTCCCCGGCGTGTGCCCGGGCAAACTTCGGCCGCCATTGGGTGGTGACAACGGCGTCACCACCCAATGGCGGCCGAATTCATTTAATAAGGTGCCCCCTGCGCCGTTACCAGGGCGCCAGCGTGAACCGCGCCCACTTTGAATGTCAGTGCCTCGTTGGATGATGTGGGTATGGGAATCAGCGGGGGTGTTGGGGTGGTGTTGGAGGGTGTTCGTGCCTCTGTTGCTGCCCTGGATGCGCTTGATGTCGAGGATACTTCCCTGGCTGCCGGCGCCGGCATTGGTTCCGGTGTTGACGTGCTCCAGCGGCGCTACGAGATCCGGCTGGAGCGCTTGGAGGTTGCGGCGCGGCTGGAGGCGCAGCTCGCCGCGGTGAAAGCACAGGACGCTGCCGACGCCGTTGAGTTCCAGGAAGCCATGACTCCGCCGGATGCCTCGGTGCAGGACCGCACTTACGCGCAGATGTCGGTGGTGGAGGAGATCGCGGGTGTCCTGACCATCAGCTCCGCCGCAGCGGGGGCAATGGTGGAGCACTCACGCCGGATCTGCTCCCTGCCGCTGGTATCCGAGGCCCTGGCCGCCGGAGAAGTGTCGTGGCAACACGCCCGGATTGTCGCGGACGAAACCGAGGGCCTTACCCCTGAGGGCGAGGCGTTTTTGGTGGCGCATTTCTTCGACCCGGCTGCACCCCACCCCGCCCGGGGTGCCGCGCCGGGGGAGCTCGTTCCGTCACGGTTCCGGGCGAAGGTCCGGGCGTGGCGGGAACGCCACCATCCGGAATCGATCGAGAAACGCCATGCAAAGGGGGTAGCTGACCGCCGGATGGAATACACCCCTGACAAGGACGGCATGGCCTGGGTCTCCCTCTACCTCCCCGGGGACACCGCGTGCGCGATCTGGAACCGCACCACCGCCACCGCCCGCGGACTCCAGGGCCCCGACGAACCCCGCACCCTCACCCAGCTCCGGCCGGACATCGCCGCCAGCCTCCTCCTCGGCGCCGTGCAGGTGGCGGGTGAGGGTTCCGCCGGCACCGCCCCGGGCACCCAGGGCTTCACGGGGATCGGGAAGGTTCCTGCTCCGCGGGCCGATGTGCTGGTCACCGTGCCGGTGTTCGCGCTCCTCGGCCTTACCGATGAACCCGGCGTACTGGATGGTTTCGGGCCGATCCCGGCGTCCATGGCACGCAAACTTGTCGCCGACGGGGCGGACTCGTTCTACCGGGTCCTCGTCGACCCCCGGGACGGGGCACCCTTGGAGATCGGCCGCAAAAACTACCGGCTCACCGGGGCCATCAAACACTGGATCCGCATGCGCGACACCACATGCACCTTCCCCGGCTGCACCAACAAAACCCCCGACAACGAAACAGACCACCTACAAGCGTGGGAACACGGCGGCACCACCAACGTCAACAACCTCGCACAGCTCTGCCCCAAACACCACCGACTCAAACACCACAGCCAATGGACACCCGACCCGGCCACGAGCAAGGACCCGCCCGGCTGGACCTCACCCACCGGACGCCACTACAACCCCGAACGCCAGGACCCCGAACCAACCCACTGGCCGCCGGGAATCCTGCCGCTGGAGGCAATCGTGGGGCACACCGATGCGTCAGGTCCGCCCGAACGGACAGCTGGCCGTGGCAACAGTGGTCAACCCAATGACACGCCTGGACTCAGCGACGCCCCAGAACTTGCTGACACCGTTCCACTGGCTGCAGCGCCAACGTGGCGCGGGTTGCATCTGTCGGAAGATATCCCTTGGCAGCAGGTCATCGCATCGATGCCGCTGTGGCCTGATCCGCCTGTCGAAGAACCGCCAGGTGAGAACATGGTGGACCCCGGCGAGCTTTGCCCCGCTGATCCCCTGTGGGATGAGTTCCATGCAAAGTCTTTCGAGCTGCCCGCTGACCCGCAGGCGGGCTGGCAGCTGCTGCTGGGCATGTGAAGGTGGGTGGTGTTGGGCATTGCGGGAACACAACACTTGTGCCGCACAGGTAGCCACTAAGCCCCCCCTGCCAGGCCGCGGCGGCGCTAGCCCAGCCCTACGGCCTTACCGAAGAGGCTAAAGCCGACGAATGCCACAATGTCCAGCAGCGCGTGGGCGATGACCAGCGGCATGACGCGCTTGGTGCGGGTGTAGAGCCAGGCGAAGACCACCCCCATCACGGCGTTCCCAATGAAGGGACCAAAGCCCTGGTAAAGGTGGTAGCTGCCACGCAGCACGGAACTCACGGCGATGGCCAGTGGCGTGCTCCAGCCGAACTTCCCGAAGCGGTCCATCAGGTACCCCACCACAATGACTTCCTCCAGCACCGCGTGGCGCATCGCCGAGAGGATCAGGACAGGAACGGTCCACCAGTACGCGTCGAGGGCACTGGGGATGATGGCGGTGGTGATGCCGAGCGCCCGGCCGGCCGCGTAGAGCCCCAAGGACGGTATCCCGATCAGCGCGGCCAGCCCCAGACCCTGCAGCAGGTCCTTTCCGGGCCGGGCGAAGTTGAATCCCAGCTTCCGAAATGCTGAGCCGGAGTTCTGTGCGTCTCCGGCGGAAGCCTGGCGCTGGTCGGTGAGGAAATAGAGAACCAGCAGCACAGGCACCAGCGCAAAGATGATGTCGAGCAGCTGATACGTCAGATCGAAGTACTCGCGGGTGCTCTGCGAGCGGTTCAGGGTGGAGGTACCCTCGGCCAGCGGGGCGCGGGTCATCTTGTCGAGCAGCTGCACCACGGAGTAGACAGCGGACTGGCCCAGGGACAGTCCCAGGACGATCCAGACTTCGAGCCGCAGTCGACGGCGTGAGGGAACCAGCATGTTCCCATCTTGCCTTCAGTTTCTGGATCCTGCCTGACGGAACTCCCCCCAGCCTCCCGGGAGTATCAGGCAGGTGCCACGATCACTTCCGTGCCGTTGGCTTCAAAGGCTGCCTTGTCGCGCGCAGAGATCCCGGAATCGGTGATCAGGCGGGTGAAGTCGTACCCGTCCATCGTGGCAAAGGCCCGCACTCCGACTTTGGAGGAATCAGCCAGGACGTAGGACACCCGGGCGCGGGAAGCCAGCAGGGCATTGACGGAGGCCTCGCCCTCCCCCGTGTTGGTGGGTCCCACCTCCGGGTCGATACCGTTGACACCGATGAAGGCGATGTCCAGCACCACCTTCTGCATGATGATGTCCGTGTAGGGGCCCACGAGCTCATACGACCGCGGGTTGAGGATGCCGCCTGTCACCATCACCTTGATATTGGGCCGGACCGCCAACTGGCCCGCAATGTTGATGGCGTTCGTTACGACCGTGAGCGTCGGCTGGTTGGAGGGTGCATTCAGGTCCTCCCGGGTGGCCAGGATCTGTGCAAGCGCGGTGCTGGTGGTGCCTCCGCAGAGACCAATGACGGCGCCCGGCCGGATGAGGGCCGCGGCGCACTGCGCGATCTGTTCCTTCGCTTCGGCATGGTCGTCGCGGTTGTAACGTCCGGGCAGGTCATACGCCAGGGCGCCGGTGGTGGCACCGCCGCGCGTCCGCGTCAGCAGGCGGCGCTTGGCAAGGCTGTCCAGGTCGCGCCGGGCTGTGGCAGGGGAAACGTTGAGGGTGCTGACGATCTCGTCGACTTCTACCTGGCCGGTTCTGGCGAGCAGGTCCAGAATCGCTGTCAGCCGGTCGGTGCGCGTCATGCAAGCGGGCCTTTCGATACATCAGCCACCGCTTCGGGATGACGTTTCCTGATTCTAACCATACGGAAAAGATCAGGAACAATCATACAGCAGGAGACGTGCTAACGCCCGCGCACTCCGGCCCGCCACACAGCGTACGTCAATGGCATCCCGGGACGGTAAGCGAGATGGGTCGCAGAAGGCGCATTCAGCAGGTGCAGGTCGGCCCGGTGTCCGACGGCGATGGACCCCACGGCGCGTTCACCGTCGACGTCCCGGCCGGCTTCCTTGTGCAACGCCAGCGCGCCGCCGTAGGTGGCGGCCCGGACAGCCTCGTGCACGCTCAGGCGCATCTGGAGCACGGCCGTCGTCACGCAAAAGGCCATGGAACTGGTGTACGACGTGCCGGGGTTGCAGTTGGAGGCCAACGCCACCTGCACCCCCGCGTCGAGAAGTTCGCGGGCGGGAGCCAACGGCTGGCGGGTGGAGAGGTCGCAGGCAGGAAGGCACGTGGCAACGGTGCCCCGCTGCCCGGTTCCCAAGGCCGGATCCCAGCCTGACCAGGATGCGGCCAGGGCTTTCACATCCTGCGCGGCAAGGTAGTTCACGTGGTCCACGCTGGCCGCGCCCAGCTCCACGGCAAGCTGCACGCCGGGACCCTCGCCGAGCTGGTTGCCGTGCACCCTCAGTCCCAGGCCGGCCTCGCGGCAGGCCACCAGCACACGGCGGGATTGTTCGGCATTGAAGGCGCCCTCTTCGCAGAAGACGTCGGCCCACTGGACGTACGGGCGGACCGCAGCGAGCATCGGCCCGCAGGCCAGCTCGGTGTATTCCTCCGGGTCCTGCCCGGCTGGAACCAGGTGTGCGCCGAGGTAGGTCACCTGGTCCGCGATGGTGGAGGCAATACGCGCGCTCCGGGCCTCGTGTTCGACGTCCAGGCCGTAGCCGGTCTTGGTTTCGAGGTAGGTGGTGCCCTGCGAGACTGCCTCGGCAACCCGCCCCATGGCAAGGCGGGTGAGGTCGAAGTCGGAGGTGGCCCGCGTGGCGTTCATGGTGACGGCGATGCCACCGGCAGCGTAGGCCTCCCCCGCCATCCTGGCTTCGAATTCTGCGGTGCGGTCCCCGGCGAACAGCAGGTGGCTGTGCGAGTCCACCCACCCCGGCAGCATGGCCCGGCCTCCGGCGTCGACGGCGTCATCCGCTGCCGGAGCGTCGGCCGCCGCCCCGATCCAGGAGATCCGTTCACCTTCGATGACCACCGCCGCGTCCTTCAAAACCCGGTGTTCCAGGCCCTGTGTCATCAGCTCGGTAATGTTGGTGATCAAGGTGCTCATGGGATCATTCTTCAGCGTCTGACGGACCAGCGCGTGGCTGCCAGGGCCTGCACTGTCCGGGATTCCGGACCGTCCGCAGCCCCATCGGCGGGGACAGCGCTGCCGGAAGAGCCCAACCCCGCAAGGATCTGGCCGGCGGCGAACTCCGCCAGGGCCGCCGACGTCTGGAATCCATAGCCGCCCTGGCCCGCGAGCCAGTAGAACCCGGCCGCTTCAGCATCGAACCCGGCCACCGGCACACCGTCTGCGGCTTCGGTGCGCAGGCCAGTCCAGGCCCGGCGCACACCGGTGATCCCCAGGCCGGTGAACGCATTGAGCTTCTCCACCAGGCGCTCCACATCGCCGGGATTGGGCCGGGCATCCTCGGGCCCGCTGGGCACCGTCTCCGAAGGGGAAATCAGCACGTCCTGGCCGTCGGGACGGAAATAGAACGTGTTGTCCGCCGCCGCCACCATAGGGGTGCCAGCCGGCAAGGGATGGTCGACGGCGGCAATCGCCGCAGTGCGCCGGTACGGCTGGAGGCCCAGCTTCTCGACGCCGCTGAGCACCGCCAGTTCGTCCGCCCAGGCGCCGGCCGCATTGACCACGACCGCGGCCTCAAAACCCTCAGCGCCGGCCCCCACCTGCCACCCGGAACCCAGCCGTTGTGCCGAATGCACGCGGGCACCGGTGATGATGTCGGCTCCGGCGGCGAGCGCCCGCTTGCGGTGGTCCTCCAGCAGCAGGGGTGCGTTGCAGCCAAAGGAGCCGGTATCCAGTCCGGCGGCTTCAAAGGTTCCCGGCTTCAGGGCCGGACACAGCTCGAGGGCCCGGTCCACCGTGATGGGCTGCATATGTCCGCTGGCCTCCGCGGCAACATCCTCCGCAGAGCCCACCAGCATGAAACTGCGCGGTGTCAGGACAGCTTCCGGGGCTTCCGCGTCGCGGGCCGCGAGCAGTTCGAGGGTCCGGACGGTGAGCTCCTGCACCACGGGAGGCCCGTAGCTGGGAATCAGCTGGCGGGCGGAGCGGGAGGACGTGTGGTACGCCAGCTCCTGCTCCGCCTCCACCAGCGCAACGCTGCAGCGGCCGGCGAGCGCGGACGCAAGGGACAGGCCGGCGATGCCGCCGCCCACAATCAGGACATCGTAGTGTGCTGCCATTGGTCCATCCTGACAGAGATCGCGCGTCCGGGGACCTGCGTTTCGGGGGAAATCCCGTCAGGCTGCCGCCTCGGCACGGCTGGCGACGAAGGCACGCACGCATGCTTCGACGTCGTCCGCTGAATGCGCAGCGGAGAGCTGCACCCGGATCCTGGCGGCACCGCGCGGGACCACGGGGAAGCTGAATGCTGTGACGAAGACACCGTGCTGCAGCATGCGGTCCGCCACCTTGGCTGCCATGACGGCGTCGCCGAACATGACCGGGACAATGGCGTGTTCGCCGGGGAGCAGGTCGAACCCTTCCTCGGTCATGCGGCGGCGGAACAGTTCGGCGTTCTCGAACAGGCGGCGGCGGAGGTCGGCCGAGTTCTGCACCAGGTCCAGCGCTTTGAGGGTGGCGGCCACGATGGCGGGAGCGAGGGAATTGGAGAACAGGTAGGGCCGGGCCTTCTGGCGCAGCATGGCCACGATCTCGCCGCGTCCGGAGACGTAGCCTCCGGATGCTCCGCCCAGGGCCTTGCCGAAGGTGCCGGTGTAGATGTCCACCCGGTCGGAGACGCCGGCGTGCTCGGGAGTCCCGGCCCCGGTGGCGCCCATGAAGCCCACTGCGTGGGAATCGTCCACCATGACCATGGCGCCGTACTTTTCGGCGAGGTCGCAGATGGCTTCAAGCGGGGCGAGGAAGCCGTCCATGGAGAAGACGCCGTCGGTGACGATCAGTGTCCGGCGGGCGCCCTGTGCTTCCTGCAGGCGGGCTTCGAGTTCGGCCATGTCCTGGTTGGCGTAGCGGTAGCGGCGGGCCTTGCAGAGGCGGATCCCGTCGATGATGGAGGCGTGGTTGAGCGCGTCGGAGATCACGGCATCGTCCGGTCCCAGCAGCGACTCGAAGACACCGCCGTTGGCGTCGAAGCAGCTGGAGAACAGGATGGTGTCCTCGGTGCCGAGGAACGCGGAGACCTTTGCTTCGAGTTCCAGGTGGAGGTCCTGGGTGCCGCAGATGAACCGGACGCTGGCCATGCCGAAGCCGCGTTCGTCCATGGCGGCCTTGGCGGTGCCGATGATGTCCTGGTGGTCGGCCAGGCCCAGGTAGTTGTTGGCGCAGAAGTTCAGCACGTCGGCTCCGGGGCCGCCAATCTGCCCGGCGGTGATGTGGCTGGACTGCGGTGAGCTGATGCTGCGTTCGGTCTTGTACAGTCCGGCGGTGCGGATCTCGTCCAGCTCTTCGCGCAGCTGGTCCTTGATGGAGGTGAACATGGGGTTCCTTACAGTCGGGTCCAGTCGAGGACAACTTTGCCGCCCACGCCGCTGCGGGCAATATCGAAGCCTTTTTCCCAGTCCGTGGCCGGCAGCGTGTCCGTCACCACGGCAGAGATTCCGGCGTGCAGCAGGGGGTTGGAGGAGAGCATGGCGCTCATGGCATACCAGGTTTCGTACATCTCGCGGCCGTAGATGCCCTTGAGCGTGAGCATGTGGGTGACCACCTTGCCCCAGTCGATGGTGATCTCCTGGCTGGGCAGCCCCAGCATGGCAATCCGGCCGCCGTGGTTCATGTTGTCGATCATCTCAGGCAGGGCGGAGGGGTGCCCGGACATTTCCATTCCGACGTCGAAGCCTTCGCGCATGCCCAGCTCACGCTGGGCATCGCGCACCTTGGTGGTGGAGACATCGATGGCAAGGTCGGCCCCCAGCTGCCGTGCCAGGTCCAGCCGCGGCCCGGAAACGTCCGTGATGGCAATCTTGCGTGCCCCGGCGTGGCGGGCCACGGCGATGGCCATGAGCCCGATGGGGCCAGCGCCGGTGATCAGCACGTCCTCGCCTACCAGCGGGAAGCTGAGGGCCGTGTGGACGGCGTTTCCGAAGGGGTCGAAAATGGCACCGAGTTCGGGCGTGACGGAGGAATCGTGGTGGACCCAGACGTTGGTTTCGGGGATGACGACGTACTCGGCGAAGGCACCGTCGCGCTGGACGCCCACGCTGACCGTGTGGATGCACATCTGGCGGCGTCCGGCCCGGCAGTTCCGGCACATGCCGCACACCACGTGGCCTTCGCCGGAGACCCTGTCCCCTACCTTGACCTCGCGGACGTCCTCGCCCACTTCCACCACTTCGCCGTAGAACTCGTGCCCGGCGATCAGGGGAGCTTCGATGATCCCCTGTGCCCAGGAATCCCAGGACTGGATGTGCAGGTCGGTGCCGCAGATTCCGGTGGTCATGACGCGGATCTTCACGTCGGCCGGGCCGGCTTCGGGTTCGGGCCGGTCGACGAGCTCGAAGCCGGCGTGCGGGCCGGCTTTATACAGGGCCTTCATTGGCGTCCTTTACTGCTTGGCGTTCACTCTGCGGGGTACCTCCCCATTGAAGCCCCGGCGATGCTTTAGCACAACAGGGATCTTCTCAATCGACGATGTAGCCATTGCTAATGATTAGAGTGGACGTATGGAGGTTCATCAGCTGGAAATCCTGCGGGAACTGGGCGCCCTCGGCAGCGTGAAAGCGGTGGCCGATACGCTCATGGTCACCCCGTCAGCCGTGTCGCAGCAACTGGCGCACCTGCAGCGCACCGTGGAGGTTCCGCTGACGCGCAAGGAGGGCCGGAACCTGGTGCTGACGGAGGCAGGACAGGTGCTCGCGGACGCGGGCGCCGCCGTCGTCAGCGCCATGGCCGAGGCCCGAGGCGCGCTGGGCACCTATCACGGGTCCCCCGCGGGCAGGGTGACTCTCAGTGGATTCCACAGCGCGGGGCAGGCGCTGTTCGCGCCGCTGGCCCGCATGCTGGACCGGCCGGAGCACCCGCGCATCGAACTTTCGGACGAGGATGTTGCCCAGCAGGACTTCCCGGCCCTCACCGCCCGGTACGACCTGGTGCTCGCACACCGTATGGACCACAGCCCGCGCTGGCCGGCGGAACGCGTCGCCGTGATCCCGCTGGCGCATGAGCCGCTGGATGTGGCGCTGCCGGCAGGCCACCCATTGGCCCAACAGGAGACGGTCACGGCGGACGACGTCGGCGGCGAGGCCTGGGTGACCAGCCACCCCGGCTACTCCCCCGCCGACGTCCTGTCCGCGGTAGCTGCCCTCTCCAGCCGGGAACCGAACATCATCCACCGCATCAACGACTACTCCACGGTTGCAGCGCTGGTGGCTGCCGGGGGCGTGGTGGGGCTGCTGCCCAGGTACACGGCGGGCCCGGTCCTGAACCCGGACATCGTGCTGCGGCCGCTGGAGGGCATCAGCACCCGGCGCAGGATCGACCTGCTGGCCAGGCCGGAGAACCTGAAGCGGCGCTCCGTGGTGATGGTCTGCGAGGCCCTCGAGGACATCATGGCAGGGCTGGTGCAGCACGGCTGAGCCGGCTGGTGCGTTGAAAGCTAGGAGTCCTGGCCGTCCTGGTCGCTGCCCTGCCCCATCTTGTGGCCAAGTCCTTGGCCGTGTCCCGGCGCATGGCCTGGACCCCGCCCCAACCCGCGTCCCAACCCAAGGCCGGGTCCATCGCCGGCGCCCTTCACGATCCGCGTGGCCGTGGCCTTGTCACCGTCCTTGAAGCCGGTAATGCGCACGGTGTCCCCGGCGGCGATGTCTGCGATGGTTCCGTCGGCCGGCTTAAGCCGCTTGCCGTCGTCGGACTTTCCACCGGGGCTGGGCGCTCCTCCCGGACTGGGCGTTGCACCTGGGTTGGGCGTTGCACCTGGGTTGGCGGCCGGAGGAATCGTGGTGACCTTCGTGTCGCCGTTGACCGTGTAGGTCTGGGAGAAACCGTCCCCGCTCTTGACGGTGATGGCCGAACCGCTGACCGATTCCACGGTCCCGTTCTGTTCCAGGACCGTCTGGAACGTACCGTCGGGGTTCTTGGCCACGCCCTCGCCGTGCAGGAGTTGCCCCCGCGCGGCTTTGCCCGGCTTATCAGGCCCCGGAGCGTTGCCTGGGTTGCCAGGCGCTGGTTGTGATGATGGTGAGGGTGCGGGGGTGCCGGTGGCGGACCATGCCAGCGCGGCGCCCGTCCCGGTGAGTGCCACGGCCACGGCACCGGCCAGCACCGCCTTGCGCATCCTCATAGGTTCCCGGACCACCATGGTTGTTCCTCCCGCACGCAGCCAGGGCACCTGCGCCCTGTGGGCTCCAGTGTAAGTCCGCCACCGACGCGCAGCCACGGGTAGTTTCGCTGACCGCCGGCTGAGTACTTAAAGCCAACCGGGCCGCAGTTAATGCCGTGATGAGGGCTCAAAACGGCAACAAGTGCGGCCCGGCTGGGTGGGAGTGCTAAACGGTGACGCCCAGCTTCTCCAGGATCAGTTCCTTCACGCGGCCGGCGTCGGCCTGGCCGCGGGTGGCCTTCATGACCCCGCCCACGATCGCGCCGATGGCCTGTACCTTGCCGCCGCGGATCTTGTCCGCGACGTCGGGCTGCGCGGCGAGTGCGGCGTCGATGGCTTCCAGGAGGGGCCCGTCGTCGGACACGACGGCCAGGCCGCGCTTCGCCACGATCTCCTCCGGGGTGCCCTCACCGGCGAGCACGGCGTCCAGGACCTGTGAAGCCATCTTGTTGTTGATCTTGCCCGCCTCAACCATGCGGCTCAGCTCCACCACGGTGGCAGCCTCAACGCCCAGCTGGCCGGGGTCCACGTCGGCGGCCTTGGCACGGCCCACGATCTCACCCATCCACCATTTGCGGGCCACGGAAGCCGTGGCGCCGGCGGCGATGGTTTCCTCGATCTCGTCCAGGACGCCGGCGTTGACAACGTCGCGGAATTCGAGGTCGGAGTAGCCCCAGTCGGCCTTGAGGCGCTTGCGGCGCTCGGCCGGCGGCTCGGGCAGGGTGGCGCGCAGTTCCTCCACCCATTCGCGGGAGGCCACCACGGGAACCAGGTCCGGTTCCGGGAAGTAGCGGTAGTCGTCGGCGTCGGACTTGGCGCGGCCGGACGTGGTGGTGCGGGTGTCCTCGTGCCAGTGGCGGGTCTCCTGGATCACCGGTTCGCCGGAGTCCAGGACGGCAGCGTGGCGCTGGATCTCGTAGCGGACGGCGTGTTCCACGGCGCGCAGCGAGTTCACGTTCTTGGTTTCCGAGCGGATGCCGAACCGTTCGCGGCCGTGCGGGCGGAGCGAAACGTTCGCGTCGCAGCGAACGTTGCCGCGTTCCATCTTCGCGTCGGACACGCCCAGGTTCTTCACGATCTCCCGGACGGCCGCCACGTAGGCCTTGGCCAGTTCCGGTGCACGGGAGCCTGCGCCTTCGATGGGCTTGGTGACGATTTCCACCAGCGGCACACCGGCGCGGTTGTAGTCCACCAGCGAGAAGTCGGCGCCCTGGATCCGGCCGGTGGCGCCGCCCATGTGGGTCAGCTTCCCGGCGTCCTCCTCCATGTGGGCGCGCTCGATCTCCACGCGGAATACGGTGCCGTCCTCGAGCTCAACGTCCAGGTAGCCGTCGTACGCGATGGGCTCGTCGTACTGGGACGTCTGGAAGTTCTTGGGGGTGTCCGGGTAGAAGTACTGCTTCCGGGCGAAGCGGCAGGACTCAGCGATCTTGCAGTTGAGCGCCAGGCCGATCTTGATGGAGGACTCGATGGCCGTTTTATTGACGACGGGCAGCACGCCGGGCATGCCCAGGTCCACCTCGTTGACGTTGGTGTTGGGCTCATCGCCGAAGACGTTCGGGGCGGAGGAGAACATCTTGGTCTTGGTGTTCAGCTCCACGTGGACCTCGAACCCCAGGACAGGATCGTACTTCTCCATGGCCTCTTCGAAGCTCAGGATGTCGTCAGTGCTCATTATTTTGCCTCCTGGGTTTCGAGGGTAGCGGCAGCGGCGGCGGTTTCGACAGGCTCAACCAGCGAAGGAGCCTGTGCCAGCAGGGGGCCGCCCCACTTCGCTTCGAGCAGCGATTCGAGGACCGCACCCGCCCGGTACAGGCGGGCGTCCTCGCGGGCCGGGGCCAGCAGCTGGATGCCCACGGGCAGCCCGTCCTCGTCGGCCAGCCCACCGGGCAGCGACAGGCCCGGGACGCCGGCAAGGTTGGCCGGGATGGTGGCGACGTCGTTGAGGTACATGGCCAGCGGATCGTCCAGTTTTTCCCCGAGCGGGAACGCCGTGGTGGGGGCGGTGGGCGAGATCAGGACGTCAGCCTGCGCAAAGGCGGCCTCAAAGTCCCGCTGGACCAGCGTGCGGACCTTCTGCGCGGAGCCGTAGTAGGCGTCGTAGTAGCCGGCGGACAGGGCGTAGGTGCCCAGGATGATGCGGCGCTTGACTTCGTCGCCGAAGCCGGCGGCGCGGGTGGCACCCATCACGCGTTCGATGGTCATGGGGCCCTCTTCGGGGAGGACGCGCAGGCCGTACCGGACGCCGTCGAACTTGGCCAGGTTGGAGGAGGCCTCGGACGGCATGATCAGGTAGTAGGCGCCCAGGGCGTACTGGAAGTTGGGGCAGGAGACCTCCACGATCTCCGCGCCGGCTTCCTTGAGCAGCTCCAGGGCGTCGTTGAAACGGTTTTCGACGCCGGCCTGGTAGCCCTCGCCGTGCAGTTCCTTGATGATGCCGATCCGCAGCCCCTGCACGTTACCGGTCTTCGCGGCGGCGACGAGGTCCGCCAGGGGTTCAGGCAGTGAGGTGGAGTCGCGGGGATCGTGGCCGCCGATGACCTGGTGCAGGAGGGCGGAGTCCAGGACGGTCCGGGTGACGGGGCCGATCTGGTCCAGGGAGGACGCCATGGCGATGGCGCCGTAGCGGGAAACGCTGCCGTACGTGGGCTTCACGCCAACGGTTCCGGTGACGGCACCGGGCTGGCGGATGGAGCCGCCGGTATCCGTGCCCAGGGCCAGGGGTGCCTCGAAAGCGGCGACGGCGGCAGCGGAGCCACCGCCGGAGCCGCCGGGGATCCGGTCCAGGTCCCAGGGGTTGCGGGTAGGGCCGTAGGCAGAGTGCTCCGTGGAGGAGCCCATGGCGAACTCGTCCAGGTTGGTCTTGCCCAGGATGGGCATCTTTGCGGCACGCAGGCGCTCCACCACGGTGGCGTCGTACGGGCTGTGCCAGCCTTCGAGGATCTTCGAGCCGGCAGTGGTGGGCTGGCCGATGGTGACGATGAGGTCCTTGACGGCGATGGGGACGCCGGCCAGGTAGTGCAGGGCCTTGGCTTCCGCCCCGCCGGCGGCACGGATGGCGTCCACCTCGGCGGCGACGGCGAGCGCTTCTTCGGCGTTGACGTGCAGGAAGGCGTTGACCTTCCCGTCGACGGCGGCAATGCGGTCCAGGTGGGCCTGGGTGGCTTCGACGGCGGTGACTTCGCCGGCGTGGAGTTTCTCGGCAAGCTGCGCGGCAGAGAGCCGGATCAGGGTGTCGGCGCTGGTGTTCTTGTCAGTCATGTCTATGCCTCATCCAGGATGGCCGGAACCTTGAAACGGTTGTCGTCGGAGTCCGGGGCGCCGGAGAGTGCCTGTTCCGCCGTGAAGGTGTGGCCCACGACGTCGTCGCGGAACACGTTGGTCAGCGGAATGGGGTGCGAGGTGGCCGGCACGTCGTCCCCTGCGGCCTCGCTGACGGACTTGACCGAATCCACGATGACGGCGAGTTCGCCGGCCATCCTGTCCAGCTCTTCGGCACTCATCTCGATGTGAGCGAGCCGCGCGAGGTGCGCGACGTCGTCACGGTTGATCGCAGCCATGGATCTCCCCTGCAAAGTTCGAATTGTTTTCCGATCCAGTCTAGTGCGGAAACGCAGATGCCCGTCTGACATCCCCCAGCGGGCGTCAGACGGGCACCTTCGATGCCCGCTCCTGCCTCGGGGACAGGGAGCGCGGGCAGCTACAGACTAACCGATACCGATGGCTCCAGTCAGCATCCCGACGCCGAGCATCACCAGGGAGATGACGGCGGTGCGCCACAGGACCTTCTTGTGGTGGTCGCCCAGGTCCACCTTGGCCAGCGAAACGAGCAGCAGGATGGCCGGAACCAGGGGGCTCTGCAGGTGGAAGGGCTGGCCCGTGATGGAGGCGCGGGCCATGTCGGCGGCGCCGACCCCGTAGTGGGCTGCGGTTTCGCTGAGGACCGGCAGGACGCCGAAGTAGAACGCGTCATTGCTCATGAAGAACGTCATGGGGATGCTGAGCACACCGGTGATGACGGCCATGAACGGGCCCATGGAGGTGGGGATGATCTGGACCAGCCAGGCGGACATGGCTTCCACCATGCCGGTGCCCTTGAGGACGCCGGTGAGGACGGCGGCGGCCATGACCATGCTGACCACGGCCACGATGGACGGTGCGTGCGCAATGAGCTGGGCGCCCTGGTCCTTGACCTTGGGGAAGTTGACCAGCAGGGCGATCGCGGCGCCCACCATGAAGACGAACGGCAGCGGGACGACGTTGGCGACGAGCACCACCATGACGGCGACGGTCAGGGCCAGGTTGAACCAGAACAGCTTGGGGCGCAGGGTGCTCCGGTGGGGATCGAGCGCGGTGTCCGCCATGGCGGAATCGTGCTCATCCACCAGGGTTTCGGTACGGTCCAGGACAGCCACCGAGCCACCGGCGGGGGCTGCTCCGCCGGGGTTGCCGCCCCTGCGGCCGCGGCCGGTTCCGGAAGCGGGGGTTCCGGAGGCACCTGCGGACGTGCCGCCGTCGAACTCTTCCGCAGTGTCCGGCACGCCCCAGATCTCGGGGGCGGTGGCGCGGAGGCGGTTGCGTTCCTGCAGGCCCAGCAGCCAGGAGAAGGCGAAGACGACCACCAGGCCGGCGACGAGGGACGGGATCATGGGAACGAAGACGTCGTTGACGTCGATCTTCAGGGCGGTGGCGGCGCGGGCCGTGGGGCCGCCCCACGGCAGGATGTTCATGGTGCCGTTGGCCAGGCCGGCCACGCAGGTCAGGACCACGGGGCTCATCTTCAGCCGCAGGTAGACCGGCAGCATGGCCGCGGTGGTGAGGATGAAGGTGGTGGACCCGTCGCCGTCCAGGGACACGGCGGCGGCCAGGATGGCGGTGCCCAGGACCACCTTGGCGGGGTCGTTGCCCAGCTTGCGGAGGATGAACTTCACCAGCGGGTCAAAGAGCCCGACGTCGATCATCAGGCCGAAGTAGATGATGGCGAACATCAGCAGGGCCGCGGTGGAGGTCATGGACTTCATGGAGTCCATCACCATGTCGCCGATGCCCAGGCCGGCACCGGCGAACAGGCCGAAAACAGTAGGGACAATGATCAACGCCAGCACTGGCGTCAACTTCTTCGTCATGATCAGCACCATGAATACCGCGATCATGGCGAATCCAAGTATTACCAGCACAGCCGGCTCCTTCTTGTGAACAGCGGCACAGCGGTGTGACGCGTGCTACAGACTGTAGGGTGGCGGCCGTCACGGCAGTGCCTTTGGCTCAATTGATTGGCATACTGCTTATTGGAAGCATTTTGCTCATTGTGCTCACAGCGCTTCGGCGCCAAAACCCTGGCCCGCCGCCACCCGTCAAGGAGGATGAATGCAGCGTTCCGCGTCCCGGCAGCCGCTGCGGTTTTCCACCCAGACGCTGTTGCTCCAGCTGGCCGTGGTGCTGCTGGTGGTGCTGCTGAGCACCGCCGTCCATGCGTGGCTGACCTACGACCGGGTGGGCAGCGATGCGGAGAACCAGGCACTGACCCTGGCCCGGACTGTTGCCTCCGATCCGGAGGTCCGCGCCGATGTGCTGGCGATCAGCAACCAGCCCGGCACTCCCCCGCCCGCCGAACTCCTGGCCGGGCCGCTGCAGGCATCCGCGGAGGCAGCGCGGACCCGGACCGGGGCGCTGTTCGTGGTGATTACCGACGAAACCGGCATCAGGCTGGCCCACCCGGATCCGCAGCGCCTGGGCGAAAAGGTGAGCACCGATCCCTCCGAGGCATTGTCCGGGCAGGAGATCACCACCCGGAACACCGGAACGCTCGGTCCGTCCGCCGGCGCGAAGGTTCCGGTGTACGCGCCCGGGACCGGCACGGTGGTGGGCGAGGTGAGCGTGGGCTACTCCATGGAAACAGTGGCCCAGAGCGTGGCCCGGGATATCGGGCCCGTTGCACTGACCGCCGCTGGCGCCCTGCTGGCCGGGGTGCTGGGCTCCTTCCTGCTGCGCCGCCGCCTGCAGCGCCTCACACTGGGCCTGGAGCCGGAGGAGATCAGCACCCTGGTGCACGACCAGGTGGCGGTGCTGCAGGGCGTGGACGACGGCGTGATCGGCGTCAGTGCCGACGGCCGGGTCAGCGTCTTCAACGCCGCGGCGCAGCGTCTGCTTGGTTTGCCGGACCTGGCGGGCTCGCGCTGGGAGGACGCGCCGGTCCCGGAACAGCTGAAGTCCCTGACCCGCCCGGGATCCGGTGTTGCCGGCCCGGCGGTGGGCAGCAGCGCATCGCCCCAGGACGCCCTCGAGCTGGTGGCGGGCGGCCGGGTGCTGGTGGTGAATGCGCGCAAAGCCCTGCACCGCCGGGAGGACCTGGGCTGGGTGGTCATGCTGCGCGACCGGACGGAACTGCAGGAGCTTACGCGGCAGCTCGACGCCGTCGGCACCATGTCCACCGCGCTGCGCGCCCAGCGGCACGAGTTCGCCAACCAGCTGCACACCCTTGCCGGTTTCCTGGGCATCGGGCAGCACCAGGAGGCGCGTGATTACCTCGCAGGGCTCGCCGCCACCGGCCCGCTGAAGTTCCCGGTGGACCAGGCCGAGCTGCTCCAGGACCCGTACCTGCAGGCATTCGTGGGCGCCAAGGGCGTGGAGGCGGACGAGCGGGGCGTCGCGCTGCGCATCGGGCCCGAAACCCTTGTCCGCGGGCAGGTGACGGAGGCCCAGGATGTGACCACCGTGCTGGGCAACCTGATCGACAACGCCGTCAACGCCGCCGTGGCGGGGTCATCCGCGGACCGCTGGGTTGAGCTGGAGGTGCTGGATGAGCCGGGCGACGACGGCGGCACGCTGCACGTCGTGGTGGCGGACTCCGGTGACGGGCTGGCGGAAGGCACCGACACGGAAGCCGTGTTTGCCGAGGGTTTCACCACCGCGTCCGGACCGGTCCGCGCCGGCGGCGGCCAGGGTTTCGGACTGGCGCTGGCCCGCCAGCTGGCGCGGCGCCGGGGCGGCGAGGTGAAGGTGCTGGACCGCGGCGCAAGGGGTGGGCCGGGGGCCGTATTCATGGCCACCCTGCCGCATACGACGGCAGGAAGCCCTGCCGCAAAGACCACGGGGGAAGCCGGAAAGGAAAAGAATGGCTGACGATTTTCGGGTCCTGATCGTGGACGACGACTTCCACGTGGCCAAGCTGCACGCCGCCTACGTGGATTCGGTGGCCGGGTTCCTGGCGCTGGCCCCTGTCGGTACGGCGTCGCTGGCCCTGCAGGCGATCCACAGCCTGCGGCCGGACCTGGTGCTGCTCGATGTGTACCTTCCGGACGCCTCCGGGCTGGACCTGCTGCAGCAGCTGGACGTGGACACGATCATCCTCAGCGCCGCGTCTGATCCCGCGTCGGTCCGGGTGGCGTTCCGCCGCGGCGCCCTGGGGTACCTGCTCAAGCCCTTCACCGCGGAATCACTGTCCCAGCAGCTGCGCTCCTATGCCCGGTACCGGCGCCTCCTAGGGCAGCCCGGGGCACTGGACCAGGAGGGCGTGGAGCGCGCCAAACGCGCGCTGATTCCGGGGGACGTCACGCCGTCGTCGAAACCACGCTCCGCAACGGAGGCCGCGGTGCTGGAATCGCTGGCCCCCGGCGAGCAGTACTCCGCCGCCGAGGTGGCCGCCCGGGTGGGAGTTTCCCGCGCCACCGCCCAGCGGTACCTGTCCTCGCTGGCGGACGACGGAGCGGTGGACATCCAGCTCCGCTACGGCACCACCGGCAGGCCCGAGCACCGCTACGGCCTGCCGGCACGGTAGGGCCGGAAACTTACTCGCTCTTCTGCGCGACCACTTCGATTTCGACGAGCATCTTCGGGTCCAGGAACGGGAGCACGTGGACCAGGGAGAGGGTGGGGCGGATCTCGCCGAACACCTCGCCGTGGGCCCGGCCGGCCTCTTCCCACTTGCTGATGTCCGTCAGGTACAGCTTGGACTGCACCACGTCCCCGTAGTCGAAGCCGGCATCCGCCAGGACCTTGTCGAGTTTCTGCAGGATGTACTGGGTCTGGGTGTAGAAGTCATCCCCCACCACTCCTTCGTCGCCGCTGGCCGCGGTGGCAGAGATGTAGAGGGTGTTGTCCACCTGGACGGCGCGGGAATAACCGAGGGTCTGTTCCCAGACGGATCCGCTGCCGAAGGTTTTGCGCATGGGTGGGCCTTTCAAAGCTGGAATGGGTCGCCACCACTGTAGGGCTGCTACAGGTCGCGCCGGTAAACCAGCAGTTTTATGTCGGTTCCGGGGACCAGCCAGTCCCGTGCCGGCACCCGCTGGAAGCCGGTCTTGCGGTAGAGCCCGTGCGCGCTCTCCCAGGTTTGGCCGGTGGTGAGGGCCACCGCACGGATACCGGGAAGCGTCCTGGCATGGCCGATGATGGCCTCCACCATGGCTTTGCCGGCGCCGCTGCGCTGGACGGCCGGGTCCACCACCAGCATCCGGAATTCCAGCTCATCCTGCAGGGCGATATCAGCGTAGGGCTCCCCCGCCAGTGCCAGGGTCACCGAACCGACCACGGCTCCATCGCGCTCCGCCACCCAGATGGTGGCCTGCTCCGCGCGCTCTGCCACATCCATGATGTTGACCATGTAGGGGTGGGCTGCGTCGTCGAAGTAGCCTGCCGAAAGATAGGAAGCTCCGGTGATCCGGGCAATGGCGGGGAAGTCGGCCTCGACGGCGGGACGGATGGTTATCTGCGGCTGCACCCGTCAATGCTAGTGGCGGGCCGGGGCGCCGTACGGCAGGAAGGCACTTTCCGTGACAGAACTATCAGAACGGGCAACCCCGTTCCTTCAATCAGGCCACCCGTGTGCCCGCTCAGAGCGGAAACTTGCCGGACAGCTCCAGGCTGGCGGCGCAGGTCCAGGCGTCCAGGCGCTCGTCGTCCGTGGGTCCGCCGTCGAGCGGGCTGGTGAGGCGCGGCCTGCGCACCCAGCAGCCGGCCTCCTCCGCGATCAGGGCGCCGGCTGAAAAGTCATGCTCGTTCAGTCCCCGCTCACCGTAGGCATCGTGGGTTCCGTCGGCCACCATGCACAGGTCCAGGGCGGCGGAACCAAGCCGGCGGACATCGGCGAAGCCGTCCATCAAGGCGCCGAAGGCAGCGGCCTGTTGGGCTCGGATATCGGGCTCGTAGCTGAACCCGGTGGCCAGGATCTGCCCGGCGCGGCCCGGTACCGGCCCGTCCAGCCTGGTGACAGTGCCGCGCTCCTCCAGCCATGCGCCCTGGCCGCGGGCAGCGTAGTACACCCGCCCCAGGGCGGGGGCGTTGACGACGCCGGCCAGCCAGGCGCCGTCGGCATCGGCGACAGCCACGGAGGTGGCGTAGTAGACGATGTTGCGGATGAAGTTGGTGGTGCCGTCCAGGGGGTCGATGGACCAGCGGTAACCGGTGGGGTCGGCGGCCCGGGTGGTGCCCTGTTCCTCGCCGGTGATGCTGTCGCCGGGGCGGGCGGCGGTAATGACGCCACGCACGGCGTTTTCCGCGGCAAGGTCAAAGGCCGTCACCCAGTCCCCGGCCGCTCCCTTGTTGCTCGCGTCCAGGGCGTTGCCGTCACGGCCGGACAGGACTTTAGCGCCTGCCGCGGCGGCCTGTTTGGCTACCTCCAGCAGTTCCGTTGCGGACGTCATGCGTTCTCCTCCACGGTGCTCTCCCCGGCAGTGTTCTCCCCTGCAGAGGCAGGTACGGTCGCCTCTTCGTTGCCCCCGTCATCCCCGCCCGGTTCCACGGCATCTCCTGCCGCCGCATCCCCCACGGCTGCCGGCCCGCCGTCAAGCAGTTGCCGGAACCCGTCCTCGTCCAGGACGCGGATGCCCAGCTGCTCTGCCTTGTCCAGCTTGCTGCCGGCGCTTTCGCCCGCAACCACATAACTGGTGTTCTTGGAAACGGAGCCGGCTGCCTTGCCGCCGCGGAGCAGGATGGCTTCCTTGGCCTCGTCGCGGCTGAAGTTGGGCAGGGACCCCGTGACCACCACGGTCAGCCCTTCCAGGGTGCGCGGCATGGACTCGTCGCGTTCGTCCTCCATGCGTACCCCGGCGGCGGCCCAGCGGTCGATGATCTCGACGTGCCAGTCCTCGGCGAACCACTCCTTGAGCGCGGCGGCGATGGTGGGGCCGACGCCGTCCACATGCGCAAGTTCCTCCTCGGACGCGGCGCGGATGCGGTCCATGCTGCCGAACGCCTGCGCGAGGGCCCGTGATGCGCGGGGACCAACGTGTCGGATGGACAGGGCGACCAGGACGCGCCAAAGCGGCTGGGTCTTGGCCTTTTCAAGTTCCGTGAACAGCTTCTGGGTGGTGGCGGTGGGTTTGGACGGCGACTTGGCCGTGCCCTTGCTGAAGAAGTACGGCACCAGCTCGTATTCGCCCGTGGGAACGCCTTTGCTCTTCTTTTCGCGCTGGATCCTGACGCCGGCCAGGTCCTCGGGGGTGAGGTCGAACAGCCGGGCTTCGGAAGTCAGCGGAGGGGTGTCCGGTTCCGCGGGCTGCGTCAGTGCGATGGCCGCTTCCCAACCCAGGGCCTCGATATCGAAGGCGCCACGGCCGGCTACATGGAACACCCGCTCCCGCAGCTGGGACGGGCAGGACCTGGCGTTGGGGCAGCGGACATCCACGTCCCCCTCCTTCGCAGGTGCCAGCGGGGTACCGCAGGAAGGGCACTCGGTGGGCATCACGAAGTCGCGTACCGGTGGGTCCTGCTGGTCCCGGAGGTTCAGGACCGGGCCCACGATTTCGGGGATGACGTCCCCCGCCTTGCGCAGGACGACGATGTCGCCGATCTTGACGCCCTTGGCCTTGACCACGTCCTGGTTGTGCAGGGTGGCCATTTCCACGGTGGATCCGGCAACCTTGACCGGCTCCATGACGCCGTAGGGCGTGACGCGGCCGGTGCGGCCCACGTTGACCTGGATATCCAGCAGCTTGGTGTGGACTTCCTCCGGCGGGTATTTGTACGCCACGGCCCAGCGCGGAACGCGGGTGGTGTTGCCCAGGGCCCGCTGGGTGGCGAAATCATCCACCTTGATGACGATGCCGTCGATTTCGTGGAGCAGCTTGTGGCGCTGGTCCCCGTACCGCTTGATGAAGGCCAGGACGTCGTCCCGGGCGGCCAGGACCTCGAAGTACGGGCTGACCGGCAGGCCCCACTCCTTCAGCAGGCCGTAGGTTTCCGACTGGCTGCCGGCGGCCAGGCCCTCCCGGGCGCCGATGCCATGGACGAACATCTTCAACGGCCGTTTGGCCGTCTCTGCCGGATCCTTTTGCCGCAGCGAACCTGCTGCGGCGTTGCGTGGGTTGGCCAGCGGAGCCTTGCCGGCTTCGATCAGGGCCTCATTGAACTCGGCGAAGGCCTTGGACGGGATGAAGACCTCGCCGCGCACTTCCATTTCCGCGGGAAAACCGCTGCCGCGCAGCTCCTGCGGGATTTCCTTGATGGTGAGCAGGTTGTGGGTGATGTCTTCGCCGGTAGTGCCGTCGCCGCGGGTGGCCGCGCGCACCAACCTGCCGTCGCGGTACAGGAGGTTGACCGCCAGGCCATCGATCTTCAGTTCGGTCAACCAGGCAGCATTGGCGCCGCCGTCGCCGATTTTTTCGATGCTGGCCTCGGCCCGGTTGAGCCAGGCCTCAAGCTCCTCCAGCGAGAAGACGTCCTCCAGGCTGTACATGCGCTGCAGGTGTTCCACCGGCGCGAAGGCGGCGGACACCTCGCCGCCCACTTCCTGGGTGGGTGAATCGTTGGCGACGAGCCCGGGGTGCAGCGCCTCGATCTCCTCGAGGCGGCGGAAGAGCGAATCGAACTCGGCGTCCGATACCAGGGGCGCGTCCTCCTGGTAGTACGCAAACCGGTACTTCCGGACCAGGTCAGCAAGGTTTTCGTATTCCTCGCGGATGGCCTCTGTGGGTACCGCTTCGGGCTGGTGCGGTGCCGTGGTCCGGGTGGCGGTCTGTTCTGCGGGTCCTGGTCCTGTGCTCACAGACCTATCTTGCCCTACACCTCCGACAGCCGTGGGGCAGCACGGCGTGGCACCCGCCCGGGCTCAGTGCGACCGGAGCCGGTTCCGGTTCCACACGGCGAAGGCACCGGCGGAAGTGCCCACCAGCAGCGTGCCCAGGGCGATGGGTCCGAGGGCCGGTCCACCCGGGCCCTCACCGCCGGCGGGAGCCACGGCAGCCATCTGGGTCGGCCCGCCGGAGCGGGTGACGGGGCTGTTCCAGTCCTGCCCGCTCGAGGGGCCGGTGGGTGGGCGGTAGCCCGCTGTGGCCGACGGCGATTCCGTGGCAGCGGCCCCCTCCGGGTCCGGCGCCACCGTTGCCGGCAGCTGGGCCGGGTCCGGGGCCGGGACGTCAGGCTGCGCCGGTTGGGGCTGGACGGGCTGGAGTGTAGGGGCAGGCACTCCGGCGGGAGGTGCCGGCTGGGCCGGCGGCGGGACCGGGTCCCTGGATTTCCGCGGCCGCCCGGTCTGGCCCGCGTCGGGGCTGCTGGCGAGGATGGGTACGCAGACCAACCCGCAGTCTGATGGGGCCTGGGTGTCCGACGCCGGAGTTGGCGAGGGCGCGGTGGCGGCGGCGAGCGCGGGCCCGGCCGGGAAGAAGCCAAGAGCTAGAGCCAGGGCAGCTGCTGAAGCCGTCGTCGAGACGGCATGGAGGATCGGAGCGGACGGGGTCATTGCTACCTTTCGATGCGCGCAGCCCCCCACCGCGGCTTTCTGGTGTCCCCGGTAGTCTTCTACAGCGCCTGGCGGGGCCGCAAATCCGCCGCAGCAGCGGCCCCGCCGTCATTGGTCCTGCTCAGTCCCGGTTTTCGGGCGGCAGGGCCACCTGGATCTTCCGTGCCTTGCCGCGTCCCACCACGTACCCACGGCCCGGGATGAAGTCGGGGCTCACCCGGCCCAGCGAGGTGTTGAGCAGGCTGTCGCCTTCAATGTCGCCCGGGTTGAGGAGCAGGCCCCGGCGCCCGGACTTGAACGGCTGGGCAAGCTGCCAGGCACTGGACCAGGTGGAGGATTCGGACTCGCCCACCACCCACTGGTCCGCCTTCAATGAAGCGGTGACCAGCTGCGCCATCCCTGATTCGGCGATGGTGTCCGTGAACTCCGTCAGGCCTTCGATGAAGAACGCCACAGCTCCGGGATTACCGGTGGAATGCTCCACCAGGTCCTCCACCACCTCGGCGAGGTCGTCAGGTCCCACCACCGAGCGGTTCCAGATGGGGAGGGAGGCGACGGCGGACCGGCGGGATCCGAGGTAGATCAGCTCGGTGGCGGGGTTGGACCGGCGCAGGGCGTAGGCCAGGGTCACCAGGGCCACGGTCCGGCCGGCGCCTGGGGGGCCCGCCAGCAGCAGCGGGCCGCGGGCCATGATCTCCGCGGGCTGCAGGGATTCGTCGTCCACGCCGACCACCGGCAGGTCCGGGCTGCCGGCGGGCAGGACGTCCAGGTCCACCTGCTCGGGCAGCCGTTCGATTCCAGGTGCGGTATCGAGGCCCTGGCGCAGCATGGCTTCGCTGAGCTTGTGGACTTCCCGGGCCTGCAGCGCCAGGTTGGAGTTGCCGCCCAGCACGGCCAGCTGGACTTCGAGCCCGTCCAGCAGGCCGCGGCCCGGGGGCGACGTGGCGGTGAGGACATCCCTGGGCACGTCCATGGAGATGTAGTCGTCCTCGTTGGAGAGGCGCAGCACCAGCCGGCGCTGGATGGAGGCGAGCAGCGACGCGGGGACGGCGTTGGGCCGGTCCCCCGTCACCACCAGGTGGATGCCCAGCGTGCGGCCGTCGGTGGCCAGCTGCAGGAAGATGTCCCAGAGCCCGGAAAGCTTGCTGTGCTCGTAGGCTTCCCGGAACGCGGACATGCCGTCCACCAGCACGAAGATCCGCTTCTCGTCCGGCCGGTTGGCCAGCTTCCGGTACTCCACGATGGTGGACGCCCGCACCTCAGCGAACTGTGCGGACCGCAGCTCGGCGATGTCGCGGAGGAGGCGCAGCAGCCGCCCAACTCGTTCCACGTCGTCGCCGTTGATGATCTCGCCCACGTGCGGAAGCTCTTCCAGCATCCGCAGCCCGGAGGAGCCGCAGTCGATGCCGTACACGTGGACCGGGCCGCCGCGCGGGGTGACGGCAGCGGCAATGGCAATGCCGCGCAGGGCTGCGGACTTGCCGGAACCGCCCGTTCCGTAGATGGCCATGTTGCCGTCCCGGTCCGGTTCGTAGAACACGGTGGGCTGGTCCTGGTGCACGGGGTCGTCGGCCACGCCGAGCAGGAGCTGTTCGTCAGTGCGGGGGTTGGGCAGCTTGGAGAAGTCGTAGGTCTTGGCCAGTTCGTCCAGCCATGGCTTGCGGGGCGGCTGGATGGCCAGGGTGTCCGCTGCGTGCACGATGGTGGAAGTCATCCGGGCAATGTCGTTGGGGCCGGCCGGTTCCTGGGCAACGGGCTTGTCAGGGGCGGGCGCTTCCCAGCTGGGACCGGAACCAAAAGCCATTTCCACGATGTCGATCTGGGGCCGCTGCGGCTTGTCGGTGGTCCAGCCGCCGGCGTAGCCGGTCTGGAACCCCTGGATGCGGCCGGGCCCCGTCTTGGCGGCACCGCGGCCCGGAATGGCGGGGTCGAAGTAGGCGGCGTCCGGGACGCCGAGGATATCCGTGGCGTCGTCCTCATCGGCCATGCGCAACGCAACCCGGAGATTGGTGTTGGCGCGGAGGTTGTCCTTGATGACGCCGGCGGGCCGCTGGGTGGCCAGGATCAGGTGCAGGCCCAGGGAGCGGCCACGGGCGGCCACATCCACCACCCCGTCCACGAACTCGGGAACATCGTTGGCCAGGGCGGCGAACTCGTCCACGATGATGATCAGGTACGGCGGGGCTTCCGGGTCTGCCTCGCGCTGCAGGGCCAGCAGGTCCTTGGCCTTCTTCCGGTTCAGCAGCTGCTCACGGTAATGCAGCTCCGCGCGCAGGGACGTCAGGGCACGGCGCACCAGGTGCGGGGACAGGTCGGTGACCAGCCCGACGGTGTGCGGCAGGTTGATGCAGTCCGCGAATGCGGCGCCGCCCTTGTAGTCCACGAACAGGAAGCTGACCCGGTCCGGGCTGTAGGCGGCGGCCATGCCCATGACCCAGGACTGCAGGAACTCGGACTTGCCCGCGCCGGTGGTGCCGCCGACCAACGCGTGCGGCCCCTCGTTCTTCAGGTCCAGGTACAGCGGCTCGATGCCCTTGGAGCCCACCAGGGCCCGGAGCGTGCCGTTGTCCTTGCGGTTCGCCACCGCGGTGGCGTGCACGGAGTTGTTTTCCGTCCAGCGCTCGGCCACGGACTGCGGGTTGTCCAGGAAGTCCTTGCCGATCAGCGTTGCGTAGGACACGGCGCGCGGCAGGTCGGAGTCGTCGTTGACGGGCTTGCCCACGTCCACCACGGGCGCGAGCATCCGGGCGAGCTGGGCGGCGAGTTCCGCGTCCACGCTCTCGCAGCTGACGGGATAGGTGTGGCGGCCCAGGCGCACCTGTCCGGTGGTGGTGCCGTGGTCGCCGTCCACCACCATGAAGTCGCGGCAGGCGGCGGGCAGGGCCTGGATGTCGGTGGCCACCCACAGGACGTGGACGCCGGAGTCGGGCCCGCGTTCCGCCAGCCGGGTGAGCCGGCCGCGGTCCACGGGAGCGTCGTCTTCCACGATGACCAGCACCGAGGGAAGGACCGGCTCTTCGAGTTCATGCTTGACGGGGTCGATGCCGGGGCGCAGTTCCGGGGCGGTCCGTTTGGCGGCCGCTTCGCGGGCATCCACCAGGTCCTCCAGCCGGGCCAGCAGGGACGAACCGCCGGCGGAGCCGGCGGCCAGGTGGTCCCCGCCCAGCGGGCTGTGCCCCGAGCCCACGTGCGGCAGCCATTGCAGCCAGTTCCACCGTTCGCGGGACTGGGCGGAGGTGATGGCCGTCAGGACCACCTCGGCGGGTGAATGCAGGCCCACGAGCTGCAGCACCATGCCGCGGGCAACGTCGTCCACCAGGCCGCGGGCGCCGGCGATGCCCAGGGCGCCGGAGGTGCGCAGCTGGGAGACCACGGGGACGCCTTCGATCTCGCTGAACTGCTTGATGCAGTCCTGGATCTCGCGGGCGAACTGGACCTCGGTGTCATTGTTGGAGGGTTCCTCCAGCGGGATGCGGGAGGGCGCGGTCCCCAGTCCAAAGCGCAGGCCCAGGAAGGAGGAGTGCTCGGGCCGGTGCGTCCACAGCAAAGGCCCAAGCTTGTAGATGGCATCCACGGTGTCACTGACGGACGGTGCTTCCTGGAGCCGGACCGCCCTTTCCACCTGCTGCAGTTCGGTCAGGTCCTGCCGGAACGCAGCCATGGAGGCGCGGAACTGCTTGAGCTGTTCCTTCTGCTGCTTCCGCGTCCGCATCCTGGTGTCCACGTAGTGGCCCACGATGAACAGGGGCATCATCAGCATGAACACCATGGACAGCACGTTCTGCGTGACCGCGAAGATCACCGCGCCCATCATCAGGGGTGCCACCAGCATGATGTACGGGAAGGGATGGTCCTCGGGGCGCTTGGGCCCGGCAGGAAGGACGCGCTTGGGCACGTCGAAGCGGGGCACAACGCGCGGGGAGCGGTTGAAGTCAACCAGGGGCGACGTCGGCGCTGCCGCGTGGTTGTGCCCCAGCGGCACCACGGTGACGGTGGTGTCCCCCAGGGTCACGGTGTCGGACGAGTTCAGGGTGGCCCGGGTGACGGGCAGGCCGTCCATCAGGAGGCCGTTGGCGGAATTGGTGTCCACGATCTCGATGCTCTCGCCCACCGTGATCCGGGCGTGCCGCTTGGACGTGAGCGGGTCCGTCAGGCGGATGTCCACGTCCCGGTCCCGGCCGATGTAGCTGGTTCCGGTGGGCAGCGAAAATTCGCGGCCGACGTCGGGCCCGGACAACACGCGCAGCGTGGCCGCAGCAGGGCCACGGCTGGCTCCGGGTTCGTGGAACTGCCCGCTCACCTGGGCCAGCGAGACCACGGAGCCCGGGCGCAGGCCCGATTCGAGGAGGTTGTCCTCCCGGGCCAGGACGTTTCCGGTGATGCCGGCGCCCACGAAGGCTTCGTCGATGCGCAGGGAAAGGTTGTCCGGCGCGGGCGTGCCCTTGCGGTCGGGGTCGGCCGCCCAGAGCACGGTGGCGATGTCGGCCACGGTGGCCAGGCCGTCCACCGTGACAGCCAGGTCCTTGGCGTCGGCGGGTTCGCGGCGGAGTGTCAGCCGGATCCTCATCCTTCGTCCACGCCCCTCATCTTTTCGAGCAGGTACAGGTCATCAGGGGTCACCAGGTGCGTGGTGACCGCGTGTTCCACCAACCGGGCGCGGCGGTTGGTGGCAAGCTTGCCGCCGCCTCCGCGCAGGCCCACCACGCCAACGCGGTCCAGCTTGTCGCAGACGTTGTCCAGCTTGCGGTTGAAGCGGGTCAGCGCCCAGCCCAGGGTCTTGGCGGCGGCCGCCGAGGACGGGATGGTGCTGAAACCGGTGCCTTCGCGCCGGAGCACCGGCTCGGCGAGGGCGACGATCAGCGCCTTCTGGGCGTCGGTGAAGACCACGGGGCCGATGGTGGTGTCACCGCTGCTGGCATCCTCCCGGGCTTCCTGCCGGAAGGACGGCGTCTTCAGGTGCACGGCAAACTCGTAGGTGGTGGGCCCGGCCGTGAAGATGACGTTGGTGTGGCTGAACACCAACGGAATCCGTGCACCGGGCGACAACCACGCCTGCATGCCCCCGGACGCGTCAGCCACGGTAGCGGACAGCATGCTGCCCACGTTGCTGAGCCACCAGATGCCGTCGTAGCGGGCCACCTGCAGGAACTGCCGGTGCAGGTACGGGTTGTCATCCACTTCAAGGTCGCCTTCGCGGCCGATATTGAAGATGTCCTCATCCGATAACTCGTACCATTCGCCACAGAAATCTATTGCTAGATCCCCCATGATCTGTGCCTCCTCAGTGGGCAATGTGTTTGCGTCATCAGCTGGCTAGTCCTGCAGGCAGGCGACGGAGTCCGGGCCTTCCGGCGAGGCGCTGCCGTCGGCCCGCACCAGGATCACTTCCAGGCAAATGGGAGTGGGGCCGAACCCGGAAACAAAGGTTTTAGGTACCTTTGTGGTTTCGAAGGGCCCGTCCGCCTTGGCCGATTTGGAGCGGTACTTGTAGGAGTCGCCCTCCCTGGGCTGCGGGTTGGTCCAGGAGAAGATGATGGTGTTTGGATCTTCGGGCTTTCGTGATGCCGTGAGGCCTTCAACACTGGGGACGGTGCCGCTGTCCACGGCGTCGGCCGGCGGCTTGCTGACCTGCTGGGTGTCCACTGCCTTGGGCGTCCCGGTCGCAGTGTTGGCCACTACGATGCCCACCACCGCCGCCAGGGCCAGGAGGGTTCCGCCCGCCAGCGCAAGCCAGAGGTTGCGCTTGCCATGGTCTGCCGCCGGCTCTGCCTGGGGCTGGTCCACGTTCACGGGCCGATGCACGGTTGCGTCGGCGGTGTAGGTGTCAGGCCCCGCGCCGTCGCTGACCGGGGCACCATAGTTCGCCGCGCCGGTGCTGCCGCGCAGGACGGTGGACTGTGCCCACTCCCCCTGGCCGCCGCCGTCGGCCGCGCCTGCTCCGGGCCCGTTGGTCCCGGCGGGACCCGCCGGGATGGAGGGCACAGCGGGGGCCTGCCGCCATTGGTCGGGGCCGGCGGGAGTGAAGGACGACGGCGGGAGGGCACCACCGCGGCGTCCCGTGGCGTCGGCACCGGCACCGGTTGCGTTGGGCCGGGTGCGGGCCGGGAAGGTGGGCGCGCTGCCGGTGCGTTCGGGATCGATGGCGGCAATGCTGCGGACGCGCGTCTCCTCCGTGCCGTCGTCCGGGTGGCTCTCCTCCTGCTGGGGTTCTTCAAGGACCTCGAAGGGCGTGACGGAGAGGTTGAGTTCGGCCTGGATGCGCTGGAGGGCCAGGGCGAAGGCGTGGGCGGAGGAGTACCGGGACTGCGGCGACTTGGCCATGGCCGTTGCCAGGGCCAGTTCCAGCGACTCCGGTACGTCCGGACGGCCCAGCCGGGGCAGCGGGGTGTTGCTGATCCGGTTGATCAGTTCGCGCTGTGAGTTGTCCGCCCCTGGCATGACGAAGGGCGACCGGCCGGCGAGCAGGGTGTACAGCGTGGCGCCGAGGGCCCACACGTCCACCATGACGCCGTCAACACTGCCGTCGCGGAACTGTTCCGGCGGGGACCAGGGAATGGACATGCCGGAGTCGTCGTCGGAGTCCCCGGCAAGGGTGCCGGAGATTCCGAAGTCGGTCAGCGCGGGACGGTTGTAGTCCGTCACCAGGATGTTGGCGGGCTTGATGTCGCGGTGGGCGATGCCGGCGCGGTGGGCGGTTTCGACGGCGGAGGCCACCTGGATGCCGACGGCCAGGACTTCATCAACGCTGAAGCGCTGGCGCCGGTACCGCACGTCCAGGCTGGGCCGGGAGCAGTACTCCATGGCCAGGTAGGAGTGCCCGTCGTCGGTTACTTCCGCTTCGAAAATGGTGACGATGTAGGGGTGCGAGGACAGCTGGGCCATGAGGTTGGCCTCGGACTCGAAACGCCGGCGGGCGCCCTCGGTCTTCAGGTCCGAGAGCAGCACCTTGACGGCGACCTTCCGGCGCGGCCTGTCCTGCTCGTAGAGGTAGACGTCGGAAAAGCCGCCCGAACCGAGCAGGCTGATGTAGGTGAACCCCGGAATGCGGGGCGGCGGCGCAACGGGCCGTTTGGAACTCAAGGAATCTCCTCAAAACGCAATGAGATGTTGTCGCCCAGCTCGGCGATGTCGCCGTCGAGCAGGATGGCCATCTCGTTCTGGGCGAGACGGCGGGGCGGTTGGCCTTCGCGGACCAGGACGGTGCCGTTGGTGGCCTTGAGGTCGCAGAGCATCACGTGCCAGCCCTCAAGCCGCACCTCCACGTGGGACCGCGAGATGTCACCGCCCGGGCTTGCCACCTGCACCAGGCGCGGCATCACGCCGCCCTGGACCCGGGACACCGACGGCTGGCGGCCGATCACCATGGACTGGTCGAGGTCCAGCAGGTCTCCGGTGGACAGCCGCATCCGCCCCAGCCTGGGACGAGCCACCTGCACCGCATCGGGCAACAGGGCGGCCCCGCAGACGCTGCACTGGGCGCGGGTGGGCGGGTTGGCGTGGCCCTGGGCGCAGACGCGGGCCAGCACCAGCGGACCATCGCCCGCAGCCTGCTGCGCCGCGGGTGCGTTTGAGGCCGGGCCCGCGGTTCCGGCGAGGCTGCTCTTCATGACCGTCTGCCCGTCGTGGTCAGGGTCGAAGCCTGGGTCGGGCTGCCGGCCCGGGGCAGGCGGGTGCGCCTGCGGCCCATGGTCTGCGACGGGAGCCTGGACGGGTGCGGGTTCCGGAGCCGGGGCGGGTACCGGGTCGTGGCCGGCTACCGGGGCCGGTACCTGGACAGACGGCTGGCCCTCGGGGCGGGAGGGCGCGGGTGCTGCTCCCCCGGTGCGCCAGGGGACGGAGTCGATGAGCACTCCAGCCGACCCAGGACGGGGCGGACCTGCAGCGGCACCGTCCGGGCTGGTCCGGGGTCCTTCGGCACCGTCCGGGCTGGCAGGCGCGGGGCCGGCTTCCGGTGCTCCGGCTTCCGCTGCCGCCGGTTCTGCGGAGGAGCCCGCCGGGTCCGCCTCCCCTGCCGTCCCGAGGGCGGGCAGTGGTTCGGCGGCGGCCAGCGCCGGCTGCTGCTGCGGCACCACGTGCCCGGAGTCGGCGTCGGGGTCCTCGCGGACGGCGGCGTCCTCGATGTTCCGCATCACGGTGCGGTCCCACAGGTGGTCGTAGGACGTGGTCATCTCCACGGCGGGTGCGGCATCGGCGTGGCCCGCCGCGGGGGCGGTTGGTTCCGCCCCGGTTGTACCGGAACCGGGCAGCTCCGGTCCTGGGTCGCCAAGGCCGGCCGAGTCTTCGTCGCCGGCTTCTTCGAGAAGCTCTCCGTCGGCGTCCATGATCGCGCCGGGAGCGATGGTGGCTTCCGGATCAAGGTGGCGCACGGCGGGTTCGGGATCGGGCAGCGCGTCTGGTTGCTGCGGGTCAGCGGCGGCTGCGGCCGGCATGGCAGTAGCGGTCCCGACGGGGGAATCGGATGTTTGGCCCCCACCCGTTGGCACTTCCGGGGCAAGGGGCTGGTCGATGTCGGCGGGACCGTCCACCTCCCCGGAAGAATTCACGGCGAATGGGCCGTCAACACCGGCCGGAGTGCCCATGGATGCTTCGCGCTCCGCTGGGGCTGGAGCGGCGACGGCGGCGGGGCCGGACGGCGCGCCCAGGGTCAGGGACTGGAGCAGCACCACGCCCTCCCCCAGGGGAAGCTCGGGCAGTGGCAGTCCAGGCTGTGGCAGCCCGACCAGCGGACGTCCGGGGCTGCCGGCACCGTGCCCCGCGGTATCCGTGCCGCCGGCGATGGTCAGCCGGCACTTTCCGGGCACCACGAACATGCGCTCGGTCCAGGTGGTCACATCGCGCCCGTCGAGATCCACCGGTCCGCCGGGCTGCTCCACGGCGAGGTCGAGCCCGCCGCGGAGGAAGACCCGGAGTGACCCGTTGAAATCGAGGATGCCGAACGACGGTATCCGGGTCAGTGACCCGCCGGAACTGCTGGTGACGGCGGCCAGGACCTCGTGCGGCTCGGGGCGGGAACCCAGGAGGTCCCAGATGGCCCCGGCGAGTTCCGCCGGTGTTTCCGGGGCCAGCAGGACTGCGGTCCCTGACCGGACAATGCCCAGCCAGGTGCCGGGGGTGTAGCTTGCGCCCGTCATCGGCCGGGCTCCCCGTCCTGGTCCGCGCGGGCGTCAACGGGTTCGGGCAGGGGCTCTGTTACCGCCTCCGACGCCGGGGGCCGCGGCAGCGTCACTTCGTCACCGTCCACCGGCGCGTGGCGGGGCGCGGTGGTGCCGGCACCGTCGTCGTGCGCGACGTTCCGGGCGTCCACCACGATTGCCGTCACGTTGTCCCGGCCGCCGCTGCGCAGGGCAGCCTGGATCAGGGCGTCCACTGCGTCCTGCGGCTCCGTGGCGCTGCTGAGGATCCGGAGAATGTCCTCGTCCGCCAGTTCCCCGGTGAGGCCGTCGGAGCAGACCAGCACCCGGTCGCCTTCCTGCACGGGGAGGAGCCAGTAGTCCGCCTCTGTCTCATCGCCCGTGCCCAGGGCCCGGGTCACCACGTGGCGCCGGGGGTGGACGGTGGCTTCCTGGGCGGTGATCTCGCCGGCGTCCACAAGCTCCTGGACCTCTGAGTGGTCCACGCTGATCTGTTCGAACCGGCCCTGGCTGAGCCGGTAGGTGCGCGAATCGCCGATATTCAGCACCAGCCAGTACGGCATGCCCATCTGTTCCACCACCACGGCCCCGGTCAGGGTGGTCCCGGCGCGGGCGCCGGTGGCTTCGCGGATGGAGGCGTCAGCGCGGACCAGGTACTGCTGGAGGAGGGACGCCGTGATGTTCCGCTCCCCGGTGGTGACCTGGGGCATTTCGGCCAGGGCGCGCACGCAGAGGCCGCTGGCTATTTCGCCGGCTTCATGGCCGCCCATGCCGTCGGCCACGGCAAAGACCGGGTCGGCGGCGATGTAGGAATCCTCGTTCAGTTCCCGGCGGAGTCCCCTGTCCGTCCCGTAGCCGTAGGTGAGGCTGAGGCCCGGCCCCGGCTGGATGGTGGGGGAAACACTGGCGGGGTGCTGGTTCATGCCTGTCCTAGGTAAAAGGTACGGTCTCCAAAGTGCACGCTGGAGCCGGGGGTAACAAACGTGGGGACGCCCGGCACCAGGGGGGTGCGCAGGCCGTCCGGGGTGGTGACGGCGCTTCCATTGGTCGACTGCCGGTCCGTCACCCAGATGCCCGCGCCGTCGGTGAGCAGGTGCAGGTGCGTTTTGGAGATGGAGCGCCCGGGATCGTCCACGGCCAGCAGTTGGGCGTGCTGTTCGCCCGTTTGCCCCACCGGGTTTCGGCCCACCAGGACGCTGCGGTCCAGCTGGAAGTCGCGGCCGTCGTCCAGGCGGATGCGGAGGACGGCCACCTGGGCGGGGCCGCCGGCGCCGGGACGGACCTGGGTGCGTTCGACGTCGTCGTCCACGTGCTGCGAAGGCACCCGGTGCCCCGGGGGAACGCCCTGGGAATCGACCGCGGGCGGCGCGAAGGACGCCGGCGACGTGTAGGGCATGGTCTGGGACGGCATGGTGGCCGACGGCGCTGGTGCTTGGGGCGAGGACGCCTGGGGTCCGTTGACCTGCGGCGCCGGTGCCACCGGCGCCGCGGCGTAGGAGGCCGGAGGCTGCGCTGCCGGGGAGGGTGACGCTTCGGTGGCCGCGGGGTGCCGTGGCTTGGCGCCTGCCACTGGGGAGAGCACCTGCTGCACGGGCGGCAGGTCCATGGGGGCGAAGCTGTAAGGCCCCTGGATGCCGCCGGTGGTGATGGGGTCCCTTCCGGCGTTGACGTCGAACACCAGGGTCTTGGCAGCGGTGTCGTTCCAGCCCCGGAGGCCGCCGTTCTTGTCCCACCGGTTGGAAACCACCACCAGCACAGCCCACGCCGCACCCACCAGGAGCAGGGGGCCGAGGATGAACAGGGCGGCGTCAAACCATTTGAAGACCACTACCAGCACTGCCGCGAGCAGGAACAGGAGGATGCCTGCCCCGGTGATGAGGCCGCGCAGGAAGACAGCGCCCGCGCCGGGTGCGTAGCCGTCCTGGTCCGCACTGCGGATGCCCATGGCCAGGTTGCCGGGCGTCTTGCCGGTCCGGGCTTCCAGCCCGAGCACCACGAACAGGTAGGCCAGGGTGAGGCCCAGGCCAATGCCGCCAAACAGCACCAGGGACGAGGTGTCGTACACAATGAAGCCACCGCTCCTGGTCCGGGTGATCCCGGCGAATCCGATGGCGAACGCCACCACCAGCACCGCCACCCCGGGCAGCCAGTCGATGACGGCGGCGCCAAGCCGCTTGCCCGCCGTAGCCGGAACAAGCTCAAGGTTCACTGCCATTCCCGTTCCTCCCCCTGGAGCGGCTTCCACCCTGGTGGAACCGCCGGTCATGCCCGGCCCGGCACCCGCATGCGCGCTGTTCCTGCCCGCGGGGCCCGTTTGTGCTGTGCCCGCCGGCCGACCTGCCGGGGGGCTTTCTACTACCGGGATAGTACCGGGAATCCCGGGGGCGTGCTCGGGGCGCGCGCCCAGGGCACCGCTCCTGTCATAGCCCATCACAGGATCCGGGGTGCGGGTCCGGCGTGCGGCCCGGTTGGGCAGCGGCGCGCAGCAGGCAGTGCAAAAGGTGGCGCCCGCCCGGATCTGCTGTTGGCAGCGCGGGCAGCGTTCGGGATCGGGCATCACTGCGGGCTGGGTCCTTGCTGGTCTGGCTTCTGCTGTTCGGGTCCGGGCTCTTCGCGCTGCGGGGTCTCCGGTTGGGGTGCCGATGATGGGGTCGGCGTTCCGGCGGCCTTCCCCGCAGCGCTTCCGCCGGCGAGGCGACGGCGGCGCGCAGCCAGGATTCCGCCCACCGCGGGGAGCGCCACACGGCCGCCGCGCAGCTTGAGTCCGTTGCCGGAGTTCATAGCGGTCCGGGCGTCGGCCAGCAGCGAGCGCGGCGAGAACCGTGCCTGCTGCCGCCGCCAGAATCCCATGCCCGAGGTCATTTCCTTGAGTGACCCGTCAACGATGGTCCAGTACTCGCGGACCTCCTCCTCGGTGGGCTCCCCGGCTCCGAAGATGGAGGCGTCAGCCCGCCGCGCCAGCATGGTGGTGGTCCCCTGGGTGGCAGGGAACGCTTCGGCCAGCACGGCGGCGCTTTCGCGCCGCGTCGAACGGGTGTCGACGGCGGCGCCCAGGTCTGTCGCGAGGCTCACCACCTCGTTCCACCCTCCGCCCACACGCTGGGCGGGGTGCCCGTCGCGGAAACGCGACTTCCGTCGTCGTGCCTTCAAGAGTCCGATCAGCAGCAGCGGCAGCGCCAGGATCACCAGCGGGATCGCGACGACGCCCAGGGCACCCAGGAGGGCACCCCAGAACAGCCACGGGTTGTTCTTCTTCTGGTCGGCATCCAGCGCGTCCGGTGAAGAGTCCGGCGGCAGGTCCGCCGGCTCCTGCGGCGGGGGCGGCGGCTGCAGCACCTGCGGCTTGGGCTTGGACTTGTTCTCGGGGTCCGGCGGGATGGGAATGTTGTCCTTGGGCGGGGTGGGATCGAAGCTGACCCAGCCGACCCGTTCAAAGGCCACCTCAACCCAGGCGTGGACGTCCTTGCCGGTGATTTTCACCTCGCCGGCGCCGTTCTCCGGGCTGGTCGGTTCAGGGTAGAAGCCCATCACCACCCGGGAGGGGATGCCCAGGTGCCGGAGCATCAGGGACATGGCCACCGCGTACTGCTCATCGTCACCAAGCATCTGCTTGGCCGTGAGCAGGCTGCGGATACGGGCCGAGCCGTGCCCGGAGACGCTGGGCAGCTGGCCCTCACTGACCAGGCCGTTGCTGAACGCCCCGGTCTTCTGGAAGTGGGCTTCGATCTGGCGGACCCGGTCGATGGCCGTGGGCGCATCGGCGGACAGGTCGTTGGCCTGGGATCCCACCACCGGCGGCACCTCCAGCGCGTCCGGGAGGGAAACCTTGGCGAAGTCGTACTGCGTCAATTGGCCATGCTCGAGCTTGACGGGATCGGAGACCTGGACGCTGTAGGAGTCGCCGCGGGACAGCCCACTGGTGGTCACCGCGGTGTCGGAGCCGGGGTTGAAGTAGAGGCCCGCAGCGGCGGCGGAGCCGGACTGGTCAAAACTGATGCCGGTGGTCTTCCGTCCGCCGGGGACAAAGTAGCCCTGGTAGTCCTCAATGTTGATGCTGATCGAGTAGTCGTTGGTGGGCACCACACCGGAGGAGTCGGCGAGGGTGTTGATGGATTTCGCATCGCCCACCTTGCTGAAGTTTCCGGAGCCGTTGGGGTCCATGTTGTAGTTGGTCCCGTTGAAGGCATCCAGGGCGCCGAGCCGGACCCGGCCGTCCTTCGGGAGGCCCTTGACCACGAACAGGGTGTCGTCCTTTTTGTCCTTCACGTACGTCCGGAAGCTTGCCAGGGGCGTGATGTAGTCCTTGGGGTCGAACGGGGGCACCACCACGTTGCGGAGGACTTTCCGGTCCTCCCCTGCGCTGACCAGCGGAGCGGCCACCGCGGTGACCCCCACGCTGGCGGCGATGACCCCCGCCGCCATGCCCAGCCGGCGGATCCTGGCCCGGCGTCCGGCGGCCGTGTCCGTCTGCGGGTTGTTGACCGCCACCCGGCGGGTGTTGTTCCGCCTTAGGGCGTCGCGGCGGAAGGTGGCCCAGGCTATGCCGAGGACGGTCAGGCCGACGCCGCGTTCCAGTGTCAGGAACGCCGCGTTGGTGCTGAAGGCGATGCCGGTGACGAACAGGACCAGGACCGGCAGGAGGGGCAGGTAAGGGCTTTTGGCGCGCCAGGTCAGAAGCGCGGCCACGAGCGCCGTGATCAGCGAGCTGAGGAACGGGACGATGAGCACCCCGCCGGCCGTCCCCACCGGCACGCCTACCGTGAGCATGTCCTTCCAGGCGAAGACGACGCCAAGGAGCAGGGTCCGCAGCGAATCAAGGGTGGGGACGAATCCGGCAATGGCAGCATCGGGCACCGCCAGCCAGGTTCCGAGGACCAGGTACGCGGCGAGGGCCAGGGCCGTGGTGATCAGCAGGCCCAGGCGCAGGTGGGCGTTCGCTGCGCCGATGCCCAGGCCCAGGACGATGCCGCCGAACCCGGACAGCAGGTAGTACGGGTCCCCGCCGAAGCTCAGGCCGAAGCCGAGCAGGCCCAGCCCCAGCAGGACCACCAGCGCCCCGGCGTCGAGCACGAAGTGCCATGGCGGCTGGCCGTCCATGAAGGCCGACTCCGTGGTGGCCGCCTTGCGGCGGGTACGGGTTGGGGGAATCTGTGTTTGCGGGGAACGGCCCGGTGCGGTGCTCATGCGGCCGCCTTTCTCAGCACGATGGCAAGGTCGGCCAGGTCGCCGAGCGTCAGGACAGTAAGGTCTGCGATGTTCGCCCGGGTGGGGGCGGCGCCGGCTTCCACCCTTACTGCCAGGCTGCGGACACCGGGCGGGACGGAGGCGGCGGCGGAGCGGAGCTGGGTTGCCGTCACGTTGCTGCCCACCACGAAGAAGACCACGGAGGCGTTGGGCACCGTGTCGGCCAGGGTCCGGGCGAGGTCGACGGCGGTGCGGCGCATGGGGGCGCCGACGATCCGGGTCATGTCGTCGAGCATGTTGCGGCCGGTTTCGCAGCGCAGGGGGCCCTTCTGGGTCAGGACATCCAGTTCACGCTGCTCGCGGATGGCCTGCCGGCCGATGGAGGCGGCCACGGAGATGGCCATCTCGAACTCGGTTTCGGAGGCGTATTCCTCGGTGTTGATGGACAGCGAGATGGCCAGGTGGGCGCGTCGGGTTTCTTCGAACTGGCGGACCATGAGCTTGTTGGTGCGGGCCGTGGTCTTCCAGTGGATGTGCCTGCGGTCATCGCCCGGTACGTAGTCGCGCAGGGCGTGGAAGGAGACGTCGGCGCTGGAGAGGTCCGTGGTGGGCATGCCCTCAAGGTCCCGGATGAAGCCCGCGGCGGAACCGGCCAGGGCTACGGTCCGCGGGTGGACGAAGAGGTCCTCCGGTTCGGTCCAGAGGACCTGGCGGCGCAGCAGGTGCAGCGGGTCCGCACGCACGGAGCGGACCGGTCCCACCACGATGACGGCGCGGCGGGCGGTGGGGATGGTGAACAGGTCTTCATGGACCTGGCCGGGCTTCATGCGCGGCAGGTGGAACACGGCCGTGGTGCTGCCGACCGGCAGTTCCAGCGCGGCCGGCAGGAGGGGACGCGCCGAGGTATTGGACACGGCGATGCTGCCGACGGCGCTGTCCCCCACCGCCACCCGGGTTCGGGCCAGGTCCAGGACCACGCCGTAGGCGGACCGGCCCAGGATGAAGGCAACGGCGATCACGAACATGGCGAAGGCGGCTATGGCCGCTGCCGTGGCTTCCTGCCAGCCGAAGGCCTGGCCGGTGGCCCAGAGCAGGATCGCGGCGGCCAGGACGGACCAGCCCAGGATGCTGACCACGGAAAGAACCGGCCACGCATACTTCAGCCAGGTGTCCCGGACGGACCGCCAAGCGGGCGTCAGGGCCTGGAGTGCGGTGCTGCTGGCCTCGGACCACACCGCTGCGGGGTGCAGCCGGGTGGGGCGGCCGTTCCGGTGGAAGAGTTGCTGGAAACGCTCCGCGAACCGGGTCAACGGGGTACCGCTGGACGTGCCGTCGGACATAGGGGTGTGCCTTCGTTGTTGCGCTGGAATGGAATGGCGGGGGCTGCGGCGTTCGGCCGCAGCCGGGCGGCTCAGGCGTTGGTGCGCTGCTGCGGGGCGGCGACGTCGGCCAGGATCCGGGTCAGCACGGCCTCAGCGGTGGCGCCAGAGAACTCTGCTTCGGGGTCCATCACGAACCGGTGGGTCCACACCACGGAGGCCAGTTCCTTGATGTCGTCCGGAAGGACAAAGTTCCGGCCCTGCGAGGCGGCCCAGACCTTCGCGGCCCGCACCATGGCCAGGGCACCGCGGACGGAAACTCCCAGCCGGGTTTCCGGGGCGTTGCGGGTTTCCTCGCAGAGCCTGGAAATGTACTCCAGCACCGCGGTGTCCACGTGTGCCGTTGCGGCGAGGTCGGCCATGTCCGCCACTGCCTGGGTGGTGATGACGGCGGACAGTTCCTTGGAGCGGTCCTTCAGGTTGCTGCCGCCCAGGAGCCTGACGGTGGACGCGTGGTCCGGGTAGCCGATGGAGGTCTTGATCAGGAAGCGGTCCAGCTGCGCCTCGGGAAGGCGGTAGGTTCCTGCCTGTTCGATCGGGTTCTGGGTGGCCATCACCATGAACGGCCGGCCGGCGGAATACGTGACACCGTCCACGGTCACGCGGGATTCCTCCATGACCTCCAGCAGCGCTGACTGGGTCTTGGGCGAGGCGCGGTTGATTTCGTCGGCCAGGACGATGTTGTTGAAGATCGGTCCCTTGTGGAACTCGAACTTCTGCGTCTTCTGGTCGTAGATGGTCACACCGGTGACATCGGAAGGCAGCAGGTCAGGGGTGAACTGGATGCGGTTGTTGGAGCCCTGCACCGTGGCAGCCAGGGCGCGGGCCAGGGAGGTCTTGCCGGTCCCCGGCGCGTCCTCGAACAGGACGTGGCCTTCGGCCAGCATGGCGGTGAAGGTCAGCCGGATGACGTGTTCCTTGCCCAGCACCGCCTGCCCAACGTTGGCAACCAGCTTTTCGAACGTACCGGCAAACCATTCGGCCTGCTCAATGGTCATGGTCATGAAAGTTGTTCTTCCTTTTGATGGATCGGGATTCCTTGCGGGCCCGGGAGGTCCGGGCCCACAGGGGGTGATGCGGTTGCTAGCGGTTGGGCATGCCCTTGGGCGGGGTGCAGCCCACGTTGGAGGTGTCGCAGCGGAGCCAGTTACCGGACGCCATCCCGGAGTTCAGGTGGTACCAGATGCCGCTCGGGTTGTTGGAGGTCTTGTACCAGACCTGGTAGCGGTCCGCCGTGGACGGGGCACCGGCATCGAGCCACTTGCCGGCACCGGTGCACTGGGACGGATTGCCGGCAATGTAGCTGTCAGTCCCCTGGCGGGGCTCCGTGCAGCTGCGCACCGGGCTGGCCGTCACGTACCAGTCCGTGGGCGGGGGCGGAACGTTGTCCGGGCCGGACGTCGAAGTGGCGGGTCCGCCGACTGCGCCTGCCGTGACCGTGAAGGCACGGACCCGCAGTTTGTGGCTCGTGCTCCACCCGCCGGCTCCGGCATCAAACTTGTTCGCTTTGCCAACGTTCTGCCAGCCACCGCCGTCCATGCTCACTTCGTAGTAGCTCAGCGGCCTGCCGTTTGTCCCCGGATCATTCCAGGTCCAGTGCACCTGGCCGTCTCCCCTGGCTGAGGTGGTGCCGTTCACGCTGGGGGCGTTGGCAGGACCATACGGGTTACCTGTACCAATCCCCTTGGCGTCCCCGGACATGTTGTTCTTGGTGGACGTGGCAATGATGGTCACGGTGATGTCCCGGCCGTTGGTCATGCCGCCGATGGTCCCTCCCCCGGCCTTGATCGACCCGGTCTTGCCGTCGGCGTTGTAGGAATAGGCAATCTCGGAGGCGGTGGAGCCGTTGCGTTGCGCATCCGTCAGGGGCGTGAACGTCACGTCCAGCTGGCCGCTGGTCCCGTTCTCTTTGACGGTTCCTGCGTTGACAGTGCCAGGTTTGCCGGCTGCCCGGATCGCCGCGGACTGCGCGCTCGTGGCACTGGTTCCAGCCTTGTTGGTGGCGGATACCGTGAACGTGTAATTCGTTTCCGAATTATCCACGGTGACGTTCTGCGAGGTGCCGGACACCTGCTGGCTCGCCACGGGCGCTCCACCCCGGAGCGTGGTGAGGGTGTAGGAGGAGACGGCGTCGCCGTTGTTGTTCGGGGCCGACCATACGACGCGCAACTGGCTCTGCGAACCGACGGGCGTTGCCTGGGAGACGCTGGGCGCCGTCGGCGTGGCGGGAACTCCGGCGGGCACCTCCGCTGCGGAATAGGGACTCCACTCGGACGGGTCCTTGGCGTCATTGCGGGCCAGGACCCGGACCTTGTAGGAGACGCCGTTCTGCAAGCCCTTCCACACGTAGCTGACTGACGTCAGCCCCTGGATCTGGGCGTTTTGGCCGGCCGGCGCCGGCGAGATTTCCAGGTCGTACGACTTGACCGGGGATCCCTTGCTGGCCGGCGCGGCCCAGTTGACTGCCAGCTGCTTGTCGCCGAACTTCAGCGACGGCGCCTGTGGCGTATCCGGCTTAACGTCCGGCCGGACATCGGCTGACGCCGGGGACGGGTCGGAATCACCGAACTCGTTGGTGGCCGTCACCTGGAAGTGGTAGGTGGTGTTGTTGGTCAGGTTGTTCAGGGTGCACGTGTTGGCCGGGCATTCCTGCCGGAACCCGCCCTCGCCGACCACCGTGTACTTGGTGATGGGCGAGCCCCGGTCGGCCGGCGCGGACCAGGTCAGCAGCGCCGTCTGGTCGCCGACGCTCTGTGCCTGCGGCGTGGTGGGTGCTGCAGGCTTGTCCTTAACGGTCAGCCGGACACGCGCAGTGGCGTGCCGGGACGCATCCCCCGTCTTGTCCTCCACCGTGTAGGCCACCACCATCGTTCCGGTAAAGCCCGGCGCCGGTGTCACGGTCACAGAGTCACCGTTGACGCCCACATTGCCGCTGCCCGTTTCGGTATTGGCGGCGATGATCTTCAGCGGTGTTTCGGGGAACGGATTGGCGTCGTTGGCCAGCACGTTGATGGTCACCGGCTTGCCGGCGGCGGCGTTGTCCTGCACGTCGTCGTTGGCCACCGGTTTGGGCCGGTTGGAGGCGGTCACGGCAAGCTGGTACGTGGCCGTGGCCTCGAGCCCGCGGGGGTCGATGGCCTTGACCTGCACGGCGGCGCGGGTTCCGGTCGCCGTGGAGTCGGCCGCCGAAACTTTAAGCGTGTTGCCTTCGATGCGTGCACTGAAGCCGCCCGGGGAATCCCCCACCAGCTGGTACTTCATCTTCTCGACGTCGTCCTGGTCAGGATCTGAAGTGAGCTTGCCAAGGTCTGTGCTGGCACTGTCACCCTTGGGAACGTCCACGTTGGCGCCCAGCAGCTCCGGCGGGTTGTTCTTGTTCGGGTCCGGCAGGACCTTGGTGCGGATGCTGAGGGTGGACTTGAGTCCGGCAGGATCATCCGGCCCGGTCCCGTCGGTCACCTCGAACGTGAGCGATCCGGGGCCTACGTAATCCGCACCTGCCGTGTATTTCAGGCCGGTGCCGTCGCGCGTCACCGGATCGCCGCCGTCGGCACCAATGAGCTTGATCCGGTCCGCCTGGGTCAGCCGGGGTGAACGTCCTTCCCGGACCTTGACCCATTCCTTCAGGTCGACGTCCACGGACTGGCCTGCCACGACCTCGAGGACCTCGTCCTTGGCCAGGGTGGGAACCTGCTGGCCAAGGCCCGGTACCCAGATGATGGCTGTGGACTGCTGGCCATCAACGTCTTCCACGGTGTACGGGATGAGCTGTGGCTGCTCGGTGAGGTCCACCAGGATGTTGCCGTTGCCGCCGGGCCGGGCCGTGGTGGCGTCCGTGCTGATCTTCAGGTTCTCGCCGACGCCGTCGGGATCCTCGTCGTTTTTCAGGACGGGAACGTCCACGGCGGTCTTTCCCATGGCCTGGGCGGATGTGACCCGGTCATCGCGGGCGATCGGCGCCTTCAGCGGCACGTCGTTGTCAACCACCAGGCGGATGGTGGCCTGGGCGGTGGCGTCCCGGTCGTCGGCGATGGTGTAGCGCACGTTGACGGTTCCGGCCTCGTTGGGGGCCAGGAGGATGATGCGGCCGCTGTTCTTGCTGACGGTGGCCTGCAGGGCGGGGTCGGCCTCGATGCCGTCGGTGAGGATGCGGATGCGGTCGCCGTCGGGATCGGTGTCGTTGGCGGTGGCGTCGACGGCGATCTGCCGGCCGGGGCGCACCCGAACCTCGTCGTCCACCGGGGTGGGCTTTTGGTTCATGTCACCACGGGGCGCGATGCCCACCGTGACGGTTCCCGTGTTCACTGCCCCCTGTCGGTCCACCACCTTGTAGCGGAACGTATCGGTGCCGGCGCCGTCCCCGGCTGCCGTGAAGTCGATGAAGTTGCTGCCCACTGTGGCGGTTCCCATGGCGGGGGTGCTGTCGATGCCGGTCAGCTGCACGGAGTCGCCGTCGGGATCTATGCCGTCCAGGGGAACCGGAATGCGGACGGTACCGGCAGCCACCACACGGGCGGTGAGGTTCCGCGGCTGCGGCCGGGAGTTCTCCGCGCCTTCGAGCGGAAGGATGTGGATGGTCACGGCGGCGGCGCTCTTCTGGCCCTGCGGATCCACCGCGTTGTAGATGGCGCGCACGGTCTTGGGCTGGCTGCCCGCAATGAACCGGAGCGTGTTCTCGGAGACGAAGCTCTTGCCGTCGGCAGGATCAACCGCCTGCGGCAGGACGGGGTCCACGGTCAGTTCCTGCCCCTGCGGGTGGGTGTCGTTGTCCAGGACGGGGATGGTGACCACGTCATTGACGCGGACATTCACCTCGTCCGGCTTGGGCTGGGGTGCTTCCACCACGGCCGGTGCCGGGACCGGCACCACGGAGACCGAGCCGGTGGCCGACTTCTTTCCGTTGGACATGGTGTATTCGAACAGGATGGGGTCCTTGGTCCCCAGGATGTCCGTGATGCGCAGGACGCTGTGGTTGATCACGCTGACGGACACCGTCGCATTGTCCGGAAGCCTCACAGACTGCAGCACCAGGACACCCCCGGAGGGGTCGGAGTCATTGGCCAAGGGGTCCAGCAACACGCTGCCGCCGGTGGGCATCAGGGCAACGTCATGGACCGCCACGGGGTCGCCGCCGTCGTTGCCGGATTCCACGTCCACCCGGATGAGGCCCTGGCTGCTTTGGGGGCCGTTGCTGGCGATGTAGGTCAGGTAGACGGGGCCCGGGGTGCTGCTGCGGAAGGTGAAGGTGCCGCCGTCGGTGACGGGGCCAAGTTCGGCGGGGCCGTTGGCTTCCACCTGGGCCAGGCGGAGGGCACCTCCGTTGGGGTCGACGTCGTTCTTCAACGGGGAGATGACCAGATCCTGGCCCACCACGGCGGTGACGTGGTCGGCGTTGACCACCGGTGCCAGGGCTCCGGGCGGCTGCACGTTGACCACTACCTTGCCCGTGACGGTGGCGCGGCCGTCCCAGATACTGACCTGGACGTTCTTCTTGCCGGCGGTGGCGCCGGAATCCTGGAAGGTCAGCAGGCCGTCGCGCCGCACCTTGACCTGGTCCTGGTCGTTGTCGGCCTTGGCGTCCAGCAGGACCAGGTCGTCGCCGTCGGGATCGATCCAGTCAGTAAGGATGTTCTGGCTGACGGTCTTGCCCTGTTCCACCAGCATGGTGGTGTCTTCCCCGCGCTTGAACTTGGGCGGCTTGTTTTCGTCCGGCCCCACCACGCTGAGCGTGACCTGGCCCGTGGCCGACAGGCCGCGGCCATCCGAGGCGCTGTAGTTGAAGGTCTCGGTGCCCGGCTTGGCGTCTGCGGGGACGGTGATCTGGAAGGCGGTGCCGCCGTAGATGCTTTCCAGCGTTCCCGATTTGGGTCCGGAGTCCCCCACCGCTGCGGTGAGGACGTCGCCGTCGGGGTCGGAGTCATTGTCCAGGACGCTGAGGACGGTGGTGCGGCCCGGCCGGACTCCGACGGCGTCCGGCTTGGTTTCCGGCGGACGGTTGGGTTTGGTGCGGTCCGGCAGGATGTTGATGGTGTTGTTGTCCGCCGATTCCTGGTCCTGGTCGTCGGACTGGTTCTTGGGTGGGATGACGTCGTCCCAGTTGTTCACCAGCTGCATGTTCTGGTTGACCAACCACACATTCCCCGAGTTCACATCGTTCAGGACCACCAGGTCCCGGTTCACCCGGAAAACATACGACGGCGACGCACTCGCCTTCGGCACCGCTACATTCTTATCATCAGCATCATTGACGCAATCCCGGACGTACTTGTTCGCACCCGACCACGCCGCATGCGTACACCCGCCCAACTGCACCGGAGCCGCAGGCACACCCTCACCATCAAACCCCACGGTCTTCGCCGTCCCCCCGTCAAGAGGCTGCTTCAACAACGCCTTCCGCGTCGCCACCGCCACAACATCACTGCCCGGCCCAGGCTGCTGCAACTTCGCATC